>NZ_JBYSVX010000036.1:0-56384 GCF_058986605.1 Pseudomonas sp. GW821-FHT07E12 | reverse complement strand
CGCCCTACGCTTCGCTACGGGTCCGCGGAGCCGACGGGATTTTCTGACGCGACTTCCTGTCGCGGCAGAAAACGACGTGCATCCATGCACGTCGCCCTTCGGGTTTTTCCCGTCGGCTCCGCCGCTGCGGCAGGGGCCCCCGTAAGTCAAAGGCGAAGAGCAACAGCAAAATCACGAGCAACAGCAACAGCAACAGCAACGGCCACAGCAACGGCCACAGCAACCGCAACCGCAACCGCAATGCTTGGCTGTTGGGCCTAAGTCCGTTCGGAACGCTCGCGCAGCAATGTCACGAATGCGCGTGCGGCGGGTGTGGGGTCGCGGCTCCAGCAGGCGTAGGTGAGGAAGCGGAAGGCGGGGGTGAGTTTGATCACCGTTACTTCGGCCATTACTTCGGCCATCGTGCGCGGCACGATCGCGGTGCCCAGGTCTGCGGCGACCAATTGGCGGATCAGGTCGGCGTGGGTCACTTCGTACTGCAGTCGCTGGTGCAGGCCTGCTTCGGCGAAGGCGGCGTCGACGATGCCGCGTACGCCGGCGCCGGGGATCAGTCCGGCCATCGGGGTGTCGTCGAGTTCGCGCAGGGCGACGCTGCGTCGACGTGCGAGGGAGTGGTTCGGCGCGGTGATCAGCGCCAGGCCTTCCTCGTGCAGCAGCAGACGTTGTTCGGGCAGGGCGACATGCGGGCCGACGCCGACCAGGGCGACGTCCAGTCGGCCTTCGGCGAGGTCGTGCAGCAGTGCGTCGCTCATGCCGGTGCGCAGGTGCACGTCGACCTCGGCATGCGCGTGGCGGAACTCGCTCAGCAACGCGGGCACCGAGACCGTCGTCAGCGAGGAAATCTGGCCGATGTTGATGCGCCCTCGTACCACCCCGATGGTCTGGGCCATCTCTTCCTGCAGGCGTTGCGCGGCACGCAGGGTCTGGCGTGCGTTGTGCAGGAACACCTCGCCGGCGGCGGTGACGCGTACGCGCCGGCCGTTGCGGTCGAACAGGCGCGCGCCCAGTTGCTCTTCGAGCTTGGCGATCTGGTGGCTGAGCGCGGACTGCACGGTGTGGCAGCGCGTCGCGGCGGCGGTGAAGCTGCCCTCCTCGGCCACCGCGACGGCGAACTCAAGCTGGCGCAGGCTGAACATGCGATCTCGAAATCAGATGGGTTGTGTGAAAACAATACATTGGAAAGATGGATGCAAGGTGTCCAGACTGCCGCCCATCGAACTTGCTGGTGTGGGTGTTCCATGAATACGTCTTCCTCTCCGCTTTCGCGTGGCCTGGTGCTGCTGATGGCCATGGCGACCGGACTGGCGGTGGCGAGCAATTACTACGCCCAGCCGTTGCTGGAGATCCTGGCGCGCGACTTCGGCATCCCTGTCGGCCGTGCCGGGCTGGTCGTCACCACCGCGCAGTTGGCCTATGCGGCCGGCCTGCTGCTGATCGTGCCGCTGGGCGATCGCCTGGATCGGCGCAAGCTGATCGTCGGCCTGTACGCGCTGAGCGCGGTCGGCCTGCTGATCAGTGCCAGTGCGCATGGTTTTGCGTTGTTGCTGGTGGGCACGTTGCTGACCGGTGCCGCGTCGGTGAGTGCGCAGATCCTGGTGCCGTTCGCGGCGACGCTGGCGGTGCCGCATGAGCGCGGCCGGGTGATCGGTACGGTGATGAGCGGGTTGCTGCTGGGCATCCTGCTGGCGCGGACCGCGTCCGGCCTGCTTGCCGGGCTGGGCGGCTGGCAGACCATCTATTGGGTCGCCGCGGGGCTGATCCTGGTGGTGTCGGGGCTGCTGTGGCGTGGGCTGCCGGCGCATCCGGGCCACGCCACGCTGCCGTATCTGCGGCTGGTGGGGTCGGTGCTGGCGTTGTTGCGCGACGAGCCGGTGCTGCGTGCGCGTTCGGTGCTGGGCGGGCTGCTGTTCGCCGGCTTCAGCATCTTCTGGACCACGCTGGCGTTCCTGCTGTCCGGGCCGGATTACGGCTATGGCACGGCGACGATCGGCATGTTCGGTTTGATCGGTGCGGCCGGTGCGTTGGCCGCGAACCTGTCGGGCAAGTTGTCCGACAACGGGGCCGGGCATTGGGTCACGTGGGGCGGGTTGCTGATGCTGCTGGTGTCCTGGGGGCTGCTGGTGATCGCCCCGCATTCGCTGATCGCACTGATCGTCGGCGTGCTGTTGCTCGACGTGGCGGTGCAGGGTGTGCACATCGGCAACCAGAGCGTGATCTACCGGCTGGATCCGGCGGCGCGTAACCGCATCACCTCGGCTTACATCACCTGCTACTTCATCGGTGGTGCGGTGGGCTCCAGCGTTGGCGCGGCGGCGTATGCGGCTGCGGGTTGGAATGGTGTGGTCGCGGCGGGCGCGGCATTCGCGGTGCTGGCGCTGTTGTGGACGCTGCTGACGATGCGCAATGAGTTCGTCGATGTGGTGCCCGAGGTGAAGCACTCTTAGGGCCGTTTTTCTCTTCGGGGAACTCCGGATGAAGACGGAGCCGGGCAAGCTCGGCTCTACGGCGTTCGCCGCTGGATCACGTCGTCGGGCTGTCCACGACTGCCGAGGCAGCAGCACGCAGCTTGGGCAGCAGCCGCAGCATCAGCGCCAATTGGGTGTTGACCAGTTGCTGCTTGGCCGGCAGTGCGGCGTCGGCGGTTTCCAGGCGTTCGGCCAGGGCGATTTCGGCCGGTTCGTTGCCGATCGGCAGTGGCTGGCGTTGTGACAGTGCCTGGGCGAGGCCTTCGAACATGCGCTGCAGGTAGCCGCCGGCTTCAGCGACGGTGCCGCTGGTGGCGTCTTCGGCCAACTCGCCGCGATGCGCGCCTAGTGCCGAGAGGTAGCCGAGCACAGTGCTCGACAGCGCCAGGAAGCGGAAGCCGGCGTCGAGGTTGCGGCGGTAGCGGCCGGGCTCGCGCAGCATGTTCGACAGCGCCACCGACAGCGCGGCGTCGGCGTTGTGCATGTCGCGCCGCGCGATGCGGTACGGCAGGTCGTCGCGCATGCCGCTGCGGTATTGCTCAAGCACCTGCGCCAGATAACGTGCGCAGGCGGCCAGCACGGTGGACATCACCACGTTCAAGCGCCGGCCCTGCCAGTCCGGCAGGATCAGGAACGAGGCCGCCGCGGCGATCGCGCAGCCGATCACGGTATCGATCATGCGCGGCCAGATCAGCACGAAGCCGTTGCCGATCAGGTTGAAGCAGAACAGCGCCATCACCGTGATCGCGGCGGTGGCGAGCATGTAGCGGTCGGTGCGGGTGATGAAGAACACCAGCGCGCCGAGCAGTGCCAGCAGCAGCTGCAGCTCGGTGCCGGGGAACAGCTGCATCAGCGCCCAGGTGGCGATCAGGCCGAGCAGCGTGCCGGCGATGCGCTGCGCCAGCCGCAATCGGGTCGCGCCGTAGTTGGGCCGACAAACGAAGGCGGTGGTCAGCAGGATCCAGTAGCCGTTGTCGGCGTGGATCAGCTTCATCAGCCCGTAGCCGACCGCCAGCGCGATCGCCATGCGCAGCCCGTAGCGGAACAGCACCGAGGTCGGGGTGAGCTGGCGGCCGATGCGCGTGGCCATCTCGCGCAGCGTGTGCGGCGAGGAGTCGCGCAGGTGGGTATCGACGGTCTCGCCGGAGGTGTCCGTGCGCGAGGCATCGGAGAGCCGGCGCTCGATCGTCTGCAGGTTGGTCACCAGCAGCTCCAGCGAGCCGAGCAGGCGCGTGAGCTTCGCATCGCCGCGCGCGTGCAGGAAGTCCAGCGAGGCGCGCAGGTCGGCGGTGGCCTGCTGGGTCTGCTCGCCGTACTCGAATGTCCGCCGCAGCCGGATCGCCTCGCCGAGCGCGGCGCAGGCTTTGCCCTGCAGCGCGAGCAGGCGCTGGCAGCGATACAGCACGTCGCTGTGGAAGAACGCCTCGGTCAGCGCGTCATAGGGATAGTGCGAGGAACTGGCGCGCTCATGGAATTCCTGCGCCATGTAGTACAGCCGGAAGTACAGGCCGGACTGCACGCCGGGCCGGCCCGAGCGCCCGAAGCGGCTGATGATCGCGTTCTTGGCGGCGTTCAGTGCGGCCACCACCCGCGCGTTCTGCTCGGCCAGCGCCAACCGGTGTGCGTGCAGGTCGCGCTGGTGCACCGGCTCGAACAGGTCGGCCTTCAACTTCAGGAAGCGGCCGAGTTCGAAGAACAGCCGCGCCAACCGCTCGCGCACCGGCCGGTTGGCGAACAGGATCGTCCACAGGATCGACAGCAACCCGTACCAGGTGGCGCCGAGCAGCAGCAGTCCGGCGCCCTGCCAGGCGGCTTCCGGGCTGCGGCTGCCGTGCTGGTCCATGCCGATCATCGCGTAGATCGCCAAGGCCACGGTGGCCTGGGCGATCGAGGCGTAGCGCTCGCCGAGTGCGCCGAGCAGGGTCAGCGCGAAGGTCGACAGCGCCAGGCACAGCACGAACGGCAGCGGATAGGGGAACAGCACCACCACGCTGGCCGCCGCGGCGGCGAAGCACAGCAGCGACAACAGCACCGCCTTGCTGCGACCCAGCCAGTTGTCGTCGGTCTCGGCGATCGCGCTGGCGATGATGCCGAGGAAGATCGCCGGCACCGCATGCAGTTGCTGGCGCTGCCAGCACGTGCCCATCACCACGGCCAGCGCGATGAACACGCGCAGGCCGTAACTGGCTTTCTCGTGGGCCCACAGCAGGCCTAGGCGGGATTCGAACCGGTTCATGCACGCTGCGCAGGGGGATCGGGCGAGATTATCCCGGGCGGCGTCGGCTCGCGTGAAGCGCCGATGCATTTTTGCCAGAGCCAGCCAGCCGGCCCGGACATCGTGTCAGGACCGAACATGCGTCACTCAGCCGCGTTCGCGTTCGATCGCGCGCCAGCCGATGTCATTGCGATGGAACTCGTTGGCCCAGTGGATCCTGGCGACGCCAGCGTAAGCGTTGCGCTGCGCGTCCGACACGCTCTCACCGAGTGCGGCCACGCACAGCACGCGGCCACCGGCGCTGATCACATGGCCTTGCGCATCGAGCGTGGTGCCGGCGTGGAAGACCTTGGCGTTGGCCGGTACCGCCTCGAAGCCGGTGATGACATCGCCGGTGATCGGCGCTTCCGGATACGGACTGGCGGCCATCACCACGCCCAGCGACGGTTGCGGTGTCCACTGTGCTTCGGTTGCGTGCAGCTTGCCGTCGATCGCGGCTTCGACCAGATCGACCAGATCCGATTGCAGGCGCAGCATCACCGGCTGCGTTTCCGGGTCGCCGAAGCGCACGTTGAACTCGATCACCTTCGGCGCGCCGTTCTGATCGATCATCAGGCCCGCATAGAGGAAGCCGGTGAACGGCATGCCGTCGGCGATCATGCCCTGCACGGTCGGCTCGACCACCTCGCGCATCACCCGCGCATGCACCTCGGGCGTGACCACCGGTGCCGGCGAGTAGGCGCCCATGCCACCGGTGTTGGGGCCGGTATCGCCGTCGCCGACGCGCTTGTGATCCTGCGAGGTCGCCATCGGCAGCGCATGCGTGCCGTCGACCATCGAGATGAAGCTGGCTTCCTCGCCGTCGAGGAATTCCTCGATCACCACGCGCGCACCGGCATCGCCGAAGGCATTGCCCGAGAGCATGTCGTGCACCGCAGCCTCGGCCTCGGCCAGCGTCATCGCCACGATCACGCCCTTGCCGGCGGCCAGGCCATCGGCCTTGACCACGATCGGCGCGCCCTTCTCGCGGAGGTAGGCGAGTGCCGCATCCACCTCGGTGTGCACCGCGTAATAAGCCGTCGGGATGTTGTGGCGGGCGAGGAAATCCTTGGCGAACGCCTTGCTGCCTTCCAACTGCGCGGCGGCGGCGGTCGGCCCGAAGATGTGCAGGCCGGCAGCGCGGAAGCGATCGACCACGCCAAGCACCAGCGGCACTTCGGGCCCGACCACGGTCAGCGCCACGGCTTCGTCCTGCGCCAGCTTCAGCAGGCCATCGAGATCGGTGACCTTGATCGCCACGTTGCGGCACTTGGCCTCGGTCGCGGTACCGGCGTTGCCCGGCGCGACGATGACTTCACTGACGCGCGGAGATTGAGCGAGCTTCCAGGCCAGCGCGTGTTCGCGACCGCCGGAACCGATGACCAACACTTTCATAGCAACGTCTCCGAAGGAAAGCCCCCTGAGTCAGGGGGCGATTCGCGCCGAAGGCGCGAATGGGGTGTGGGAGCGCAAGGCCGGGGCCCGTAGTTTGCGCAGCAAACTTCGGGATTGATGCCGGCGCAGCCGGTATCAATGCCTGAAGTGCCGCACGCCAGTGAACACCATCGCGATGCCATGCTCATCGGCTGCGGCGATCACTTCGGCGTCGCGCATCGAGCCGCCCGGCTGGATCACGGCCTTGATGCCGGCGGCCGCGGCTGCGTCGATGCCGTCACGGAACGGGAAGAATGCGTCGGAGGCCATCACCGAGCCTTCCACCACCAGGTTCGCGTCGGCGGCCTTGATGCCGGCGATACGGGCCGAATACACGCGGCTCATCTGGCCGGCGCCGACGCCGATCGTGCGGTTGTCCTTGGCGTAGACGATCGCGTTGGATTTGACGAACTTGGCGACCTTCCAGGCGAACAGCAGGTCGCTGAACTGCGCCTCGGTCGGTGCGAGTTTGGTCACGACCTTCAATTCATCGCGCGTCACCACGCGATCATCGGCGGTCTGCATCAGCAGGCCGGAGCCGACGCGCTTGGTGTCGATGAAGCCCTTCGACGATGCCGCGAGCGGAATGCGCAGCACGCGCACGTTGGCCTTCTTCTTGGCGTATTCCAGCGCGCCGGGCTCGTAGTCCGGCGCGATCAGCACCTCGACGAACTGGCGGTCCAGGATCGCCTGCGCGGTGGCGGTATCGAGCGTGCGGTTGAAGGCGAGGATGCCGCCGAACGCGCTGGTCGGATCGGTCGCATAGGCCAGCTCGTAGGCATCGCCGCAGGCCACGCCGACGGCGACGCCGCAGGGGTTGGCGTGCTTGACGATGACGCAGGCGGGCACGTCGAACTGGCGCACGCATTCCCACGCCGCATCGCTGTCGGCGATGTTGTTGTAGCTCAGCTCCTTGCCCTGCAGTTGCTCGAACGTCGCCAGCGAGCCGGGTGCGGGGTACAGGTCGCGATAGAACGCCGCCTGCTGGTGCGGGTTCTCGCCGTAACGCAGGTCGGCGACCTTGATGAAGCTACCGTTGGCCTGCGCCGAGAATGCAGCGCGCGTGGGCACGTCGCTCGAGGTGTCGGTGATCGCCGACAGATAGTTGCTGATCGCCGCGTCGTACTGCGCGACGCGGTTGAACGCGGCCACCGACAGTGCGAAGCGCTGCGCGGCCGAGAGCTTGCCGTCGTTGCCTTCAAGTTCGGCGAGCAGCGCGGCGTACTGGTCCGGCGAGGTCGCTACCGCCACGCGTGCGAAGTTCTTCGCCGCCGAGCGCAGCATCGCCGGGCCGCCGATGTCGATGTTCTCGACTGCGTCGGCGAGCGTGCAATCACGCTTGGCAGTGACCGATTCGAACGGATACAGGTTCAGCACCAGCAGATCGATCGGTGCGATGCCGTGTTCGGCCATCACCGCATCGTCGGTGCCGGCGCGGCCGAGCAGGCCGCCGTGCACGAGCGGGTGCAGGGTCTTGACCCGTCCGTCCATCATTTCCGGAAAGCCGGTGAGCTCGGACACGTCCTTGACCGGCAGGCCGGCCTCGCGGATCGCCTTGGCGGTGCCGCCGGTGGAGAGCAGTTCGACGCCGCGCGCGGCCAGTGCGCGGGCCAGATCGATCAGGCCGGTCTTGTCGGAAACGGACAGCAATGCCCGACGTACGGGCAGGAAATCAGCGGACATGGGGAACGGGTGGGAGCGGAGCGGGCCGGTATTGTACCGGGCCGGCCAAGCCGCCATGGCCGGTGGGCTCTTTGTAGGAGCGGCTTTAGCCGCGAACGCTTCACCGGTAAAGCCCCATCGCGGCTGAAGCCGCTCCTACAGGGGCGTTACGCCAGCCCGTATTCCTTGAGCTTCTTGCGCAGCGTGGCGCGGTGGATGCCCAGCATCGCCGCGGCGCGGCTCTGGTTGCCCTCGCAGTGGTTGAGCACTTCCACGAACAGCGGAATCTCCATCTCGCGCAGCACGATCTCGTAGACGTCATCGGCCTCGCTGCCGTCCAGGTCGCGCAGATAGCGACGGACGGATTGCGCGACGTGTTCGCGCAACGGCGACTTCGGCGCGCCTCGACTGATGTCAGGACGAGTGGTGGCAGCGTTCAAGGGGGTCCCCGAAAAAACAGTGGATCGGGATGCGGGGGAGCATCACCGGAGGGGGGGTGAGTCTAGCGCGAGCGGCGGGGGCATGCACGCGCACATTCGGCACGACCGCTCGATCAGCGGAACTCGAACCCGAACGCAGCGGTGCTGGCGGCCGGTTCGTGCACGCGGAAGGCGATCTGGGTGCCCTGACCTGGTGCAAGCGTGCCGTCGGGTGGCGCCGGCAGGCCGAGATATTCCTGCGGCGAGAACACGCGGCTGCCGATCACGCGGCCATCGGCATCGGACAGCGACAGCTGCAGCTGCGGCCAGGCCTGTGCCCAGCGCGCGTCATTGCGGAAGCTGGCCTGGACCTGCAGCACGCCGCGCTGGTCGGCGGCCGGGCGCACTTCGCGGTTGAGCATGGTGAAGGCCGTCGGTTCGTGCCACGGCGGCAAGTTGCAACGCAGCGCAGCACACAATGTCGCCAGCACCGGTCGCCAACCGGCATCGGCCGCGAGCCGGGCGCGATCAGCCACCAGCATCTGCATCGCCAGCAGCAGTGCCAGGCCCACCAGTACCGGCCATTGCCAGAACGGTGTCCTGCGCTGCACCGCGCTGGTGCGGGCGGGTCGCATGAAACTCGGTGTGCTTTCCAGCGATGCCGTTGGCCGTTGGGCGATCTGCTCGAGTGTCGGGATCTGCGCGGCGGTTGCCTGCGCATTCCATGCGTCATCGCTGTCGGAAACCGCGTCGTCGTCGACGTCGACGTGCACGGGTGTCGTGTCCACACCCATATCCGCGACGACGACCGCAGGCGTGCCCGCCTCCGGTGGCGCATCGGGCGATGGCGCGGGGCCGCGCAGGAACGCGGCCAGCGAGTGCGGAGACTTTTTCTCGTCGCTCATGCGGGGAAGGCGGTGACCGGCGCGGACAGGACGCTATTCAAACATGGCTTCAGCCACGGCGCCGGCCGTCGATGCGCATCCAGTCGCCATCCTGGGTTGCCTGCAAGTCGTCGAACCAGTTCGCATAGCGCTCCAGCAGTTCGCCCTCCTGGCCGTGCAGGATGCCCGACAGGGCAATCCGGCCACCTGCCGCGACACGCGCGGCCAGGGTCTCGGCGAGGGCATCCAGCGCCGAGGCGAGGATGTTGGCGACCACGACCGGATAGCGACGCACCGGTTCGTCCTGCGGCAGATACACCGCCAGCCGCGCGCCGACCTGGTTGCGCTCGGCATTGTCATGGGTGGCCAGCAACGCCTGCGGATCGTTGTCCACGCCGACCGCGCTGGCGGCGCCGAGCTTCAGTGCGGCCAGCGCGAGGATGCCCGAGCCGCAGCCGAAATCGAGCACGTCGCGGCCCTGCAGTTCGCCTTGTTCGGCGAGTGTGTCGAGCCAGCGCAGGCACAGCGCGGTGGTCGGATGCGTGCCCGAGCCGAACGCCAGGCCCGGATCCAGCCGCACCACCGCGGCATCGGCGCTCTGCGCGTCCTCGGGCAATTCGTGGTTCCACGGCACGATGAAGGTGCGGGCGCCGAACTGCATCGGCTGGAACTGGTCCAGCCAGGCGCGCTCCCAGTCCTCGTCCTCGACCTGACGGAACGCCACCTGTGCCCAGTCCAGGCCGGGATCGAACGCTTCCAGCGCCGCCAGCAATGCCAATGCATCGGTTTCGGCCGGGAACAGCGCGGTCAGCACCAGCGCGTTCCACAGCGGCGTCTCGCCGACGCCCGGTTCCAGGATCGCGTGCTCGTTGCTGGTGTCGGCATCGGCGTCGAGCAGGGTGACCGCCAGCGCGCCGACGTCCTCCAGCGCGTTCTCGAAACGCGGTTGGGTGGCTTCGGTGCAGTGCAGGGTCAGTTCGAGGAACGGCATGGCGGTTTCGCGAGCGGCGAGGGGGTGCACATCGTAGACGACCGCCCGGCCCGCCGCAGGGGGCACAGGCCAGCGGCGGCATCGTGTGGTAGGGTCCGCCGAAGTTCCCGACCTGTTCGGGGATACGTGCTGACCCTAGACTGGGCCCCATTGCCGCGGCGGCTGCTTTCGAAGCCGGGGCGTTTTACGAATCGATCCGATGCCTTCCGTTCGTGCCCGCAACCTGTTGATGTTGCTTGCGCCCGCCGTGCTGCTCGCGGCGGCGTGGTGGCAGCATGGGCTTTCCTCGCATCCGGGTGAGGCGATCGCCGGTGGCGAGGTGCAGATGCCCGTGCAGGATGTGCGCTATCAGGCGCCGCGGCTGCGTGCCGAGCTCCGTCGCGACGTGGCGGTCGGGGCCGGTCTGCCGCTCGATCAGCGCGCGGGCCTGGAAGCGGACGCCGATCTTTATCACTACGCGCAGCAACTGGCCGGGCGAGCGACGGGCGGCGACGCCGATGCCGGCTGGCTGCTGAGCCGGGTTTACGACTACTGCACCGGTTACGCGCTCGATCCGGCCGGTTACCAGGCCGACAGCCAGTGGATCGCGCGGCGTGAGGCCGCCGCGATGAATGCGATGCTGGCCGCGCGGACGCGCCTGGCCGCCCGCTGTGCCGGTTTCACCCCGCGGGACGGGTTGTCAGCGCAGCAGGTGCTGGGGCAACGTATTCAGGCAGCCCAGGCCGGCAGCCTGGCCGCCGAGGCCGCGTTGTTGGCCGCCGGTCAGCCTCTGGACAGCTCCACGGCCTATAAACGCAGTCTGGTCGAACGCGTATTGGCCTCGCGCGACCCGGAGGCCTATCTGGCACTGTCGCCGGCGATGGGCGCACGCGCCAGCGGCGATGACGCCTATCGCGATTACGTCGCAGGCGACCAGTACGCGGAACTGGCCTGGCAGATCGCGGCATGCCGGCTGGGACTGGATTGCGATGCAGGTGGTTCGTTGATGACGAGTTACTGCGCCAATGCCGGGATCTGTTCGCAGGACAGCTCGCAGGATTTCGAGTCTTTCGTTTACGACGCAGCAGTGCCACGGCAAGGGGCGAGCAGGATGGATGAGTTGATCACCTCCTTGGTCAAGGGAGAGGGAGTGAAGTCATGAATTACCGACGCTGGCTCTACGGTGCCAAGTTCTGGTTGATGGTGGGGCTGTTCGCGGCGTATTCGGCCGCGGCGGTGGGTATCGTGATGATCGATACCGCCGATAACCGCTATCGCGATCTTGCGCAGGTGCGGCTGACCAAGGTCGACAGCGACGAGCAGGTCCGGCGCGGTGGCGCGGCGCAGGCGGCGGCGGTGTACCGCGCGCAGAGCGGCCTGCCGTTTTCCTCGCTGCCAACCGGTTCGACCTTCCAGATCGTCTGGCCGGACGGCTCCACCGAGACGATGACGATCGTTGATCCACGCTCGCAGAACGGGATCGTGCCGGTCGTGGGCAGCCAGCAGAAGGCGCCCACGGTGCATTGACGGCACTGATTCGGCAGGCATGAAAAAGGCGGGGAATTCCCCGCCTTTTTCTTTGCCATTTTGCTTGTCTGGCGTTGAGGCTCAGACCAGTGCGATCGACTGGTTCTTGCGTTCGGCCAGGCGCTTTTCCAGGTAGTGGATGTTCTGGCCACCGGCCTGGAAGCCCTTGTCGCGCATGATGCGCTGCTGCAGCGGGATGTTGGTCTTGATGCCGTCCACGACCATCTCGCTCAGGGCCACGCGCATGCGCGCGATCGCGGTCTCGCGATCCGGGCCGTGCACGATCAGCTTGCCGATCATCGAGTCGTAGTTCGGCGGCACCTTGTAGCCGCTGTAGATGTGCGTATCCACGCGCACGCCCGGGCCGCCCGGCGGGTGGAACGCGGTGATCAGGCCCGGGTTGGGCATGAACGTGTCCGGGTCCTCGGCGTTGATGCGGCACTCGATCGCGTGACCGCGCAGCACGATGTCGCTCTGCTTGATGGTCAGCTTGCGGCCGGCGGCGATGCGCAGCTGCTCGCACACCAGATCGATGCCGGTGATGCGCTCGGTCACCGGATGTTCCACCTGGATGCGGGTGTTCATTTCGATGAAGTAGAAGCGGCCGTTCTCGAACAGGAACTCGAACGTGCCGGCGCCGCGATAGCCGATGCGGATGCAGGCTTCCACGCAGACCTTGCCGATCTCGTTGCGCAGTTCCTCGGTGATGCCCGGCGCCGGTGCTTCCTCGACCACCTTCTGGTGGCGACGCTGCATCGAGCAATCGCGCTCACCGAGGTGGATCGCGTTGCCCTGGCCGTCGGCCAGCACCTGGATCTCGATGTGGCGCGGGTTCTCCAGGAACTTCTCCATGTAGACCTGGTCGTTGCTGAAAGCCGCCTTGGCCTCGCTCTTGGTGGTCTCGATCGCGGCCTTCAGCGCGCTCTCGGTGTGCACCACGCGCATGCCGCGCCCGCCGCCGCCGCCCGCCGCCTTGATGATCACCGGATAGCCGATTTCGCGGGCGATCTTGGTGTTGGCGACGATGTCTTCGCCGAGCGGGCCGCCCGAGCCGGGCACGCACGGCACGCCGGCGGCCTTCATCGCGCGGATCGCCTCGACCTTGTCGCCCATCAGGCGGATGGTGTCGGCCTTGGGCCCGATGAAGATGAAGCCGGACTGCTCCACGCGCTCGGCGAAGTCGGCGTTCTCCGACAGGAAGCCGTAGCCGGGGTGGATCGCCTGCGCGTCGGTGACCTCGGCCGCGGCGATCAGCGCCGGGATGTTGAGGTAACTCTCGCTGGACGGCGCCGGGCCGATGCAGACCGACTCGTCGGCCATCGCCACGTGCTTGAGGTTGCGGTCGACGGTGGAGTGCACCGCGACCGTGCGGATGCCCAGCGTATGGCACGCGCGCAGGATGCGCAGCGCGATTTCGCCTCGATTGGCGATGACGACTTTATCTAGCATGGGATTGGGGATTCGGGATTGGGGATTCGTAGACGGCATCGGGCTCGCGGATCGAGCGCGCGTTGTCCAGAGAACGAATCAGGGCGTTGAGTCGGGAGAAGGTTCGATCCATCAGCCCGGTCGGGGCCACGTCGGCAGCAGAAAACTGCAGGCGCACGGCCAGTTGCAGCTGAGTATCCAGTTCCGACAGCGAGCCGCGCGCCATGGACAGAAAGCGCAGGTATTCGGCGGTTGAACGCCGTGCTGCACCTTCTGCGATGTTGGATGGGACGCTGATCGCTGCCCTGCGCATCTGAGCAGTCAGTCCGAACCGTTCGGTATCGGGGAAACCATCCGTGAAGTGGTAGATCGCTTCGACCAACGACATGGCATCGCGCCAGACTTCCAGGCGCTGATGCGGTCGCTGTTGCGAATCCCAAATCACGAATCCCCAATCCCGGTTACTGAATTACAAACAACGGCTGGTCGAACTCGACCGGCTGGCCGCTCTCGCCGAGGATCGCCACGATGGTGCCGGAGGCGTCGGCTTCGATCGGGTTGAACATCTTCATGGCTTCGATGATCGCCAGGGTGTCGCCGGCCTTGACGGTCTGGCCGACGGTGACGAACGCGGGCTTGTCCGGGGAGGGCGAGGCGTAGAACGTGCCGACCATCGGTGCGCGCAGCACGTGGCCTTCGGGCAGGGCATTGCCGGGCTTGGCGCTGCCGCCGGTGGAGGCTTCGGTCGGCGAGGTCATCGGCATGCTGGCCGGCGCCGGCGCGGCAACCGGGGCGGGGAGGTACTGCGGCGCCGGCGCGGCCAGCGTGGTGCCCTTCGGCGTACGCGCCAGGCGGACGCTCTCTTCGCCTTCCTTGATCTCGATCTCGGCGAGATTGGATTCTTCGAGCAGGTCGATCAGTTTCTTGATTTTGCGGAGATCCATGACGGCCTCGTGGTAGGTGCAACGGGAAAGCGGGAGCCGGGTCGCGCGCGTGGCGCGGCGGCTACGGCAGGAAAGGGCAAAGCGGACGCGCGTGGGCGCAGCGCGGGAGCGGACGGATCACGCCTCGCGCCCCAGGCGTGCGATCACGCCGTCCAGCGCCAGCCGGTAGCTGTCGGCGCCGAAGCCGCAGATCACACCCACCGCCTTGTCGCTGAGGTAGCTGTGGTGGCGGAACGGCTCGCGCGCATGCGGGTTGGACAGGTGCAGCTCCACGAACGGCAGGGCGACGCCCAGCAGCGCGTCGCGCAGCGCGACCGAGGTATGGGTGAACGCGCCCGGGTTGATCAGGATGAATGCGGTGCCGTCGGTGCGTGCGGCGTGGATGCGTTCCACCAGCACGTGCTCGGCATTGGACTGCAGCACCATCAGGTCGTGTCCCGCCGCCGCCGCTTGGGCGACCAGGGCGTCATCGATCTGCGCCAGCGTGGCGTGACCGTAGACGTCCGGTTCGCGGGTGCCGAGCAGATTGAGGTTGGGGCCGTGGAGCAGCAGCAGTCGAGCCATGGGGGCGGTCGATTGGAAAGGGCGGAAGTCTGCGCCAACCGGCGGATACTGTCCAGATCGGCGAAGTTAATCGCGTTTGAAGCGTTTGTTTGAATTTTGTGATGCCCGGACGCCACTGAATGGCGGCTATCGACGCGGTGTGTGGCAGCCCGGGTTGGCGTGTCTGGACCTTGGCAAACTCAGGGGGTCAATTCGCGATTGATATATCCGGCACGTGACGACTGTTTGAAGATGCAGCTTCACCGCGTAATGCGACCTCCCGCGAAGTTGCGCGCCGATCGCGGTCTGATCCGGGAGATTGGCTGCGAGACCTCGCGTCAATGCGTCTCTGGCATTGAGCGTGTCGAATCCGCTTGTTCGGCTTGCTCAGAGCCACAGGCTGGCGCTTCGGACGCTGGCCAATGTCCGCCCTTGGCCTCGAAGTCCCGCGCCACGTCTTCCACCGTTATCGTCCCGAACTGCTCAAGCACCGCCTGCTCGGCGGCAGTGAGCGTGGCGTTGATGCGTGCATCTACGGCTTGTTCAACCAGGCAGGGCGAGAACTCGGCCTGCGGGCCGATGTTGAACAACTGCGGGTGACCGATGGCCTCGTAGATATCCAGCAGCGAGATCCGGCTCAGCGGTACGGTGAGCTCCCAGCCGCCGCCGTGGCCCTTGTCGGAACGGACCAGGTCCTTGTCGCGCAGTCCGGCCATCATCCGGCGTACCACTACCGGATTGGTACCCAGCATCTTGGAGAGCTGCTCGGAAGTGGGGCGTTTGACGTGCCGATCCATGTGGATCAGCACATGCAGCATGCGGGACATGCGGGTATCGCGAGGCAAGGCATGACCCCATCGGTTTCAAAACACTGAGCGCATTCTAACTCTCGTAACTTTATGAGGTACGTGGTGTTGAATGCCGGACGTCATTATGTAACATTCAATGTTACTTGATGGCCGGGGTTCGAGATCATGAGCAGCTATGACGTGATGGTGGTGGGCGGCAGTTTTGCCGGACTTGCGGCGGCCACACAGTTGGGCCGGGCGAGAAAAAGGGTGGCCGTCATCGACAGCGGGCTGCCACGCAACCGGTTCTCGCCGCTCGCTCACGGGTTTTTGGGGCAGGACGGCAAGCCGCCGTCGGACATCCTGGCCCAGGCCATGGCTGATCTGGGCAAATACGAGACTGTCGAGTTGCTGCAAGGCATCGCTCACACGGCCAGTGCGGGCGGGGCTGGATTCCGTGTGACCACACAGGACGGTCGCGCCTGGGTGGGGCGGCAGTTGATCCTGACCTACGGCGTTCGCGACATCCTGCCCGACCTGCCTGGGCTGGCCGAGCGATGGGGGCACAGCGTGCTGCATTGTCCTTACTGTCATGGATTCGAGCTTGATCGGCAGCCGATCGGGGTTTTGGCGCGGAACGAGATGGCCTTCCACGGCGGCATGCTGTTGCCGGATTGGGGGCCGACCACGCTGTTCACCCAAGGACTGTTTGAACCCACCGACGAGCAGCGTGCAGCGCTGGTGGCACGTGGCACCCGCATTGAGAGCACACCGATCCGCGCGTTGCTGGGCTGTGCGCCGGGTCTGGACGGGGTCCAGCTTGAAGACGGCCGCGTGATCAGCCTTGCCGGTCTGTTTGTCGCCCCGCTGCTGCAACCATCGGCAGATCTTGCCCAGCAACTGGGTTGCAAGATGGTCACCGGCCCTATGGGCGACAGCGTCGAGGTGGATGCCATGCAGCACACCAGCGTGCCAGGTATCTACGCGGCAGGTGATCTCGCCAATCCGATGGGGAACGTGACGCTGGCCGCGGCTGCTGGCGTCCGCGCTGCCGTCAGTGCGCATTTCGCGCAGGTATTCCCGCCGGCGCGTGAGCCGGCGAGCGCATCAGAAGAGGCGTGACGACCTCTCCCACGCATCACGCCTTTGGGAGGACATGAGTAAGTGCCGCGCTCCCGGTGAGCCCTGCGGCTGAATTCTTTCGCAAATAACCGAAGGGGCCGGATGCGTTCACCGTGGGCCGGATTCGCCGCCCAGATCATGCAGGAAGCCAGCCACCAAGCTGCGGCTGGCGGTGAGGGTGCCCAGCTTCTCGTCCAGTCCGGCCAGTGCCTGGCCGAGCGCGTCGCGGATTTCGTAGCAGGGCTTGAAGGCCGGCCACGGCTCGTCGCGCATGCAGGGCAGCAGCACCCGGATCGTCTCGATCTTCAGCCCGGACGTGCTGAGCAGGCGGATGCGCTGCGCCATCAGCAGTTCGGTCTCGCCGTAATCGCGATAGCCGGCTTCGGTGCGGGCCGGGCTCAGCAGTCCGGCTTGTTCGTAGTAGCGCAGCATCCGCTCGCTGAGGCCGCTGCGGCGTGCCAGTTCGCCGATTTTCATGACAGAAGCGCTCCGCGCTTGACCTTGACAGTGGTGTCAGAGTTTAGCGTCTGCGTCCCGACTTTCTTGTGGAGACGCTTCAATGGATCAGACGTTCAAGGCCCGGCAGTTGCTGGCCATGCCAGCAGCGCAGCCTGTCCGCCGCGTGGTGCTACACGGCGATCGTCCCGCCACTGCCGAGGACCTGGCACCGCTGGCGTTCGCCGGCTATGCACACTTCACCGCGATGCAGGTCCGCGACGGCGGCGTGCGCGGTCTGGATCTGCACCTGCAGCGGCTGCGCGAGGCCTCGCTGGCGCTGTACGGCCATGCCATGGCCGATGCCGAGGTACGTGCGCGATTGCGGCAGGCGCTGGCGCAGTCGCCGCCGGATATCTCGTTGACCGCGACGATGTACCCGCGCACCGGTGAGTTCAGCGCCGCCGATGCGGGTACACCGGAACTGCTGGTGCGCACCGATGCGCCGGCACAGCCGCCGGTCGGGCCGCTGGCGCTGGCGGCGGTCGAGCACCAGCGCGTGCTGGCGCGTCACAAGCACGTGGGTGAAGTCGCCAAGACCTGGTACCTGCGTCAGGCGGTCGCGCAGGGTTTCGACGATGCCGCCTTCATCGATCCGGCCGGGCGCGTGGCCGAGGCGACGATCTGGAATCTGGCGTTCTGGGATGGCTCTGCCGTGGTGTGGCCGGTTGCCGATGTGCTGCCGGGCATCACCATGGGCATTGTCCGACGCCAGTTGCGGCAACTGGGCGTGCCGCAACGCGAGCAGGTGCTGAGGCTGGACGATCTTGCAGCGCTGGCCGGTGCGGTGGCGATGAACTCGTGGTCGCCGGGCGTGGCGGTATCGCGGATCGGTGAGGTGACGCTGCCGCCCGCGCCGGATTTCGTGCAGTGGTTGCACCGGGCTCACGCGACCGAGCCGTTGGTAGTGCCGTGAGTGGTATGGAGGCGGGAGCACGCGCCGCACCGATGCTTCGAGCGATCACTCATCTGGAGCGGATGCGGGGTCAATCCCCGGTGCTGGATCGTGCTTGTGATCGCCAGCACAGGCGATGATTTCGGCGTGATATTGATCACGGAAAACAAGCCTGCCCAGCTCCATCGAAAAGGGGCCGTGCTACTTTGATCCGATGCGGAAAACCTGAAGCGTGCCCGCGTTTTTTTTGGAAGCTGTTCTTGGTTTCCCTGGGGAGAAATAACCAATGGTGGGCGCTGGCTTGATGGCGGCCGCACGTCGGCTGCCCACGCTTGCAGTGGTGGAGGATGATCGCGTCTTCAGGGAAGAGGTGCTTGTACCGGTGTTGGCGCAGTCCGGTTTCTCCGTCGTGGGGATGGCAGCAGCGCTGGATCTGTACAGATCGATGACTCGCCATTCTTATGATCTTGTGCTGCTCGATGTCGGCCTGCCCGACGAAGATGGTTTCAGCATCACCACGCATCTGCGCAGCCTGTCTTCCCGCGTCGGGATCGTGATGTTGACCGGCTACGATTCCGGCCAGGATCGCATGCGCGGCCTGCGCGCCGGAGCCGATGCCTATCTGGCCAAGCCGGTCGACATGGAAGAGGTCGTGGCGACGTTGCGCAACCTGGCCCGCTGGATCGTTCCGGATACACACGAGGCGCCTGTACATGCGAAATGGCGCCTGGACGAGAGAGGCTGGTGCATCTTGACGCCACGCGGTATCGAAATCGAGATGAACCTGGCCGAGCGGCAGATCATGGCGATGCTGACGGCATCGACCGGCACGCCGGTACCGCGCGAGGCGTTGATCGCGCGTCTGGTCAAGAACGCGCACGACTTCGATCCGCATCGGCTGGAAATGCTGATCCATCGCCTGCGCAGGAAATGCCAGCAGCTTGCCGAAGAAGAGCTCCCGCTGCGCGCCGTGCGCGGTGTGGGTTACGTATTGAACTGGTAGCCGGTCACGGCGGCATCCTGCTGATGGCGAGTAAAGCGGTGTGAGAACCCTGGGATGCTGGTCGTGGCGGGGACTGTTGATTGCAGGCCTGCTTGTGCTGTGTGCTCCTGCCTCGGCGCTGCCGGAGGTGGAGGCCGAGCATCGGGTGGGACTGCGGGCTTTCAGCGGCGATGATGGACTTCCGCAGTCGGGCGTGAACGCGGTGGTCCAGACCGGCGACGGTTATCTCTGGATCGGCACCTTCGGTGGCCTGGCACGCTTCGATGGCCTGACGTTCACGGTGTTTCGCGAAAGACCCTCGCCCGACATGCCGGATTCGGAAAGCACGGCGCGATCGGGGCCGGCCAGCGATCGCATCCTGGCGCTGCATGAGGACGACGAGGGCCGGTTGTGGATCGGCACGCAGGACGCCGGGTTGAGCGTGTACGAGCAGGGTGTGTTTCATCACCTGCCGATCTGCGGCGGCGTCTGCCAGGTCAACGACATTCTGCAGGCCCCCGACCGGACACTGTGGATTGCCAGCAGTGCCGGGTTGCTGCATCTGGATCCCGGGCATCGGCGCGAGACCTGGCTTGATGCCGGAGGCACCGGCTATATGCGTCTGGCGCATGACGCGCAGGGGCATGTCCATGTGGGCGGAGACTCGGGTTTCTTCGTCGTGGTCGATCGACGGCTTCGCCGCATTGCGTTGCCCGATGACGGCAGAAAGGTCCGGGTGCTGAAGGCCAGCGGCGACGATCTGCTCGTCGGCACGGAACACGCGCTCTATCGGTACGATCCCCGGCGTGGGCAATGGTGGCCGCTCGGTGTGACCAGTCCGCTGGCGGCCGTGCAGGACCTGGAGGGCCGATGGTGGGTGTCCTTGGCCTCCGGGCAACTGGTCCAGGAGCGTGGTGCCGGGAAATGGCGGGATATCCCGGAACTGTTCGGCATGGGCATCACCAGCCTGGGGCGGGACGATGAAGGCAATCTGTGGGTAGGCAGCGGCAGCAAGGGACTGCTGCGCGTGCGCCAGCCCTTGTTCGGATTGATCCCGGCGCCCATGTCGGGGGTGAACATGGCCGGGCGCGCGACGATCTCGGATGGCGCTGATGGCCTGTGGCTCGGATCGGCGTGTGGTGGGTTGCGTCATTGGCGGCCCGACGGCCGCGCGTCGCGCGTGCCGATCCAGCTGGAGCAGGAGAATAAATGCATTACCAGCCTGGCGCTGGACCAGGAAGCCGCGCTCTGGGTGGGAACGGCGGAGGGACGTCTGATACGCCTGAAGGCGGGCGTATCCAGGCAGGTCGGAGTTTGGCCGGCGGAAGTGCCGATCAACGTGTGGCAGCAGGCGGATGGACGCCTGCTCGTCGGCTCGGGACGTTCCACCTTCGAGATCAAGGTCGATGGCGAAGCACGCATCATCGACCAGCATCGCATCGAGGCCCTGGAGGGCACGACCGTCAACAGTGTGGTGCCGGCTGCGAGCGGGGGCGACTGGTTTGTCGGCGACCATGGCGTGTGGCGGCTGGTTGCCGGCCGGATCGTCGAGCGTTGGACGCCCCGCGAAGGACTGTCCTCGCGCTTTGCACGTGCCGTATACGAGGACAAGGCCACCCGTACGCTCTGGGTAGGAACCTACGGTGGCGGCCTGAACCGCATCCATGACGGTCAGGTGTATCGCTACGACAGCCACAACGGCCTGTTCGACGATACGGTGTCGTGCATCCTGCCGGATGCCAGGGGGCGTTTGTGGCTGGGAGGCAATCGCGGCGTCAGCCTGTTGCCGAAGCCGCGGCAGGCCACGAGCGAGATCGAGTCGATCGGCTATGCGGCAAGCGACGGGCTGATTCCGGCCGAAATCAACGGAGGCCATTCGAGCCCTTGCCATCGCGATACGCGCGGCCGGCTGTGGTTCTCGCTGGTGGAGGGGTTTGCGGTCGTCGATCCCGCTGATGTGCCCGAAGTCCCGCCGGTTCCGCTTCGGCCTCATATCGAAGAGGTGGTGGTGGCAGGGCGCAAGCAGGAGATCGCCGGATCATCGCTGGTGCTGGAGCCATCGGCGCGGAATCTGGAGATCTACTACACCGCCATCAACCTGAGCCGGCCCCGGGACACCCGGTTCCGCTTTCGCCTGCTCGGGTTCGATCAAGCGTGGGTGGAGGCGGGGCAGAACCGCAGCATCCTGTATCCGTCGATCCCCTGGGGAGAGCACGTGTTCGAAGTGCAGGCGCGCATCCAGGGCGGAACGTGGTCTCCGGTTTCGGCCGATCTGAAGATCGTCAATCCGCGACCGTGGTATCTGCGGCCCTGGGTGCTGGTCCTGGTGACCTCATTGAGTCTGCTGGCGCTGGTCGGCGCTACGCAGTTCGGCGCGGGCCAGATGGGCCTACGGCGCGGAGGAGCTTCAGATTGAGCGTTCTGACCGGGGGATTTCTATAGCAAACGTGATGGGTCGCAGGAGCGGCGCCAGCCGCGATCGAGCCCTGCCTGGAAGTCCCATCGCGGCTGACGCCGCTCCTACGAGGGGGCCATCGATCCGAGAGCGCCCTAGCGCGGTCAGGCGTTGGCGACACGTTCTCCGGTGTCGGTCGGCTCGGCGAACAGCAGTGGCTGGGCCATCTTGAAATTGGCGTCGTCCTCGTTGCCGGGCACGACCAACGGCAGTCGGATGTGGATGCGCGTGCCCTGGCCGGGCGCACTGTCTACCCGTATCTGGCCACCGTGATCGGTGACGAAGCGCTGCACGGTGGCCATGCCGATGCCGGTCCCCTTGTCTTTGGGCTTGGTGGTGAAGAACGGCTCGAACAGGCGTGCAAGCACATCCGGTTCCATGCCGGTGCCGGTGTCTTCCAGCGCGAGGACGGCACAGTCCGCATCGGGTTCGATGGACAGCCGGAATCGACCGCCGTGCGGCATCGCATCGCTGGCGTTGCTGGCGATGTTCAGCAACGCCAGCACCAGTTCGTCGCGATCGGCCCTGACCAGCAGGCCGGACGCGGACGTATCCAGCGCGACCTCGATCCCGTGCGGGAACATCGGCTGTATCAGCGGGCGCACCTCGTCGATGGCTTCGGCGAGATCGAACGTGGATATCTGGGGGGTATGCGTGCGGCTGAAGCTGAGCAGGCGCCGGGTGAGCGTGGCGCCGCGCCGCGCCGCCTGACGGATTCCGGGAAGAACGCCATCGATGGAACCGCCGCGCAGGTCCACCGAGGTGGCGTGGCCGAGGATCACGCTGAGGATGGCATTGAAATCGTGGGCGATGCCGGTCGAGAGCCGGCCGATGGTTTCCATTTTCTGCGTCTGCACGAGACGCTCGTAGGCGCGCTCCTTCTCCTCCACCTGCCGCTCGAGTTCCAGGCAGGCCGCACTCAGTGCTTCGCTGCGATGGATGGCCCGTTGCGAGGACAGGATCAGGCGGTCCAGGATCGTCACCAGGACCAGGAAATTCATGCAGGCCAGGAGCAGGGTGGTCAGCGCTTCCGAAGCCTGGCTGGAATCGGTGGCGAGCTGCAGATCCGTGTGCGTGCCGATGGCCAGCACCGCCACGTTGATCAGGGCCGTCCACCATGCTGCCGCTCTGCCCAGCAGCAATCCCGCAAACAGAAGAGGAAGCAGATGGGTGATCTGCAACCCGGATTGCGCCCGCAATCCATAGGCGTGATAGCTGATGCCCATCAAGACCAGACCGCCGGCAACGGTGAGGCCCGCCGACAGCCGGAACAATCCGCTGCGCAGCAGATAGAGGCACGAGCAGGCGTAGGCGCTCACGACCAGCGTCGATCCGTTCTCGATGACGCCCGTCATGCCTGCCGATGTCGCGCAGGAGGCGATCGCCATGATCAGCGTGGTCAGGGCGATGACGGCCAGCAGCGCCTGCAGCGTCAAGGCGTTGTGTCTGTCGCGCGGGGTGTGGGTGGGTACGCGCTTCACCCAGCCGAGGAAGCCATGCCAGGACGACAGGGGCGGTTCGTGGACGGTCATCGATGTGGCTGACACAGGGGAGGGGGACGACACGGAAACAGTCGCGTGTCATTGGACGGCGGTCGAACGTTCCCGGTTGGCGCCTGCACGCCCTGCGAACCGGAGTGGCATGCAGTCCCCTGCACTGATTTGCCACCGGCGGCCACAGTAGCACCACGGTTCGACACACGAGCGGGAAGATTTGTTGCATCGACAGGAAACAGCAAAGTCCATCGCTTTTTTTCCGGATGCCGATCAAGCAAATCGCACGATCTCTCCCATCGAAACCTCACCGTTGGTGAGCATGCAAGGACTTCGCGCGCGTATCGCTTCGTGCCGGCCCGGAGGCAGGTCTTGTCATGGACGGTCTCCGTATCGAGTACCCGGCACGCGCCAACGCGCCGTGGCCGATGAGGTGACCTGGTTGGACGGCGGGTGACCGGTCACCGCGATGGATCGTGACAAGGGGATTGCACGAAATTCTTCGTGAGCAACCGTGCGTGTAATCGCCCAAACCGATCGCTAGTGTTCGCCACGCATGATCAGGTGCGCGGCTACAGACAACGGAACTGCGCGCTTCGGACCGCCACCGGGATGGGCAATGCATGAAGCATTTGATTGAAGAACGCAGCGGTGATTCGTCGGCGCGGATTGGACATTCCGCCTTCCCGTTCCTGCTATCGCGGGCGTTGCAGGTATCGATGCGCCGGGCCGGCGTACCTGCAGGCATCGTCACCCACGCCCCACGTACTTGTGACGCTCGATCGTTTCGAGATGCGATCCGTTCATGCCGCTCGCATGCGGGCGACGCGATCACCCAGGCCACGACACTCGGGGTCGATCTGCCCATCCAGCACGCACTCAAGCACCGCTTGATGCGCGCCGCGCCGGCCATGGCGGCGGCGTGTCATCGAAGGGTCACATGCAGCGCCTTGTCGCTTTCGTTCTGAAGACCACTGCCTGCTCGCCATCGAGGGAATACGCGATGAACAGAATCTACAACGTCGTATGGAGCCGCTCTCTCAACCAGCTTGTGGTCGTTTCCGAGTTGGCCTCGCCTCGCGGCAAGACAGCGGGACGCGGAAACAAGGCCTTGCGCGCGCTGCTCACGGTGCCGCTGCTGGCGGCGGTCTGGATGGGGTGGGCCTCGTCGGCGCAGGCGCAGACGGTGAACTGCAATGCGTCGCCCTACAACTTCTACAACAGCGCCACCTCGTGCATGGGCTTCAATTCCACGGCATCCGGTCTCGGCGCCACCGCGCTGGGCGGCAATGCACGTGCCGATCTTCTGGGTGGCGTCGCAGTGGGCTATGCCTCCTATAGCGCTGGGCAGAACGCCGTCTCCGTGGGTTTCCAGGCGTATACCACGGGCACCAACTCCGTCTATGTGGGCGCACGCAGCCTCGGCGGCACAGGCGCGCTGGCCGACAGCGCCATTGCCGTCGGCCAGGACGTGACCGCCGGCGGGGCCAGCGCCGTGGCCATCGGCACCCAGGCGGTTGCCAACAGCACCAACGCGGTCGCGCTTGGTGCGGCCACCCAGGCCACCGGTGCCGGATCCGTCGCCTTGGGTACTTTCAGCACGGCTACCGGCGCAAATTCCACGGCGGTCGGCAACGCCGCGGCCAGCGGCGACCGCGCCTTCGCCGGTGGTCGCTCGGCGACCGCCGCCGGTGTGGATTCGCTGGCCATCGGCACGTCGGCCAGTGCGGGTGCGCTGCGCACCATCGCGCTCGGCAACCTGGCCAGTGCGAGCGTGCTGGATGCCATCGCGCAAGGTACCCGTGCCAGCGCGGGCGCCCAGAATGCCGTCGCCATCGGCTTCCAGTCGATCGCATCCCAGTTGAACTCGGTCTATCTGGGTTCGCGCACCGTGACCGGGAGCGGTGCCACGGGGCTGGGCTCCATCGCCATCGGCACGGATGTGACTGCTTCCCAGCAATACGCCGTTGCGGTCGGCCGCCTGAGTCAGGCGACCGCAACGGATGCCGTCGCCGTGGGGCCGAGTGCGGCTTCGACCGACCAGAGCGCCATTGCGATCGGCCGCAACAGCACCTCCGGCGCGGTCAACGCGATCACGCTGGGCGCCGATACCGATGCCACCGCCACCAATGCCGTGGCGATCTCGGCCCAGGCCCAGGCGACAGGCGTCAATGCGGTCGCGATCGGGACCAGCGCCAATGCCAGCGCCGACCATGCCACGGCGCTGGGCCGTGGGACTGCGGCGACCGGCCTGGCATCGGCCGCGGTCGGCAATCTGGCCCAGGCACAAGGGGATTACACGCTCGCACTCGGATCGGGCGCCGTGGGCGTCGGCCAGGCGGCGGTGGCGGTCGGACAGGGCGCGGGCGCTGGTTCGACCACAGGCAATACCAATTCCATCGCGTTGGGCGTCGCCGCCGGCGGTGTCGTCAGTGGTGCCCAGAACACCGCCATTGGTGGCGGCATCGCCGGTGTCATGAGGGGCGCGGGGTCGGGGACCAGCGGAACGCGCAATGTCGCACTCGGCGTCGGCGACGGCACGGTTGCTTACGACGGCACGCTCCAGGCGGCGGCGGGCAGCTTGGTGACGGGCGACGACAACATCGCGATCGGCACCAATGCAGGCATTGGCGTCGCCAGCAACGCCACTACGTCGATCGGTCACAACGCGAAAGCGAGTGCGGCCAATGCGATCGCGATGGGCACCAGTACCGTCGCCGACGCCGAGGACGCGGTTGCGATCGGCAACGGATCGACCGCGACCGGCGGCAAGGCCGTCGCACTCGGCTCCGGCAACGTTGCCAGCGGCGATGGTGCGGTCGCGATCGGTGATCCCAACACGGCCACGGGCGATGGCGCGGTGGCGAGCGGCAAGGACAACACCGCCACCGGCAATGGCTCGGTGGCGATGGGCAATACCAACATGGTCGGCGGCGGTGGGCAGGCGGTCGGCACGGCCGGCACCGCCGCGCAGGGTGCGGTGGGTATCGGCTACCAGAACACCGTGGTCGGGCAGGGCAGCGTTGCGATCGGCAATACCAGCAGTGCGCTGGCGGCGGGTGCGCTGGCCTTCGGTGATACCGCAGTCGCCAACAATGCCGGCGATGTGGCACTGGGTTCGGGTTCGGTGACTGCGGCAGCGGTGGCGACGCCGAGTACGACGATCAATGGCACGACCTACAACTTCGCCGGAACGACACCGGCTTCGACGGTCAGCGTGGGTGCAGGCGGTGCCGAGCGGACGATCACCAACGTGGCCGCCGGCAGGATTTCGAACGGTTCGACAGATGCGATCAACGGATCGCAATTGTTCGCGACCAATCAGGCGGTGGAAACGCTGGGTGGTGGTTGGACGGTAAGCGCTGCAGGCACCAACGCCACCCATGTCGGCGTGAACAGCACGACCGGCAACAGCGTCGACATGAGCAATACCGACGGCAATCTGGTCGTATCGAAGAGCACCACGAGCAACGATGTGACCTTCGATCTGGCCGACGACATCAGCGTGAACAGCGTAACCGTGGGCGGCACGGTGCTGAACACCAACGGCCTGACCATCACGGGTGGCCCGAGCGTGACCACCACCGGTATCGATGCAGGCAACCTGACGATCACCAACGTGGCGGCGGGTACCAACCCGACCGACGCGGTCAACGTCAGCCAGCTCGACGCGGTCGAAGGGCAACTGACGCATTACTACAGCGTCAACGACGGTGGCACGCAGGGCAGCAACTACGCCAACGATGGTGCGACCGGCGTCAACTCGCTTGCTGCGGGCGTGGCGGCCAGTTCCACTGGCGCCCAGGCGGTGGCGGTAGGCAGCAACACCGTCGCGAATGGCGCGCAGGCCACCGCCCTGGGCGCCGGTGCGACCGCCAGCGACGCAGGAAGCGTCGCGCTGGGCTCGGGTTCGGTGACTGCGGCGGCGGTCGCGACTTCAAACACGACCATCAACGGTACGACCTACAACTTCGCCGGAACGACGCCGGCTTCAACGGTGAGTGTGGGTGCAGTCGGTGCCGAACGGACGATCACCAACGTGGCCGCCGGCAGGATTTCGAACAGTTCGACCGATGCGATCAATGGTTCGCAACTGTTCGCGACCAACCAGTCGATCGAGGATCTCAGCAACGTCGTCGATGCGAGTGCAACGCACTACTACAGCGTCAACGATGGCGGTGTGCAAGGCGGCAACTATGCCAACGATGGTGCAACCGGGAACAATTCGCTCGCTGCGGGCGTTGGTGCTGGTTCCAGCGGTGCACAAGCGGTGGCAGTGGGTAACAGCGCGATCGCGAACGGCGCCCAGGCCACCGCACTGGGTGCCGGTGCGACCGCCAACGACGCAGGGAGCGTCGCGCTGGGCTCGGGTTCGGTGACCGCGGCAGCAGTCGCGACGCCGAGTACAACCATCAATGGCACAACTTACGCTTTCGCGGGCACGACGCCGGCTTCAACGGTCAGCGTGGGCGCAGTCGGTGCCGAACGGACGATCACCAACGTGGCGGCCGGCAGGATTTCGAACAGCTCGACTGATGCGATCAATGGTTCGCAACTGTTCGCGACCAACCAGTCGATCGAGGATCTCAGCGACGTCGTCGATGCGAGTGCAACGCACTACTACAGCGTCAACGACGGTGGCACGCAGGGCAGCAACTACGCCAACGATGGCGCGACCGGCGTCAACTCGCTTGCTGCGGGCGTGGCGGCCAGTTCCACTGGCGCACAGGCGGTGGCGGTAGGCAGCAACACCGTCGCGAATGGCGCGCAGGCCACCGCGCTGGGTGCCGGTGCGACCGCCAACGACGCAGGAAGCGTCGCGCTGGGCTCGGGTTCGGTGACCGCGGCGGCGGTCGCGACTTCAAGCACGACCCTCAACGGTACGACCTACAACTTCGCGGGCACGACACCGGCTTCGACGGTGAGCGTGGGTGCAGTCGGCGCCGAACGGACGATCACCAACGTGGCCGCAGGCAGGATTTCGAACAGCTCGACCGATGCCATCAACGGATCGCAATTGTTCGCGACCAACCAGGCGGTCGGAACACTGGGTCAAGGCTGGACAGTCAGCGCCAGCGGCACCAATGCCACCCGCGTCGGCGTCAACAGCGCGACCGGCAACAGCGTCGACATGAGCAATACCGACGGCAACCTGGTCGTGTCGAAGAGCACCACGAGCAACGATGTGACCTTCGACCTGGCCAACGACATCAGCGTGAACAGCGTGACCGCCGGCGGCACGGTGCTGAACACCAACGGACTGACCATCACGGGCGGCCCGAGCGTGACCACCACGGGTATCGATGCCGGCAACCTGACGATCACCAACGTGGCAGCAGGCGTGAATCCGACCGACGTGGTCAACGTCAGCCAGCTCGACGCGGTCGAAGGGCAACTGACGCATTACTACAGTGTCAACGACGGTGGCACGCAGGGCAACAACTACGCCAACGATGGTGCGACCGGGACCAACTCGCTGGCTGCCGGCGTAGCGGCCAG
This sequence comes from Pseudomonas sp. GW821-FHT07E12, assembly GCF_058986605.1. Classification (NCBI taxonomy): domain Bacteria; kingdom Pseudomonadati; phylum Pseudomonadota; class Gammaproteobacteria; order Pseudomonadales; family Pseudomonadaceae; genus Pseudomonas; species Pseudomonas sp. GW821-FHT07E12. The sequence goes on along the minus strand of NZ_JBYSVX010000036.1, from coordinate 28,125 downwards.
TTCCACCGGTGCACAGGCGATTGCGGTGGGCAACAACGCAGCCGCGCAGGCGGCGCAGGGCGTCGCCATCGGCTCGGACACCAGCGTGGCAACGAGTGGTGCGGTGGCGCTGGGTGCGGGCTCGGTGTCCGATCGTGTGCTCGCGCCGCAGTCGGGCGGCATCATCTCCGGCACCGGGCTGATCCCGTACAACACCACCGACAAGAGCCTGCTGGGTGCTGTGTCGGTCGGCAACGCCACTTCCTATCGGCAGATCACCAATGTCGCCGACGGTACCGAAGACCAGGATGCAGTGACGCTGCGCCAGCTGAAGGGCTCGCTGAGTTCGTTCGCGGTGACGCCGACGATGTACTTCCACGCCAACTCGACGGCGGCGGATTCGCTGGCGGCCGGTGCCGAGTCGGTGGCGATTGGTCCGCGCACGACGGTCAATGGCGACAACGGCATCGGCATGGGCAACGGCGCCATCGTGCAGATGACGGCGCCGGGCGGTATCGCGATCGGCCAGGATTCGACGGTCAATTTTGCCGACGGGATCGCGCTCGGTACCGGCTCCACTGTCAACGGCATCCAGGGTGTCGCGCTGGGCGCCGGCAGCATCGCCAACGAGCCGGGCAGCGTCGCCCTCGGCGCGGGATCGGTGACGGCGGCTGCGGTTGGCACGTCGAGCGTGGTGATCGGCGGCACGACCTACAGCTTTGCCGGTACCACGCCGGGCAGCACGATCAGTGTCGGTGCGGTGGGTGCCGAACGCACTCTCACCAACGTGGCGGCCGGCAGGATCTCGGGCACCTCGACCGACGCCATCAACGGCTCGCAGCTGTTCGCGACCAACCAGTCGATCGAAAATCTCAGCAACGTCGTCGATGCCACCGCAACGCACTACTACAGCATCAACGATGGTGGCGTGGCGAGCGGGAACTACAACAACGACGGTGCCACCGGGATCAACTCGCTGGCGGCGGGCGTGAACACGTCCGCCAGCGGCGATGGCGCGGTGGCGCTTGGCTTCGGGGCCACGGCCGCCGACGCCAACAGCGTGGCGTTGGGTGCGAACGCGGTGACGGCTGCGGCGGTGGGAACATCGAGCGTCATCATCAACGGCGCGGCCTACAACTTTGCCGGTACCGCGCCGGTCGGGAGCGTGAGCGTGGGCGCCCAGGGCGCCGAGCGCACAATCACCAACGTGGCGGCGGGCCGCATCTCGGCCACCAGCACGGATGCGGTCAACGGTTCGCAGCTGTTTGCGACCAATCAGGCGATCGAGAACCTGAGCAACACGGTCAACGCGAGCGCCTCCCACTACTACAGCGTCAACGATGGCGGCGTCCAGGGCGGCAACTACAACAACAATGGCGCCAGCGGCGTGAATGCGATGGCGGCCGGTGTCAATGCGACCGCCAGCGGCCAGGGCGGCGTGGCGATGGGCGCCAACAGCAATGCCACCGGCGCAAGTTCGGTCGCGGTGGGAGCGGCTGCGCAGTCCACGGTGGAAGGCGGTGTCGCGCTGGGTGCCAATTCGGTCTCCAGCACGGCAGCCGGCGTCGCAGGCTATGTGCCCGCAGGTGCGAATGCCGCGCAGACGGCTGCCATCGCGGCGACCACCAGCACTTCCGGCGCGGTCGGTGTCGGCGACGCCGGCAGTGGCCTGTATCGCCAGATCACCGGCGTGGCCGCGGGCACCGCAGGCAGTGATGCGGTCAATGTCGCGCAGTTGCAGGCGGTGCAGAACCAGGTCAGCGCCACGGCGACGCACTATTACAGCGTCAACGACGGTGGCGTGCAGGGCGGCAACTACAACAACGATGGCGCCACCGGCACGAATGCCGTGGCCAGCGGCGTGAGTTCCACCGCCGCTGGCAACAACAGCGTGGCGCTCGGGGCCAACAGCAATGCATCGGCGGCCGATTCCACGGCATTGGGTTCCGGCGCGCAGGCCACGCATGCCAACAGCGTCGCCATCGGCAATGGTTCGGCTACGACCGTCGGTGCGCAGACCAACTACGACGCGGCTTACGTGGGCAGCAGCACTTCGACCGGCGAGGTGAACGTGGGGGGACGCACGATCAGCGGCGTGTCGCCAGGCATCGCGGGCACCGACGCGGTCAACGTCAATCAGTTGAGTTCGGGCGTGAACCAGGCCATCAGCCAGGCCAATCAGTACACCGACTCCCGTTTCCGGCCGATGGAACGGGGTTATCGCGCCGCGACGTCGTCGGCGATGGCCATGGCCGGCCTGCCGCAGGCGTACTTGCCGGGCAAGAGCATGTTGGCGATGGGTTTCGGCGGATATCAGGGCGAATACGGCATGGCTGTCGGTTTGTCGGGCATCACCGACAACGGTCGCTATGTCTACAAGGCGCAGGCCAGCGGCAACACCGAGCGCGATTGGGGCTTCTCGGTAGGTGCCGGGATTCAATGGTAGTTCCCCGGGATGGCAGGCCAGTACCAACGCCGATAACCAGACGACATTGAAGAGGGGACAAGGCATGAACACCAGCAACAACTCCGTGCGAATCACCCGGTTTGTGCTGTGCGTGCTGATCGTGGTGGGCACGCTGACGGCATGCACGCGCCACGTGAGCCGTGGCATCACGCCGGACGCGCAGGCGGACGAGGTGATCTTTCCGTCTCTGGACAGGATCGTGCTGAAGGAAGGTACGTTTCCGAGCCTGGACAGCCTGCGCCGGATCGGTCCGGGCGTCACCAGGGACCAACTGTACGACCTGATCGGTCGCCCGCATTTTCGCGAAGGCTTCGCTGCACGCGAGTGGGATTATCTCTTCCACTTTCGCCAGGGCGACAGGATCGTCACCTGCCAGTACAAGGTGATCTTCGACAAGGATTACCACGGCCAGACGTTCTATTGGGCGCCGGCCGGATGTGCCGATCAGCTCAAGCCCGATGCCGCGCGCGTCGCCGGGCCGAAGCGCTTCGAGCTTTCCGCCGATGCATTGTTCGCTTTCGCGGGCTCGGAGCTGAAGGACATCCTGCCGCAAGGACGCAACGAACTGGCCGCCATCGCCAGTGAGCTGAAAAGTTCGCCGGATACGGTCATCCAGGTGATCGGGCATACCGACCGGATAGGAAGCGACGCCGATAATCAGGCCTTGTCGCAGCGTCGTGCGCAGACCGTGCGGGAGTTCATGATCCAGAGCGGTGTGGCGGCGGAAGGTCTCAGTGCCTATGGCGTGGGGAAATCGGAACCGGTGAAGCAGTGCCCCGATTCGCTGCCGCACGATGAGTTGGTGGCGTGCCTGCAACCCAATCGCCGCGTTGAGGTGGTCGTCACCGGCTTTCGATGATGATCATGCCGGCCGCCCAAGGGGAGAAAGAGGGTGATGGCCAATACCCGATGTCCATCAGGGGGCGATGGTTCCGCCGTGTTGCTCGCGCTGATGCCTGGAAGATGAATTCAACAAAGGTGTTCCAATGAGAAAGTGTCTCTTCGCAATCGGGATCGTGTCGTTGCTTGCAGCAGGCGCTGCGACCGCGCAGCAGGCGCCCGCCAACAATCGTCCGGCTCCCGGAGCGATCGAACCCAATGCCATCCGTGATGCCGGTTTGCGCGTGGTCATGAGCGTGGATTCGGGGCAGTTGGTGCCGTTATGGAACGAAGCGTCCGCCGTCACCAAGAGGTCGGTGCCGCGCGATGCCTTCATTGCCGGCATAACCAAGTCCCGCCAGGCGCTTGGAAAAACCGTCAGCCGCAACTGGCTTTCGATAAGCCGCCAGTCCGGAGATGGCAAGGTATTGCCATCGGGCCTGTACGCATCGGCCCAGTTCCTGACGGAATTCGCCGGCAAGCCGCCGATACGCGAACTGGTGTCGTTCAGGCTGGACGAAGACGGTGTCTGGCGTTTTGCCGGATATGCGGTGGAACCGTAACGACCGGTGCATGCATGCGACAGGGATCCCCGCACTTCGGGGATCCCTTGATCATATCGCTCAGCCTCGAGCCAGCGACTCGGCGAGGTTGCGCAGCCGGTCGCGGTACTGATCCAGATCGTGCAGCGGACGCGTGGCCACGCCGCTGTCGATGGCGGCCTGTGCCACCGCTGCCGGCAGTTCGACCAGCAGGTTCGCATCGAGCGGGTGCGGGATCAGGCGATCCGGACCGAACAGGCTGCGGCCTTGCGCATCGACGTGATCGCGGGCCAGACGCGCCAGTGCATTCACGCAGGCGATCTTCATCACCTCGTTGATCTGGCTCGCGCCGACATCCAGCGCGCCGCGGAACAGATAGGGGAAGCACAGCACGTTGTTGATCTGGTTCGGGAAGTCCGAGCGGCCGGTGCCGACCAGCGCGTCCGGACGCACCGCGCGCGCGTCGTCCGGGAGGATTTCCGGATACGGATTGGCCAGCGCCAGGATGATCGGCGAGGCCGCCATCGCGGTCAGCATCTCCGGGCTCACCGTGCCCGGACCGGACAGGCCGAGGAAGATGTCGGCGCCTTCCAGCGCATCGGCCAGCGAGCGCTTGTCGGTGTCGCGGGCGTAGGCCGCCTTGCTCGGGTCCAGGTTCGTGCGCGCGCTGTGGATGACGCCGGAGCGATCCACTGCCAGCACGTTGCTGCGCTTCAGGCCGAGCGAGACCAGCATGTCCACGCAGGCCACGCCCGCCGCGCCCATGCCGCACACCACCAGGGTGACGTTCTCGATGGACTTGCCGACGATGTGCAGCGCGTTGGTCACTGCGGCGCCGACCACGATCGCGGTGCCGTGCTGGTCATCGTGGAACACCGGGATCTTCATGCGCTCACGCAGTGTACGCTCGATCGCGAAGCACTCCGGCGCCTTGATGTCTTCCAGGTTGATGCCGCCGAAGGTCGGCTCCATCGCCGCGACGATCTCGATCAGCTTGTCCGGATCGTTCGCGTCGAGTTCGATGTCGAACGCATCCACGCCGGCAAAGCGCTTGAACAGCACGCTCTTGCCTTCCATCACCGGTTTGCCGGCAAGCGGGCCGATGTTGCCCAGGCCGAGCACTGCGGTGCCGTTGGTGATCACGCCGACGAGGTTGCCGCGCGCGGTCAGCGCATGCGCGCGGCCGGGATCATCGACGATCGCCTCGCAGGCGTAACCGACGCCGGGCGAATAGGCCAGGGCGAGATCTTCCTGGGTGGCGACGCGTTTGGTGACGCGGATCTCGATCTTTCCCGGGCGGGAAAATTCGTGATAGTCGAGCGCGGCCTGGCGCTGGTCGGGCGTGGTGCGGGAAGCGGATGAGGTGGGGACAGAAGACATTGAAGAATCGAAGTGTGGGAAAGGGATGCGGCTCAGGTCCAGAGCGAAGGCTCTTCGACGAGTTCGATCAGGTTACCTGCTATGTCGCGCAGGAATATATTCGCACCCCACGGGAATCGTTTCACCCACACGATGTCGACCTGCTGCGCGCGCAGGTGCTCGGCGGCGGCATCGACATCGGGCACGGCGAAGGCAATGTGCTTGTTTCCGTGGGTACGGTTGTCCGAATTGGGCTCGCGGCGCTCATCGGGAAGCGGCTGCGCGCCGGGTACTTCGAATAGTTCGATACGTAACTGTTCCCGACGCAACATTGCGACTTCCGCCGGAATCGCCGGAATCGGGAAGCGTTTTTCGAGTTCGAAGCCGAGCACGCGCGCGTACCAGGCGATCGCCGCGTCCAGGTCGGGCACGCTCATCGCGCCGTGATGGTGCTTGAGGATCGGCAGCGGCGATGCGGGGTCGATCATGGTGGTGGACATGGTTCAACGGTCCTCGGCGTGGTGTGTGCCGACTTGGGTGAAGACGGTGCGCGATGCTGGCTCAGTGGGTGATGGTGTGCAAGGGAGGGCATGGGCAGGGCGCTCTTGCTCGTCATTCCCGCTTGATCAGCCATTCGGCTGCTGAAAAGCGCTTCGCGGGAATGACGGTAGTAGCTTTTTGCGCGCCGTCTAGACATGTGCTGGCGCGGTCGGCACAAAACGCACGTCAATCGCGCCGAACACCGAGGCGCCGCGCTCGTCCAGCACCTCGAAGCGCAGCGATTCGTTGAACTGGATGAAGTCGGTGGTCGAGGCGCCTTGTTCCAGAAACTCGATCGCGCGCCGTTCGGCCAGGCAGGCGGAGCCGACGTGGGCGTAGTCGCGATTGGAAACGGTGCCGGAGCCGAGCACGAAGCCGGCGCCGAGGCGGCGGTTGTAGGCGATGTGCGAGAGGATCTCGCCGAAGCTCCAGTCCATCTCGCGTCCGTTCGGGTGGCCGAACGGTTCGCCGTTGCGGGATACACGCATGTCCAGCGCGACGCGGCCGTCGTGCCAGGCATCGCCGAGTTCGTCGGGTGTCACCGCGACCGGCGCGAAGATCGTCGCCGGCTTGGCCTGGACCAGGCCGAAGCCCATCTGGATCTCGCGGAACAGGTGCTTGCGCATGCTGACGTCATTGATGATCGTCACCAGCCGGATGTGCGATTGCGCTTGTGCAGGAGTAGCGCCCATCGGCACGTCGTCGGTGATCACGGCGAATTCGCCTTCGAAGTCGCATTGGTCGTCGACGGTGGGGAATTCGTAGTCGTCGCGTGGGCCGCGGAAGTCGTCGCCCTGGCGCGGTACCAGGATCGGGATGCCGGGGGTCTTTTTCACTGACAGGTTGTAGGCGCGTTCCATGATGTTGCCGTGGTTGAGGAAGGCGGAGGCGTCTACGAACTGGTGGCTGCGTGGTAGCGGCGCCATGGCTTGGCTGGGGTCGAAGGTGAAGCTTCCGCTGGCGCGGCCGTTTTCCAGTGTTGCTGCGAGTTGGCGTAGGGCGGGTTCGACGGTGGTCCAGTTTTCCAGTGCTTCGCGCAGGGTGGCGGCGATGGGGGCGGCGTCGATGGCGTGGTGGAGGTCGCGGGAGACTATGACCAGGCGGCCGTCGCGGGTGCCGTTGTGGAGGGTGGCTAGTTTCATGAGTGGTGTCTCTTGGTGCGGGTGATTCCCTTCTTCTGCTCGCGGGAGAAGGTGGCCGAAGGGTGGGGAAGCCGCTTTGGGTTTTGAGGTTTCTTGGGAAGCAACTGCAAAGGCTTTCGTGCTCCTTCGGAGCGCGAGTTACTTTTCTTTGCTCGTGCAAAGAAAAGTAACCAAAAGAAAGCACGCCCCAGTCCTCGTGCCCTTCGGGTGCACTCCGCCAGCGGGAATTTTCTGACGCGACGTCCTGTCGCGACAGAAAACGACGTGCATCCATGCACGTCGCCCCTGCGGGGTTTTTGCCCGCCGGCTCCGTCGCTGCGGATGGGGGCCCCGGAAAAGCAGAAGGGCAGGAGCAACAGCACAAGCAGAATCCACAGCAAAAGCACTAGCCACAGCTAAGGAAGAAGCAAAGGCGAAAAGAAGCAGCAACAGCAACAGCAACAGCAAAAATCAAAAACGGCTTGATCGTTAGTGTCTATGTCCTAGCCGAGTGGCCGGCCACCATCCACCGGGATCACACAGCCGGTGGAAAAAGTCAGGTCACGTACGGCGACCACTACAGCACGACCGATTTCCTCAGGTGCGGCGAGGCGGCCCAGCGGGGTCGCGCTGCTCTGGCGATCGCGCCAGGCTACGTCGAGGGATTTGACGAACTCGGTATCGACCAGCCCCGGTGCAACCGACAGTACGCGTATCTGCGGTGCAAGCGCGCGTGCCAGTGACAGGGTTAGGTTATCTAGCGCGGCCTTGGAGGCGCAGTAGGCGATGTTGCTGCCCATGCCGGTGCGGGCGGCGATCGAGCTGATGTTGATCACCACGCCGCCGCCGGGGTGTGTGCTGGCACGCAGCTTCGGTAGCAGTGCGCGGGTCGCGGCGATCGCGCCGCGTACGTTGGTGGTCAGGATCTCGTCGATCAGTGCGTCGTCCAGCGCATCCAGGTCGGCATGCGCGACGAAGCGGGTGGTGCCGGCGCAGTTGACCAGCACATCGCAGCGGTCGAGTTGTGCGGCCAGTGCATGCAGTGATTCGGAATCGGTTACCGAGGCCTGCAGGGCGCGGTGACCTGCGCCGGGCAGCACGGCGGCCAGTGCCTGCGCTGCGCTTTCCGAGCTGCGATAGGCGACCACCAGGCGGAAGCCGGCATCGGCCAGGGCGTGGCAGATCGCCGCGCCCAGTCCGCCGGCGCCGCCGGTGACGACGGCAACCGGTGCTTCGTCGTTGGCGCGCTCAGGCGGCATGTGCTTGCTTGCCGAGCCGGCGCACGCGGATGTCGGCCTGCTCCTTGTGCCCGGAGAAATGCTCGAGCGCACACAGCCGCGAACAGACCTCGCCGATCGCCACGCTGGCGGCGTCGGTGAGGATGCGCTGGTAGGTGTGGGTCTTGATGAACTTGCCGACCCACAAGCCGCCGGTGTAACGGCCGGCGCCCATCGTCGGCAGGGTGTGGTTGGTGCCGATCACCTTGTCGCCATAGGAGACGTTGGTACGATGACCGAGGAACAGGCCGCCGTAGTTGGTCATGCGTTGCAGGAACCACTCCGGATCGCGGGTCATCACCTGCACGTGTTCGGAACACAGCCGTTCGGATTCGGCCAGCATTTCCTCGTCGGTGTCGCACAGGATGATCTCGCCGTAGTCGCGCCAGGACACACTGGCGATCGGGGCGGTATCCAGGCGCGCCAGTACCTTTTCGATCTGTGCCGGCAGTTCCTCGGCGATCTTCTTGCTGGTGGTGATGCAGTAGGCCGGTGAGGTCGGGCCGTGTTCGGCCTGGCCGAGCAGATCGACTGCGACCAGTTCGGCGTCGACGGTGTCGTCACAGATCACCATGGTCTCGGTCGGGCCGGCGAACAGGTCGATGCCGACGCGGCCGAACAACTGGCGCTTGGCCTCGGCGACATAGGCGTTGCCGGGGCCGACGATCATGTCGACCGGGGCGATGTGCTCGGTGCCCAGCGCCATCGCCGCCACGCCCTGCACGCCGCCCATCACGTAGATCTCGTCGGCGCCGGCCAGCGCCATCGCGGCGATGATCTCCGGCGACGGTTTGCCATCGAATGGCGGTGCGCAGGCGATCACGCGCTTGACCCCGGCGACCTTGGCGGTGAGCACGCTCATGTGCGCCGAGGCCAGCAACGGGTACTTGCCGCCGGGGATGTAGCAGCCGACCGAGTTGACCGGGATGTTCTTGTGGCCGAGCACCACGCCAGGCAGCGTCTCGACCTCGACATCGCGCAGCGACAGCAACTGCACCTGCGCGAAGCGGCGGATCTGTGCCTGCGCGAACTTGATGTCCTCGATCGCCTGCGCCGGCAGGCTGTCGATACAGGCCTGGATCTCCTCCGGCGACAGCCGCAGCGACGGCGGATTCCACTTGTCGAACTTCTCCGAGTACTCACGCACCGCGGCTTCGCCGCGTGCTTCGATGTCGGTGATGATCTTCTCGACGGTGTCGCGCACCTGCGCGTTGAGTTCGGCCTTGGCTTCGGCCGGCTTGCCTTGCTTGAGATGGCGGATCATGGCGGCGGTTCCTGTTGCGATCTAGGGGAATGCAAAGCGCGGCTCAGTCGTTGCCGGCGCGCGGAAGGTAGTGGCTCACTTCGGGCGAGTGCTGGAAGTACGCTTGCAGCAGGGCACGCCACTGCGTGAACAGCGCCGAGCCGCGGAAGCCCTCGGTGTGGTCCTCGACCCGCTGCCAGCGCACCAGCAGCACGTACTGCGAAGGCTGTTCGTGCGAACGCAGCAGTTCGTGACCGAGATAGCCGCTCGCCTGGGCGATGACCTCGCGCGCTTGCGCGAAGGCCTGCTCGAAGCCCGCTTCCTGGCCGGGCACGATGTCGAACACGGCGATTTCCAGGATCACCGCGCGCTGCTCCCGCTATGCCAGTGCGGCAGCGCCAGCCCGGCCACCGGCGAGCGGAAACTCGGCAGCGTGGTGCCTTTCAGGCTGCCCAGGTAGACGGTTTTCAGATCCGGGCCGCCGAAGGTCAGGCTCGCCATCAACGGCGCGAGGCTGCCGGCGGTGGCGTCCATCAGATCCGGGGTCACCGTGCCGGCGGCGAAGTGGCGGTCATAGATGGCGACCTGCTCGGGCTTGCCGTCGTCGAGCAAGGTCAGCACTTCGCCTTCGGGCGTGAGGGCGATCAGGCGCTCGGCCAGGATCAGCGTGATCCACAGATTGCCGTAGGCGTCGAAGGCGAAGCCGTCGGGCGTACCACCGAGGTCGGACGGCCCGTAGACCTCGCGATCACGCAGACTGCCATCGGGCTGCACGCGCAGGCGCGAGATCCGGCGTGCGTTGGATTCGACCACGTACAACCACTCTTCCTTGGCATCGAGGCGGATCTCGTTGGTGCCGACGAAACCATCGGCGACGATGCGGATGCCGTGTTCGTCGATCAGACCGACGTAGCCATCGGCGGTCTTCTCGTTGATCGAGCGATTCCACGGCTTCACCCGCGTGGTGACGGTGAACCAGATGCGCCCGCGCGAGTCGGTCAGCACGAAGTTGGTCTTGCCGAGCGGCTGGCCGTCGATCCGGTCGTGCAGCGTGCGCGACTGCCCGTCGCGGGTCATCAGCTCGATCGCATCGGTGCCGAAGTTGGCGATCAGGATGTCGCCGTTGCGATCGAAGGCGATGCCGTTGGGCAGGTTGGCGCCGAGGATCAGATCCTCGGTGGTGCCGTTGTTGACCGCATTGGCCTGAGTGATCAGCTGTTGGCTGCCATCCGCGGCGATCCGCACCACGCCGCCGCGCGCGTCGGCAGTCCACAAGGTGCCATCCGGCTCGGCCAGGATGCACTCGGGCCGTTGCAGATCGACGCCGACGTTGCGGATCCGGGAGCGGTCCACGCTCCAGCCGAGCAACGGGTTGCGCTCGGCGGTATAGCTGATATCAAGCATGCGGGTCTCTCTCCAGATCTGCGGCGAGGGCGCGACGTACGAGTGCAACGGCGTCACCGTCGTGACGGAAGCCGAGCGCGTCGGCGGCGGGGGTCGAAAGCGGGGGATACGCGCCGAACGCCTGTTCCAGGGTGGGGTCAGGCTGGAAGCGCACCAGTGCGGCGGTATCGAGGCCACGATGCTGGCCGACCGCGGCGATCAGTTCGGCGATCGACACGTGCAGCGCCGGCAGCGTCCACGCGCGCGTGGCGCCGGGTGACGGCATGCGTGCGGCGTGCAGCAGGTTGTCGACGATGCGCTCCACCGACATCAGCCACAGCGTGGCCTGCGCCGACACCGGGCAGGTATAGGCGCGGCCGGCGGCGGTCTCGCGAATCAGGTCGCTCATGAAGGCGGACAGCTGACCGGTGCGCGCGGGTGGGCGCATCACGATCCCGGGCAGACGCACTGCACGGCCATCGACCAGCCCGCGCCGGCTGAGGTCCTGCAGCAGGATCTCGCCGATCTGTTTGTGCGCGCCGTAGCTCATGCCCGGTCGCAGTGGCGTGGTGTCGTCGACGGAATCGGGCAACGGTGCGCCGAGTGCGGCGATCGAACTGGCGAACACGAAGGTCGGCGTGTTGCCCTGCACGCCGGCCCGGTGCAGCAGCGCGGCGGTGGCATCGATGTTGACGCGGTAGCCCAGCGCGTAATCGCGCTCGGCCATGCCGCCCGGAATGCTGGCCAGGTGAAATATCGCGTCCACCGGTTCGATGAATGCGCGTTCGAGCACCTGCGGATCGGCGATGTCGCCGGCGATCGCCACGACCCGGGGATCGGCGTGTTCGCCGATGTGCAGATCGAGCAGGGTCAGGCGGGTGGGCTGTGGATCGGTGGCTTCCAGCAGCCGGCGGACCAGGGCCTGGCCGATGAATCCGTTCGCGCCGGTGATGAGCAGGTTCATGGAGTTCCGGAAGAGACGTGGGAAGGCGCCGGCCGCACGCGCCCGGCGCGACCGCCAGTGCGGCGCGCCAGCTCCGGTCGGCGAGGCACGGGTCCATCTTGGTCAGCAGCGTGGCGCGGCGGAAATCGAACCTTTCAATGCCGGGCATCACGATCGACCATGCTGTGCCGCAAGATGTTGGTCGCAGTCGCCAGGGATAGACTCCGGCCACCCCGTTCCGGGGAATGCAGTCCGCAAGAGGTGTCGCCATGCGTTACCAGAAGTTGGACCTGAATCTGCTCTCCGCGTTGAAGGTGCTGCTGGAGAAGAAGAACGTGACCCGCGCCGGCGAGGCGCTGCACGTGACCCAGTCGGCGATGAGCGGGATCCTGGCGCGGCTGCGTGATTACTTCGACGACCCGCTGATCGTGCAGGTCGGACGCAAGATGGAACTGACCCCGCTGGCCGAGAGCTTGATCGAGCCGGTCAACGACGTGCTGCTGCGGATCGACGCGACCATCGCCACGCGCCCGGAGTTCGATCCGGCGGCGATGAGCCGGCACTTCACCTTCGTGGCTTCCGACTATGTATCGGCGGTGTTCCTGTGCGACGTGCTGCGGCGGGTACACCTGGAGGCACCGGGCATCACCTGGAAGTTCCGTCCGCCGAGCGAGCTGGCGCCGAGCGAGCTGGAGAGCGGCGAGGTGGATTTCATCATCCATCCCGAATCGCTGGCCTCGACCACGCAGTCGCGCGAGACCTTGTTCGAGGATTCCTATGTCGTCGCGGTGGCCGAGGAGAACCCCGACATCGGTGACACCATCACGCTGGAGCAGTATCTGGCGAGTGGGCATGTCACTTTCCAGAGCGGCAGTCACGGCCTGCCGATGTTCGAGTCCTGGAGTGCGCGCCGGCATGGCGAGACTGCGCGTCGGGTCGAGGTGACCACCAATTCCTTCCATCTGTTGCCGCAGCTGGTGATCGGCACCCGACGGGTGGCGACGTTGCATGCGCGCATGGCGGGGAGCTTCCTCAAGACCATGCCGATCCGGCTGGTGCGGCCGCTGTTCGAGATGCCGAGGTTGGTGGAGGTGCTGCAGTGGCATCGCTACCGCGATCTGGATCCGGGCAATCAGTGGGTGCGCGAGCGGATCATTTCGATGGCGCAGAACATGCCTTCGTTGGAGTCGGTGTTTCCGGTGGGGTTTCCGGTGCCGGCGCAGGAGGTTGCGCGGGCGCAGGTGGTGCCGTTGCGTGGGGTGCGGGTGGCGCGGACGTAGGTTTTGTGGGTGGGGTGCTGCTGGGGGTAGGTGTTGTTTTCGTAATATCGCTACCGTCTTCTCCGCGAAAGCGGAGAGTCAGCGCCTTCCCGGCCATCCTTCCGTCGTCGTCCCCGTGCAGGCGGGGACCCAGTGCCTTCCGCGCAATTTTCCTATCGTCATCCCCGCGCAGGCGGGGATCCAGTGACTTTCGCGCAGTCTTCCTACCGTCATCCTCGCGAAAGCGGGGATCCAGTGACTTCCGCACAGTCTTCCTACCGTCAGCCCCGCGAACGCGGGGATCCATGGACGTTGCTTGTTGGGTTTGACGTTGCAGTGACGGCAAAGGCAACAGCAACAGCCAAGGCTTTCGCTCCTTCGGAGCGAGTCACCTTTCTTTGCTCGTGCAAAGAAACGTAACCCAAAGAAACACGCCCCAGTCCTCGCGCCCTCCGCTGCGCTACGGGTCCACTGCGCCAGCGGGATTTTCTGACGCGGCATCCATGCCGCGGCAGAAAACGACGTGCATCCATGCACGTCGCCCCTGCGGGGTTTTTCCCGCTGGCTCCGTCGCTGCGGATGGGGGCCCCGGGAAAGTCAAAAGCCAAGAAGCAAAGTCAAAATCACGAGCAACGGCAACGGCAAACTTCGTTCGTCTTGGTCACTGTCGGCATCACTCACAACTCTGCAAACGTCTCCGCGCACCAATCGGCGATGTAGTCACGCATGACGGTGCCGTTGTCGGCGCCGCAGTGTTCGATTTCGAAATCCTGCGTCGTGAATACGCGCAGGTGGCGCTTGGTCGAGTTCACGGCCTGTTCGTAGGAGCGGTAGGCGTTCGCTACCGGGATCTGGCGGTCGCCTTCGCCGTGGGTGACGAGGAAGGGCATGTGCAGTTTTTCGATCTGGCCGTCGAGGGTGACGTTGGGCATGTAGGCCATGAACGCGTCGATGGTCGGTTTGCCCCATACCCACAGCACGTGGTCCCAGTAGTGCGGCACAGGGTTCTCGCCTTCGCGTTCCAGGCGTTCTTTCTGGCGCTGGCCCCAGACGTGGTTGGCGCCCATCACTGCGCACAGGGCGTAACGGGGTTCGTTGGCGGCTATGCGCGGGGCGTAGTAGCCGCCGAGCGAGAGGCCGAACATGCCGATCTTGTCGGGAATTACGTCGACACGGGTCAGTAGATATTCCAAAGCCGGGGTGCCCCAGCGTTCGGCGTCGTGGACGGCGGTCAGTCCGCGTTTGCGTAATGCTTCGCCAGTGCCGGGTTGATCGACGAACAAGGTGTTGATGCCGCGTTCGAGGTTGGACGCGCCGTGGCCGGCCATGTTGACCTGCTCCTTCATCGAATCCAGTCCGTTGCACGACACCAGCGCCGGACGCGGTGTGCCGGAGCCGTCGTGGACGAAGATCGCCGGATAGCTGGTGTCGCCATACGGGATCTCGACGAAATCCACGTGCAGGCCGCGCAACGCCACGCCCTTGCGATACAGCGCCAGACCGCGGTCATAGGCGGCCCAACGCGGCGCGTAGTCGCGGCTCTGCATGCGCTCGGCCGAGAGGTAGTAGCCGGAGGCGCGCAGATACTTGGTGCCGGCTGACAGCAGGTAACCGGCGGCTTCGTCGGCCTCGGCGTTGCGTGCGACCTGGTCGGCGACCGCGATCCAGCTGTCGAACAACTTCGCGGTGCCGGCATCTCCACCGGCCTTGGCGGCCTCGACGATCGGGCGGTTGGCGATGTCGATCTCGCCGTGGTTGCCGCCGCACACCAGCGCCAGGTTGGTCTGCAGGTTCCAGACGTAGTTGCCGGGGAAGGGTTCGAACATGAAGCTCTCCTGATAATGAACATGGCCGCCGGTGAGGGCGGCCAAGCGATCCGATCCGATGGCATCAGGCCGTCGCCGGATCGGATCCTGGAACGAAATGGGTGCTCAGTGCCCCAGCTGCACCATCTTGCCGCCATCGAAGCGGCTGGTGATGAAGCGCGAGAACACCAGCAGCATCACCACGCTGACCGCCGCCACCGCGGCAAACACGCCGAACGCGGCCTGCAGGTCGCTGACCCGCGCCATCACGAACGAGAACGCCAGCGTGCTCAGGAACTGCGCCACGGCGAAGGTGCCCTGCCAGATACCGGTGCCGCGCGCGCGGTTTTCGAAGGTCAGTGGTTGCATGCCCCAGGTCAGCAGGGTCGGCAGCATCAGGCCGGCGCCGATCTGGTTGATGATGCCGGGCACGATGAACACCAGCGGGCTGCTCGCCTTGCACATGCCGTAGAAGCCGATCGCCATCATCGTGAACTCGATCAGCAGCAGCGAGCGGATGCTGAGCCAGCGCTTGATGTAGCCAAAGCCGATCGCACCGACCGGCACGCCCAGGCTGGCGATCGAGATCAGCAGGCCGGTGTTGGTGGCGTTGCTCACGCCCAGCGCTTTCATCGCCGAGGCCATCTGGAACTGCAGGATGTAGAACATCACGCCGCCGACCACGGTGATCACGCACACGGTCAGCATGTGACGCCAGGGGAACGCGCCGGATGGGTTGCTGGCGACGAACGATTCGTCCAGGCCGAAGGCTTCGCTGCGCTTGGGCTCGCGGGTGAACAGCAGCACGCCGATCAGGAACAGCAAGCCACTGCCGTAGATCAGGAACGGCCCGCGCCAGCCCCACAGGTCACCCAGCTTGCCGGCCAGCGGAAACATGCAGAACGCGGTGATCGAGGCCGTGGCGGCCTGGCTGCCTAGCCAGCGGTCGCGTTCGGCCGGAGCGAAGCAATCGCCGATCAGTGCGGTACTGCAGGTCATCACCACGGCTTCGCAGATGCCGACGCCGATGCGGCTGGCGAACAACGCGTTGAAGTTGTCCAGCACCAGCGGCGCCATGCCGCAGAACGAATACACGATCATCGAGGCGATCAGCAGCCGGCGGCGGCCGACGCGATCGGCGAGCGCGCCGACCAGCGGCGAGAACAGTGCGATGCACAGCGCCGGCACCGACAGCAGCGCCGGCACCCAGTAGTTGGCGTTGGGCACGTCGTGGAACTGTTCGAACAGCTTCGGCACGATCGGCGCCAGCAGTACCGCGCCCATCGTGGACAGCGCCACGGGCAGGATGAGGGACAGGCCGGTGGCGGTCCCCGCCTTGCGGGCCGGCGTGTCGATTGGAATTGCCATGGTGTAACGCCCTCCCAGGCGAAACGGAAGATGGAGTGGCGACCGGCGATGCGGCTGCGCTGTCCGGATACTGGAAGCGGCGGGTGAGTGGGACAAATCGATTCGAACGATACCGCCAAGCCGGGAACGTGATGGCCCATGGATGTAGGAGCGGCTTCAGCCGCGATGGGGGCTTTCCTGCAGATCCCTCAGCAGAAGCCGCGCATCCATGCGCGGGGATTTAAAGGGAGAGCGCCATCGCGGCTGACGCCGCTCCTACGGGAGACATCTGCTGCCGATCGTGCGCCGCACAAATCGCCGTCGCCACTGACGGTGATAAGAAATCCCGATTTCCGCCGCCCGGGCGCGCTCCGTAGCATCGTCCACGCTGCGGATGGGAGGAGAGACCGGCGCGGCCAGGATCCATTGCGAAGCGACGCGCCGTCGCCTTCCCCGCACGCCGATAAGGATGATGTAAATGCCCGTATCCCGATTTCTTGTGTCCGTCCCGCGACCGACGTTGATGGCCATCGCGCTGGCGGCAAGCTTTGCCGCGACACCCTGGACGGCCGCCGCGCGACAACCGCCGCAGGCGCCGAGCGTGGTGGAGACCACCACCCGCTACGACGGATTGGTAATCCCGGAAGGCGCCACGATCGCCGCGCCGCCCGGCAAGAACCTGACCATGACCGTGGACGGTGTATCAGTGCCGATACAACCCGGTACATACACCGGCAAGGTGGTGCTCACGCCCAGCGACGACATCCCGGTCAAGTACCACGAGCTGCCGACCCACCATTATCGCGCCGGGGTCTATATCGACGACGGCCGCCATGTCACGTCCAAATCGGTGCCGGCAGCGGTGCGTGCCGGTCGCGTCGGCGATACCGAGGCAACCGGCCTGGTGATCGATTCACGCGAGAAGGAATTCAACGGCATCCTCGTCACCGGCAATTCGAAATACACCATCGATCACCCGGTGATCGACCTCACCGGCAACGGCGGCAATGACTTTGCCGGCTTCGGCGCGGCGATCATGTCCAGCGGCAATGCCGAGGTCACAGTGAAATCGCCGAAGATCCGCACCCGCGGCGCGGTACGCACCGCGATCTTCGTCGGCGGGCACAGCGTGATGCACGTGGACGATGCCGATATCGAGGTCGCCAACGGCACGTTGCCGCCGGACTACACGTTCACCATCGAAGTCGGGCGGATGATGGAAGTGCCGTGGATGCTCGGCCTGTCCGGCAATGTGCGCGCCACCAACCTGGTCGATCACGGCACCGTCTACTACAACCGCGCCCACATCCGCGCGCAGGGTTGGGGCGCACTGTCCACCGACGATGCGGCGGTGACGCGGATGTATGTCAAGGACAGCCTGATCGAGACGATCGACAGCGGTTACGGCGCCTATTCGATCGGCGATTCGATCGACTCCTTCAGCCACAGCGTGCTCAACGTCGCCGATGTCGGCCTGATCATGGCCGGGCAGGGTTCGGGCGTGTTCACCGATGGCAGCACGGTCAACTCGCGCCGTCTCGGTGTGATGATGCACAGCGGCAACGGTGGCGGCACGCTGACCATCGACAAGGGCAGCGTGTTCAACACCCGCTCGACCGCGATCCTGGTCAAGAGTCGCGGCGGCAAGGTGCTGATCGACGACGCGCAGGTGCGTCCCGGCAACGGCGTGATCCTGCAGGCAATGGTCAACGACGACCCGTTCATGAAGAAGATGATGGCCGGAGGCCCACCATCCGGTCCGATCATCGGCGAGCAGGCGCCGACGGGCGGCCCGCCGGGTGCTCCGCCCGATGTCGGCCCGGATGTGGACGTGGTGCTGCGCAACGTCAAGCTCGATGGCGATTTCGTCAACACCCGCACCGTCGAGGGTGGCTTGGCGGTGACGCTGGAGCACGCCAGCGTGGCCGGCGCGATCACCACCGGTACGCAGACGCCGGTTGGTGGTCAGGAACCGGACCAGCATACCTACTGGCAGATCGGTGAGGTGATCAACCGCTATGAAGCGACGCCGGGTCCGCATGGTGTGGCGGTGAATGTCGGTGCCGGCTCGCGCTGGGTGGTGACGCGTACCTCCTACCTCAACCAGCTGGAACTGGCTGCCGGTGGCGAGATCGTGGCACCGGCCGGCTACCGGCTGACGCTGCGGGTGGATGGCAAGCCGCAGCGCCTGCAACCGGGCCGCTATACGGGCGCGGCGGTGCTGGAAGTGACCGCGTTGCATTGAGTATCGCCACGTATCGCCGGCGCTGATTGCCGACAACGAAATATCCCATTTCCGCCGATGGCTGGCCGAGAGTAGCGTCCAACCATCGCTCCACGTCCGCGCCTCACGCAGTGCCGCTGCGGACGAACCAGCGATAGACCCTGGGAGGGGAAGATGAAGACACATGACCGTGCGCCCATCATGGGTGCAAGAGGCTTGCTGTGCCTGGCCGTCGGCCTGGCGCTGTCCACGCCGGTGTTGGCAGCGGAAGCCGATGCCGACCAGCAGAGCACCGATCAGGACAAGCGCGACACCACCACGCTGGACACGGTGGTGGTGACCGCGCAGCACCGCTCCGAAGACATCCAGAAGATCCCGACCGCGATCACCGCGGTGATCGCCGAGAAGGTCAAGAACGAAGGCCGGGTGACGCTGCAGGATGCGATCGAGAAAGTACCGGGCGTCGAGTTCCAGCAATCCAACCTGGGCGGCGGCTTCTACATCCGCGGTATCGGCTCGCGCCTGCCGGGCGTGGATTCACCGGTGTCGATCTTCTACGACGGCATGTACCAGTCGCGTTCGGAGCTGACCAATCTGGGATTCCTCGACGTGGACCGCATCGAGGTGTTGCGCGGCCCGCAGGGCACGCTGTACGGCCGCAACAACAGCGGCGGTACGGTCAACGTGATCACCCACGATCCGGTGCTGGGCCAGACCTCCGGCGAGGCCACGCTGCAGCTGGGCAACTACAGCCGGGTCGGCACCGAGGCGGCACTGAACATGCCGCTGAACGACATCACCGCGATCCGTATCGCGATCGGCAGCAACAGCCATTCCGGCTACCTGAGCAACGGATTGCAAGACGAGGACAGCAAGGCCGCACGGGTCAAGCTGCTGGTGCAGCCCAACGACGACCTGCGCCTGCTGCTGACCGGCGAGTACGCCCGCAACGGCGGCAACGGCGCCGGCAACGTCTACC
Source organism: Pseudomonas sp. GW821-FHT07E12 (assembly GCF_058986605.1). NCBI lineage: Bacteria > Pseudomonadati > Pseudomonadota > Gammaproteobacteria > Pseudomonadales > Pseudomonadaceae > Pseudomonas > Pseudomonas sp. GW821-FHT07E12. The sequence goes on along the minus strand of NZ_JBYSVX010000036.1, from coordinate 8,778 downwards.
TGCCGGTGTCCGCGCGCAGCGATCCCTGGTCCGCACCGTCGTATTCCACGCTCAGCGGCATCTGCGGCGAGGACGGCGAGCCCAGCTGCGATGCCTGGCAGAAGACCGAGAACAAGGCCGTGCACGCGCAACTCGACTGGAACCTGGGCTGGAGCAAGCTGACCTTCCTGGCCGGCCACCAGCATTACGACAGTTCCTACCAGCAGGTGTATTCGTACCTGCTCGAATACAACCGCACGCCGCTGCGACAGGATTCGGCGGAACTGCGCTTCGCCTCGCCGGATGGTTCCTGGCTCACCTGGGTGGGCGGCCTGTACTGGCTGCGCGATGATCTGTCCGGAAGCTACACCCACAACTACACCTTCGACAGCACCTCGATCACCAACAAGAACCTCAACACCTCGGCAGCGGTGTTCGGCCAGGTCACCATCCCGTTCAGCGACACCTGGCGCGGCATCGTCGGCGGCCGCTACACCCGCGACAAGTTCGACAGCGATACCGTCAGCAGCGGCACCGAGCTTGCCGCCAGCGACACGATGTCCAAGTTCACCTACAAGCTCGGCGCCGAGCATGACCTGGGTGCCAGCGCGATGCTGTTCGCCGATATTTCCACCGGCTACAGGCAAGGCGGTGTCGGCGTCGGCTCGGTCACCGGCAGCGTCTACGCCTACGGCCCGGAGACCGTCACTGCCTACGAGCTGGGGCTGAAGAGCAAGTTCCTCGACAATACCCTGCTGCTCAACACCGACCTGTTCTGGTATCGCTACGAGGGCTATCAGCTCTCGGCGAGCTACTACCCCACCGCCGGTTCGGAGGAGTTCGAGACCCGCACCCTCAACGTGCCGGGCACCTCGCTGATCGGCGGCGTGGAAGTGGAAGGGCGCTGGCTGGTCACCGCCCATGACAACATCGGTTTCTCGGCCGCCTACAGCTACAACGACTACGCCAAGGCCGAGGTGACCCTGGACGGCACCAGCTACGACATGAGTGGCCGCGAGATGGCGCGGATGCCGAAGTGGAAGGCGTCGCTGGACTACAGCCACATCTGGGAGCTGGCCAGCGGCACGCTGACCGCCCGCGCCGGCGCGCGTTACTCCACCAAGTACGCCACCGACCTGATGTACTTCACCTACAACGCACCGGAGCGCTTCATCCAGGGGGCCTACACCCTCTACGACGCGAGCGTGAGCTACGACGTGCTGGACGGCCGCTACACCGTCAGCGTGTTCGGCAACAACCTCAGCAACGAGCCGGTGATCACCCAGGCCAATCCGACCGGCCCGGTCAACACGATGGGCGTGCTGAACGCACCACGTACCTACGGCGTCAGCTTCACCGGCCGCTTCTGAACCGCCGTCGCCCGGCCTTCGGGCCGGGCGTGTGAGACGCCCGCTCAATCCGCATGGCAGGAACGCAGACCGAACGCATCACATCTAGAAAAAACCAGCAGATCGACAAGCCAATATTTTGGAGGGATGAGGACATGTCGTGGAATAACCGCAACCATGCAACACGGGGGCGTCAGCGCCTGGCACTGGCGATCGCCGCGGCGATGGCGCTGCCGGCCGCTGCACAGCAAGCAGACAGCACCAGCGCGCCGACGGAGACGAACAAGGGGTTGCACACGCTCGACGAAGTGGTGGTGACCGCGCAGAAGCGCACCGAGCGCCTGCAGGACACGCCCGTGGCGGCGGCAGTGGTATCGGAGAAGGCGCTGGAGAACGCCAATGTCAGCGACATCGCCGATCTCAACCAGCTGGTGCCGGCGATACAGCTCAAGGGCACCTTCAACGGCCGCGTGCCGATCTCGATGCGCGGCATCTCCACCAATGCCAACGAGGCCACCATCGGCCTGACCTCCGGTGTGCTGGTGATGATCGATGGCGTGCCGGTGTCGTCCGACGCGATGGGCGCCAACGAACTGCAGGATCTGCAGCGCGTCGAGGTGCTCAAGGGCCCGCAGGCGACACTGGGTGGCCGCGCCGCCTCGGCTGGCGTCATCAATCTGGTGACTCGCAAGCCTTCGTTCGACTGGACCGGCTCGTTCAGCGCGATGGCCACCGACGATGGCGAGTACAAGGCCAGCGCATTCCTGTCCGGTCCGCTTTCACAGGGCGCGGCATTCAGCCTGTCGGCGTACAAGAACCATCGCGAGTACCCGATCCACAACATCGCCACCGGCAAGGATTCCGAAACCGACAGCCAGGGCGTGCGCGGCAAGCTGCTGCTCACCCCCAGCGACGACCTGGACATCACCCTGACCGCGCGCAGCGTGCGTACCGATTCGGTCGGCGGCAACTTCGTCTACCAGTACCTGGACGCGGACGCGGCGTTGTTCCCCTACATCAACGGCGGTATCCCGCGCGATGTGGCGATGGCCGGTGTCGACGTGCGCTACGGCAACACCGACTACAACTCGCCGGTGACCGCGCACTCCTACACCCAGGGACGCGACTTCAGCCTCAACATCGATTACCGCCTGGGCGACTACACGCTCAGCTCGACCACCGCCTACCAGAGCGAGCGCCAGGACATCCTGCAGGACGTCTCGGTGTCCGCGGTGTACTTCTTCAACGAGCTGACCGGCGGTTTCGCACCGGCGTTCTACAACCAGCAGGCCATCGTGCTCAAGCCGAGCACGCGCTCGCAGGAGTTCAAGATCGTCTCGCCGCAGGATGGCCGGGTCAGCTACGTCGCCGGCCTGTTCTATTCCGACGTGCAGGTGTGGGGCAACTACCTGCGCAGCTTCGTCGCCAATCCGTACGACCATACCGTCTACTCCGACAACAAGACCGTCGATGCGTACGGCCGCATCACCTGGAAGCTCGGCAACGCCTACGACCTGCTGACCGGCTTGCGCTACAACCGCGACACGGTGGGCTACTGGAAGGACGACCGCGCCACCGGCTACGCCAGTCGCAACGAGTTCACCGAGGGCACCTGGGTCGGTGACGTCTCGCTGCGCAAGCAGTTCTCGCGCGACGCGATGGCCTACGCGACCGTTGCGCGCGGCTACAAGCCCGGCGCCTACAACACCGCCGCGGTGCTTTCGTCCAATGAGGCACTGGAGCCGGTGAACAAGGAGCGCATCGATCACTACGAGCTCGGCTTGAAGCTGTCGTTGCTGGATCGTGCGTTGAGCATCAACACCGCGCTGTTCCAGACCACCTACAACGACTACCAGGTGCAGATCTACGAGGTCGCGCCCGGCGCGGTGCTGGCCGACCTGCAGCTGGCCAACGCCGGCGCCGCGCGCACCCGTGGCGTGGAGGTGGATGCCAACTACGCGATCAGCGTTGCCGCGCGCGCCAACGCCAGCCTTGCCTGGACCGATGCCGAGTTCGTGCGTTACCAGGGCGCACCCTGCTATCCGGGACAGACCGAGGCGCAGGGCTGCATCACCACCGATGGCCTCAGTACCCAGGATCTGTCCGGCAAGCGGATGCCGGACGCGCCGCGCCTGAAGGCCAACCTCGGTGCCGAGTACACCTGGTTCGGCAGCCAGCGCCGGCCGTTCGATCTGACGCTGGGCGGGCAGTACGCGTGGCGCAGTGGTGCGCGCATGCAGGCCAACAACAATCCGAAGACCTATCAGCCATCGTTCGGCATCTTCAATCTGTCGCTGACCGGGGCGTGGTCGGATGGGCGCTTCACCACCACGCTGTTCGTCAACAACGTGTTCGACAAGTTCTATCTGGTGAATGCGGAGGACTTCTTTGCGCCGTTGTGGGGGGCGAGCACCAATGCGGTGGTTGGGCAGCCTGCGCGTGATGCCAAGCGGTATGTGGGGGTGCGGGTCAACTGGAATTTTGATTGAGGGTTTTGCGGGGGCTGCTTGTTGATGTCCTATGTGCTCATGCGGGGTCAAGGGCATCTTGGGTTGGTGCTTGCTCCTCAGCTTTGCCGGGATCTATCAAACGTCGTCCCCGCGAAGGCGGGGACCCAGCGACTTCTGCGACATCTCACTACCGTCGCTATCTCTCTACCGTCATCCCCGCGTAGGCGGGGGCGAAGCGCCGCTGCTTGCGAGCCACTGGCTCGCGCGGCGCTGAGCGCCATCGGGCTATGCCCGATGGCCGGGGATCGAAGATCCATGGACGTTGGCTTTCGGAGCTTTCAAGCAACAACTAAAGGCTTTCACGCCCTTTGGGCGCGAGTCACTTTTCTTTGCTTGTGCAAAGAAAAGTAACCAAAAGAAGCGCTTTACAGCAGCCGAATGGCTGATCAAGCACACCCCGCCTACGCGCCCTTCGCTGCGCTACGGGTTCGCGGAGCCGGCAGAAAACGACGCACATCCATGTGCGTCGCCCTTCGGGTTATTCCCGCCGTCTCCGCCGCTGCGGCAGGGGCCCCGGGTGGGTCAAAGTCCAAGGCAACAGCAACGCCAAAATCACGAGCAACAGCAACAGCAACAGCAAGATCAACAACACCAGCCTGGTCGTTGCTGTTGATTCGACTCAGGGATCTTCGGGATGCCAACTGCGGCTACCGTCTGCGGCAGTGCGTACGCCTTGCGTCGGCATCCTTGTCGAGCCACGCACGATCAGTGCGCCGGGTACGGTGGTGTGTACTTCCTTTGGTGGCCGACGCTGCAGCAGCAGGCGCAGGATGCGGATGGTCTCGCTGACCATCAACGGGACGGGTTGCGAATAGGTGGTCAGGTCGAAGCCGGGCCAGCGTGCGATCTCCACGTCATCGAAGCCGGCGATGGAGATTTCCTTTCCTACGTTCAAACCGAACTCACCGCGTGCCACCTGGATCGCGGCGAAGGCCATGTGGTCGTTGGCGCAGAAGATCGCGTCCGGGCGGTCCGTGCGCTTGAGCAGTCTGCGGGTCGCGGCGGCGGCGGCGTCGAAGGTGTACAGGCCCTTCTCGCGCAGCGGCTTGCCCAGGCCCCGTTCGCGCAGGCCGCGCATGAAGCCGCGTTCGCGTTCGCGCGTGGTCGAGGATTCCTCCACGCCGGCGATGAAGGCATAGCGGGTGTGGCCGCCGGCCGCCAGATAGCCGGCGATGGTACGGCCGCCCTGTTCGTTGCTGCCGCACACGCCCGGGATCGTGCCGGCCGCGTCCAGAGTGTTGAACATCACCACCGGCACGCCGACCCGCGCGCATTCGGCAGCCAGGCGCGATGACAGGCTGGTCGAGGCCAGGATCAGTGCATCCACGCGATAGCGCAGCAGTTCTTCCAGCGCCGGATCGGTGTCGCTGCGGCCGTGGGTGATGAACAGCAGTACCCGGTAGCCGGCGTTGCCCAGCTCGTCGGACAGTGCTTGCAGCACCTGCGGGTAGAACTGATTGTCCAGGTAGGTCAGCGCCACCCCGACGATGTAGGAGCGCTGGGTGCTCAGCGAGCGCGCGATGTGATTGGGCGTGTAGTTGAGCTTGGTCGCTGCGGCCAGCACCCGGGTACGGGTTGTTTCCGACACGCTCGCGCCAGGCGTGAAGGTGCGGGACACCGCCGATTGCGAGACCTTTGCCAGCGCTGCGACATCGGTGGCGGTCGCGGGCCGGCGGGGGGCGCTCTTCGCGGTCATGCGCCCGCTTTCCGTTGCGCGCGCAGGGGAGCTTTCCGGTTGCTGATGGCTGCCATCGTCAATATCGATTTCATCGTCTGCTCCCGGCGCCAATATAGTCGCGATCGTGGTATCCGGATGTATGTTTGCATTGGCTTGCATACGTATGCAAACAAAATCTAAGCGAACAGACGCAGCTTGCAGGAACCGCTGGAGAAGGCGCCGGGAACTGCCACGACGAGCGACATGTCGTGACATTCCACCGGATCAACAACGTCATGATTGCCTCGGGAGGGCGGTCGATGTTCAAGCAGCATCCGCGCGCAATGCGCGAACCGTATCGCGCCAACCGCTAGGCGAAGCGGCGTGCCGCCGGCCGACGGCGGTGGATGGGATATCGACGGACCGTGTCGTGGCCGGTATCGACCGGCACAGAGGCGTGCGCAAGGCATGCCGCTGCGGGCCGCGTTGTCCATGGTTTCCGGCATTTGAACCAGACGTGATGTCGATGGGAAATTCGATGAGCACTTCTTTGCGCAACGCAAGATCTTCCGGCGTGACGGCCTTGTGCCTGCTGCTGGCGGCCTGCAGTGGTGCCGAGCCGACGCGGCAAGCCGCTCCGGCCACACCGCCATCGGCTAACGCCGCCGGCGGACCGCCGCCGATGATGGCGCCGCGTTCGCTCGACATCTCGCCGTTCGTGGCCGAGGTCGACGCGGACGGCGATGGCTGCATGAGCTACGAGGAATGGGTGGTAAACGCGGGCGCGCCGTTGTCCGCCTACAACATGCTCAAGAACGATCAGGGCTGCGTCACCTACGCGCGCATGTTCAACGAGTCGGCGCCCGGCGGGATCGATGCCAACGGCGACGGCAAGCTGACCCTGGCCGAGATGAAGGCTTTCGACAAGAAGATGGCGCCGCTGATGCAGGGCAAGCCGCCACCGCGTTGAGCATCAGGGACGGCGAGTCCCGCTACGAAATCCCCCCACATCGACTGCGCCGACGGCGCGGAACAGACAGGTATTGCCGGTCATCCGGCAGCGGAGGAGCGATGAACAGGCACAAGATCCTGGCCACGGCAGTGTTGCTGGGTATGCACGCACCGGCGTTGGCACAGAGCGCCGCGGCAGCAGCGGACAGCACGGACGACAAGGCGATACGCACGCTTGAACAGGTGACCGTCACCGCCGAGCGGCGCGAGCAGAACATCCAGAAGACCGCGTTGGCGATCAGTGCGGTGGATGGCGAGCAGATCCGCGAGCGTGGCCTGACCACGATCGGCGACGTGCTGGCGCAGACACCTGCGGTGGTGATGCAGAACAGCAGCAAGGGCCAGGCGGTGTTCATTCGTGGCGTCGGCTCCACCGGCGATGCGCAGGAGGGCGGCGATCCGGCGGTGAACCTGAGTATCGATGGCGTCTACCAGCAGCAGGCTGTGGTGGCGTTGGCCAATACGCTCGATGTCCAGCGCGTGGAGGTGCTGCGTGGCCCGCAAGGCACGTTGTACGGACGCAATGCCAACGCCGGCAGCATCAACGTGATCAGCAACGATCCCGTGCTCGGCAACTTCTCCGGCAATGCCCAGGTGCAGCTGGGCAACTACGACGCGGTGCGCACCGATGCCGCTGCCAACCTGCCGATCAATGACGTGCTCGCCGCGCGGGTGGCCTACGCCACTTCCAAGCACGATGGTTACCTGTCCAACGGCGCCAACGCCGAGGACAGCACCGCGGCGCGGCTGAAGTTGCTGTACCAGCCCAGCGACGAACTCAAGATCCGCCTGACCGCCGACCATTCGCGCGAGACCGGCACGCCGGCCGCGACCGTGCCGCTGCCGCTGTCCAATGACGATCCATGGAAATCCATTGTCGTCGCCGGCGTGCAGGAGGTGGAGATGTCGCGGCTGTATGCGCAGCTGGACTACAACCTCGGCTTCGCCACGCTGACCTGGCTGCCGGCCTATTCGCACACCCGCCAGTACCAGGATTCGATGCTGCTGCCGGTGGGCGCGGCGGCGCAGGACACCACCGAGTACGCCAAGTCCAACGAGATCCGCCTGGTGTCCAACGGCAGTGCGGTGCAATGGGTAGGTGGGCTGTACTACTACGACTCGCGCAACGCGGTCGATCCGAATCCGAAGATCGCCATCGACGCGACCCATCAGGAGGCTTCGGTCGGCGATGAGGTGCTGCGCCATGCGTACTCCACGTCCTATGCGGCTTACGGGCAGGCCACGTTCCCGCTGAGCGAGCGGCTGCGGCTGGTGACCGGCGCGCGCTACACCGTGGACGAAAAATCCATGGATTTCCTGACCAAGACCGGCGATACCACTTTCGAGCCGGGTACGCACTACGCCGACTCGTGGAACGCCAGCACCTGGAAGGCCGGACTGGAGTACGACGTCGGTCGCGACTCGCTGCTGTACGGCCAGGTCAGCACCGGACTGAAGGCCGGCGGCATCAATACCTACGACGGCTCCATCTACGAGCCGGAGAAGATCACCGCCTTCGAAGTCGGCAGCAAGAACCGCTTCTTCGACAACCGCCTGCAGCTCAACGCCAGTGCGTACTACTACGATTACAGGAACTACCAGGCGCGCTTGCCGTTCGCGGATCCGACCGCCGCCGGTGGCTTCAGCCAGAAGATCCAGAATGCCGCCGGCGCCCGCATCTACGGCAGCGAACTCGAACTGAACTGGATGCCGACCACCCGCGATCGTTTCGATCTGAGCGTGGCCTGGCTGCATGCGCGTTTCGGGACCTTCATCTACACCGATTCCAGCGGCGAGGTGGATCTCAGCGGGCAGACGTTGCCGAATGCGCCGACCTGGTCGGGGCTGGCCAGTTACCAGCATTTCTGGGACATGGCTTCGGGCGCCAGCATCAGTGGTCGCCTGGATGTGCGTTATTCCTCGCGCTACGACTCGAGCATCGACGTGGCGCCGGAAGGCATGGACATCCAGCCCGGCTTCAGCCGCAGCGATGCCTCGCTGAGCTACCTGCCTGCTTCCGGGCGCTGGGGTGTGAGGCTGTACGTACGCAACATCGAGAACCGGGCCCAGCGCCTGTTCTCGCTGGTGCCTGCCGCCACGCTGGCCGCCGCGGAGGTCAGCGATCCGCGCATTTACGGCATCGCCGTCAACCTGAATTTCTAGTGCGCGTCGGATCAGGTGATGACGAGTGCCATGAACGGTAGGAGCGGGTCTACGTGGCCTCGGGCCATCAGCCGCGATGGGGCGTTACCGAGGAATCCCCATCGCGGCT
>NZ_JBYSVX010000035.1:0-60990 GCF_058986605.1 Pseudomonas sp. GW821-FHT07E12 | reverse complement strand
GCGATGGGGCTTTACCGGTAAAGCCCCATCGCGGCTGACGCCGCTCCTACGACCTTGTTCAGCGCATCAGAATGTCCGCCTGCGCATTGCCGCGCACGATCCGCAGCACCAACTGCTGCGGCTTGCGCTGGAAGTTGGCACGCCAGCTGGCCAGATCGGCGAATTCGCCGGCGTTGGTCGCCACGATCACGTCACCCGCGGCCAGGCCGTTGGCAGCGGCGCGGCTGCCACGCTTGACCTCGCTGACCAGCACGCCATTGAGACCGGACTGGCGCAGCGATTCAGGCAGGTCGGTGAAGGTCGCGCCGCCCAGGCGTGGATCCAGCGTGTCGCCGGTGGCCGCGCGCGCCTGCTCCTTGAGTTTGGCGGTGAGTTTGAGCGGTTTGCCATCGCGGCGCACGTCCAGCACCACCGTGCTGCCGACGTCCTGCAGGCCTTCGTAGTTGTGCAGCGCCTCGGCGCTGTCCACGCGCTGGTCGTTGGCGCCGACGATCACATCGCCCGGCTGCACCCCCGCGGCGGCGGCGGCCGAGCCGGCCAGCACGCGCGACACCAGCGCGCCACGCACATTGTCCAGGCCGAGTCCCTGCACCATCTGCGCGGTCAGGTTCTGCGCCTCCACGCCGAGCGTGCCGCGGATCACCACGCCGTTGTTCTTCAGCAACTGCTCGACCACGTTGCGGGCGAGGTTGGACGGAATCGCCAGGCCCAGGCCGATGTTGCCGGCCATGCTGCCCTGCGGATTGAAGCTGGCGGTGTTGATGCCGACCAGCCGGCCTTCCAGATCGACCAGCGCGCCGCCGGAGTTGCCGGGGTTGATCGAGGCATCGGTCTGGATGAAGTTCTGGTAGCCCAGCCCGCGGATGCCGCTGCGGCCGACCGCCGAGACGATGCCCGAGGTCACCGTCTGGGTGAAGCCGAACGGATTGCCGATCGCGACCACGAAATCGCCCACCCGCAGCTGGCTGCTGTCGGCGAGCTTGATCTCGGTGAGGTTGCCGGTCGGGATCTTGATCAGCGCGATGTCGGTATCGGCGTCGGAGCCGAGGAATTCGGCCTTGACCGTGCGGCCATCGGCGAGCGTCACCTGCACGTCGTCGGCGTTCTCGATCACGTGGTGGTTGGTCAGCACGTAACCGTTCCTGGCATCGATGATCACGCCCGAGCCGAGCGACTCGTTGATGCGCTCCTGCGGCACGTCCGGGAACAGCCGGCGGAAGAACGGATCGGCGAAGAACGGGTTGCGCACCCGCACCACCTGCTTGGTGTTGATGCTGACCACCGCCGGCATCGCCCGCTCCAGCATCGGCGCCAGCGTTGGCAATGGCTGGCCGGCGGCCGAGGCCGGCAGCGCGGCGGTCGTGGGGATCGCCAGCACCGGCGAGACGGGAGTGGCGGCCTCGGCGCGGTTGTCGAGCCACTCGTGGATGCCGGTGGCGGCAAAACCGCCGAACGCGGCGGCAAGCGAAAGGGTCAGCAGAGTCGGAAGCGGTCGCATGATGGTTCCGGAGGTTGCGCGATCGGATGCGAGGAAACAAAAAGATGGGGTGTGAACCCGTGTAAATCTAGCTGAACGAGTTTGCTGTGGGCTGATTTAACTATCGGTGAAACGCCGCCGTGTGCTCCCGGATCGCGGCCGCCGACATGCCGGGCGCACGTGCGTTGACAGCCTCCGGCACGCGGCGTTAGCGTGCGAACTTTACGGCGCCACAAGATATTGCGGTGTCGTATTAAGGAAGCCCAACATTTGGGTGTTGCACGGAGTACCTTCGCGGGGAGGACATGCATGGTCACCGCTACAGACATCGGCCGGAACCGACTCGTGACGTCGTCCTCATGAGCCTTGCCGCGATCCTTCCGCAGTGCGATGGCGCCGACCGGCGCCTCGATCCGTTCACTTCATCACCACGGCACGCCCCCAGGGAGAGCACCACGCCATGAGCACGGTACGTCTGGAAGTGGTTTCCAACGGCCTCCGATCCGATCTGGTTCCGATGCAGCCCGCCTCGCAGGACATCTGGGACAAGAAGTACCGGCTCAAGACCAAGCAGGGCGACGCGCTGGACGCCGACATCGACGGCACCTACCGCCGCGTCGCGCGCGCGCTGGCCGACGCCGAGGCCACGCCCGACAAGCGCGAGCACTGGAACGAGCGCTTCCTGTGGGCACTGCGCCATGGCGCGATCCCGGCCGGGCGCATCATCTCCAACGCCGGCGCGCTCGAACACAAGCCGGCCACCAGCACGATCAACTGCACGGTCTCCGGCAGCATCGTCGACTCGATGGACGGCATCCTGGAGAAGGTCCACGAAGCCGGGCTCACGCTCAAGGCCGGCTGCGGCATCGGCTACGAGTTCTCCACGCTGCGGCCGAAGGGCGCCTTCGTCGCCGGCGCCGGCGCCTACACCTCCGGGCCGATGTCGTTCATGGATATCTACGACAAGATGTGTTTCACCGTGTCCTCGGCCGGTGGTCGCCGCGGCGCGCAGATGGGCACCTTCGACGTCTCGCACCCGGACGTGAAGGACTTCATCCGTGCCAAGCGCGAGGATGGCCGCCTGCGTCAGTTCAACCTGTCGCTGCTGATCACCGACGGCTTCATGCAGGCGGTGGAGGACGACACCGACTGGCCGCTGGTGTTCCCGCTCAATCGCCACGAGGCCGGCGATGTCGACCTGGCCGATGCCAGCACCGTGGTCTGGCGCGACTGGCCGATCCACGAGAACTACAGCGTGCGCGAGGACGGCCTGGTGGCCTGCAAGGTGTACGGGCACATCCGCGCCCGCCACCTGTGGGACATGATCATGGTCTCCACCTACGACTACGCCGAGCCGGGTTTCATCCTGATCGACAAGGTCAACGAGATGAACAACAACTGGTGGTGCGAGAACATCCGCGCGACCAACCCGTGCGGCGAGCAGCCCTTACCGCCCTACGGCGCCTGCCTGCTCGGCTCGGTCAACCTGACCACGTTCGTGCGTGATCCATTCACCGACCGGGCGCGCTTCGACTGGGAGGAATACAAGGACGTCGTGCGCGTGTTCACCCGCATGCTCGACAACGTGGTCGAGGTCAACGGCTTGCCGTTGCAGCGCCAGCGCGACGAGATCCTGCACAAGCGTCGCCATGGCATGGGCTTCCTCGGCCTGGGCAGCACCATGACCATGTTGAAGATGAAGTACGGCGCGCCGGAGTCGTGCGAGTTCACCGAAGCGATCGCCCGCGAGATGGCGATTGCCGGTTGGGAAACCGGCCTGGCGCTGGCCAGGGAGAAGGGCCCCGCACCGATCATGACCGAGACCTTCGAAGTCAGCGCCGAGATGCTGCGCAAGCGCCCGGAGATGGCGAAGGACGGTTGGCGGATCGGCCAGAAGATCGAGGGCAAGGTGCTGCACGCGCGCTACAGCCGCTACATGCAGCGCATCGCCGAGGTCGCCCCGGAGCTGGTCGATGAGCTGGTCGAAACCGGCGCGCGCTTCACCCACCACAGCTCGATCGCGCCGACCGGCACCATCTCGCTGAGCCTGGCCAACAACGCCTCCAACGGCATCGAGCCAAGCTTTGCCCACCACTACAGTCGCAACGTGATCCGCGAGGGCAAGAAATCCAAGGAGAAGGTGGACGTGTTCTCCTTCGAACTGCTGGCCTACCGCCATCTGGTCAATGCGAAGGCGATGCCGTTCGCCGAGGACGCCGACGCGCGGCTGCCGGACTACTTCATCGCTGCCGACGACATCCATCCCAAGGAACACGTGGACGTGCAGGCCGCCGCGCAGAAATGGGTGGACAGCTCGATCTCCAAGACCGCCAACGTTCCCACCGACTACCCCTACGAGCAGTTCAAGGACATCTACCGCTACGCCTACCAGCAGGGCCTGAAGGGTTGCACCACCTTCCGCTTCAACCCGGCTGCGTTCCAGGGCGTGCTGGTCAAGGAGGCGGACCTGGAGAACACCACCTACCGTTTCGAACTGGAGGACGGCTCGCTGGTGGAGGTCAAGGGCAACGAACAGATCGAGTACGACGGTGAACTGCACACCGCGGCCAACCTGTTCGACGCGCTCAAGGAAGGTTATTACGGCAAGTTCTGAACTGCGGTCGCGACCGGGATTGCCAGATGTTTCCCCACTGCCGCATGACTGTCTGCACTTCGCGACGACGTTTTGTTGTTCGTCGCGTGTCCATCTCCGTTCCACGCTTCATGGCATAGGTATAGCATCGCGATCGTTCCAACACTGACGCCCTTCAGGAGGGCATATGAGCAACGGCAACGGCAATGGTGTTACGGCGACCCTGTCCCAGGTCGTCGAGAGCGTAAAAGAAAAGGCGGCCAGCCTGGGCGAGAGCCTCTCCGCCACCGCCAGCGAGGCGGTCGCCGCCACGCAGCAGACCGTCGAGAAGGCGAAGAAGGACGTCAAGCAGCGCGTCGCCAAGGCGAGGAAGGCAGTGAAGAAGGCCGAGAAGACGGTCACCAAGAAGGCCGGCAAGGTCGCCAAGTCGGTGAAGAAATCGGTCAGCGGCACCGTCGCCAAGACCCGCAAGAAGCTGGAGACCGCCAAGGCCAACGCCAAGGCCGAAGCCGCCGCACTGACCGCGAAGAAAGCCGCCAAGAAGACCGCGAAGAAGGCGACGGCGAAGAAGCCGGCTGCCAAGAAGGCCGTGGCCAAGAAAGTGGTCGCCAAGAAGGTCGCTGCCAAAAAGACGGTGAAGACCGCGGCCAAGAAGGTTGCCAAGAAGACCGCCGTGACCAAGGCCAGCGCCAAGAAGGCGGTCAAGAAAGTCGCCAAGGCCGTCAAGAAGACGACCGCCAAGGTCGCCAAGAAGAGCGCCGCGGTGAAGAAGGCCGTCAAGAAGTAATCAGCACCACAAAGAGCAAGGCTGGCGGCTCCCGCGCAGGCGGGAACCCAGCGATTCATGCAGGAAAGCAAAGGCACGGGATCCCCGCCTGCGCGGGGATGACGGATCTGCCGGCGCCATGCTTCAACTCTCTCCCGCATCCGGGAGAGAGAATCCGCCACCCGCAAGCGAGTACGTCCCATGGCCGTCAGGATCGACAAGAAGATCAAGGGTTACGCCGTCGTCACGCCCGAGGACAAGGCGCGCGAGGCTGCGCCTGCGGTGCCCGCCGCATCGATGGAGCGCGCCACCGCGCAGGCCGAGAGCGCGACCGACAACATCATCCAGATGCACGAGCGCATCGAGCGGCCGGAAGTGCTGATCGGCTCCACCTACAAGATCAAATCGCCGCTGGTGGAGCACGCCATCTACGTGACCATCAACGACATCGTGCTCAACGCCGGCACCGAGCACGAACAGCGTCGTCCGTTCGAGGTCTTCATCAACTCCAAGTCGATGGAGCACTTCCAGTGGATCGTCGCACTGACCCGGATCATCTCCGCGGTGTTCCGCAAGGGCGGCGACGTCACCTTCCTGGTGGACGAGATGAAGGCGGTATTCGACCCGAAGGGCGGCTACTTCAAGGCCGGCGGCGTCTACATGCCCTCGCTGGTGGCCGAACTCGGCAGCATCATCGAAGAACACCTCAAGAGCATCGGCCTGCTGCACGACCCGGAGATGAGCGAGCACCAACGCGCGATCCTGGCCGAAAAGCGCAAGCAGTACGAAGAGCGCTCAAAAAAAAACATTGAAGTAACGCCGGCACCGGCGACCGAGATCACCAGCTCGGCCGATCACGAAGAGGACATCGCCATCACCGGCGACGGCGCCAGCTTCCCGCCCAGCGCGACCATGTGCCACAAGTGCCACGCCAAGGCGCTGGTGATCATGGATGGGTGTGCGACGTGTTTGAATTGCGGTTATAGCAAATGCGGGTAGCCGGCCCCTCGGTTTAAACGCGTGACCCAACCTGTGCCATCGAAAATATTCTGGTCGAACGGCCGGGCAATTGGGCGTGGGAATTAGAGAATGGATGCCAAGAAATCGTTGCCGCCGTTGACGTTTTCTCTGATCGAAGATCGGATCAGAGATCTGCCGGAAGGGCCGGTAGGCATGCTCGATACGCCACGTTGGATCATGATCTGCAATGGCATCGGCGTGGTTGCGTTGGTCGTGGCATTGATGCCTTCATTGCTGCTGCAGTGGATGGGGGCTCACGAGTGGATGGCTACAATGGCGCGAGGAGGCTTGGTGTTCATGCTGGCTTTTTTGCCCTATTTTGTTCGTACGCTCTTGCTGCTCGTGCGCGAATTTCGGGACTATCGCAGAGCGTTTATCGAGCAGCTGGATCATGACGTGATTCAGCTGCGCACGATTAAACAGTGGCTTCGGAGCTATCCGCGATCGGCGCTTGAAGAGCAACTACGCTATGCCCGTTTTGCGCAGGAACAGTTGGGGGCCAAGCTGGGACTGTTGATCGGCGGGGTCGACAAGTTGGGACTCTTGCCTGTGTTCCTGTCGCTCTATGTAGTGTTACGCGGTTGGCGCGAACTGCTGGCATTGCCATCCTGGCTTTCAGTATTCGGAATTCTTGCGGCCGTTCTGTGGGTTATTGGTTGGTTGGGTGCAAGTTTCCGACTCCGTTTGCAATTGCATGAAGCCTTGCTGGTCGACTCCTTGGAGCCGATTGCGTCTGTGGAAAGTTGAAACGGGAGAGGAAGGAGTCTCTGCTCGATGATTGGACTACACAGACGAAGATCATGGGATCAGGTTCACTTGCTTGATTGGAAGGCCATGGCAGAGGAGGCTGTAAGGTGATGGCACATAAGAGAGTGAAACATTTTGGTTTGATTCATTGGCTGCTATCAGCAAGCTTCGGGTGCTCACTGTTTGCGCTGCTGCTGTTTGCCAGTCCAGCGATGGCTACCTCGGTTGTACCCAGGTCACTTGAGGAACTGGTGCCCAAAGCCGATTACGTGCTCGTCGCCACAGTCGTTGACGTCGTCATGGTGGATGCCCGTGGGCGTCGCATACACGATCCGGAAGCCCGGACCGGTCCCGGGCTGAGCAACCAGATGCGCTTCCAATTGCAGGTTGAGGACGTGATTTTCTCGCGAACAGGCCGTGTCCCGTCCCAATTGAATATTCCGTTATGGAAGATGTGGCATTACCAACTGGGTTCCATGCAGAAGAATGTTACGGGTAGTCGAGGCATCTTCTTGCTGAAGGGAAGCGGGTACGAACCGGTCTATCCGGCAGACTTTCAGCGCGGCCTTGAAGAGCGTGCCGAGATCGAAGCGCTGTTGCAGCGCTAGTGAGTTTCCGAATCGGTGACCTGTCGGCGCTTCTTTCGCCGCTCCCGCGCCGGCAAGAGCCCGGGTGACTTGCACGTTGGTCCGGTCGGAAGTCGCTGGATCCCCGCCTGCGCGGGGATGACGGGTCTGCCAGTCACTTCGAGCTTCATCTGCCTCCCGCGTGTCGCGGGCGCGGGAGTGCGGCCCAGGCCGCTCCGCTCAGAGCGGCTGCGGCGTGATCGCTTGCAGTCGCACCTGCCGGGAGGGCAGACCTTCCGCATCGATATCGATGACGATGGGGCCGGCCTGGGTGCCGGCGCGGATCACGGCGACCACGCGCCCGTGGAAGGTCTTGCGTTCGCCTGACTGGAAGCTGGACACGTCCACGGGATTCCCGTTGCCGACGCCGGCCAGCGCTCCTGCTCCGCGCACGCGCACGCGGACCTGCCTGTCGTCGTTGCGGGCATAGATGGGGGTGCCGTCGGCGTCGTGCAGTTCCACGGTGACGTAAGCCAGGTCCTCGCCATTGGCCTTGAGCTGCGGCCGGTCCGCCGACACCTCTGCAATGGCCGGCTTGCCTGCCGTACGCAGTTCCCAGCGCCCGGCTTCATGCCCATCGCGATAACCCACGGCGAGCAGGCGCCCTGGTGCGTAGGGCACCTGGTAGACCGCTTTGTATTCGCTGTCCACGCCCACCGGTTTGCGGCCGAGGCTCTTGCCGTTGAGGAACAGTTCCACTTCCGGAAATTCGGAATAGACCAGTACTTCCTGGCGACGGCCTTCCTGTCCCGGCCACGTCCAGCTGGGGTGGACGTCGTCCAGCGACCAATCGAGGTGTGGCGGCGTGATCGAGTACAGGTGGCGGTCGGGCAGGTCCTTGGTGCCCTCGGGCTGTCGGACGAATGCGGATATCGGCGACGCACCGGTTTTCCACACGACCTGGCGGTAGTAGGCGGCCGGGCGCAGGCGCCCGGTGGCGTCGATCTCGCCGCTGTAGGCCAGGTTCCAGGGATAGGGGCCGAGCTTCTGCCAGTCCTGGCTGTATCCCATCCAGCCGATGCCGGCCTCGCCCAGATAGTCCACCGCGGTCCAGACGAAATCGCCGATCACCCACGACATGCTTTCGACGGCCTGCCAGTAACGGAACAGATCCTTCGATGTGGATTCGGAGGTGTACATCGCCAGCTTGGGAAGCCGTTCGTGTTCCTCGGCGAAGAGATGGGCATGGTAGTTGTAGCCGACGACGCCGAGTACCGCGGCCTGGTTGGTGCTCTTCGGCGGATCGGCGTTGATGGCCTGGGTGACGGGCCGGGTCGGATCAAGCTTGCGCACGCGCTCGGCGAGCCTGCGGCCGGTCTCCACGCCCTCGGGTGTGCCGTCTTCGGGAATCTCGTTGCCGATGCTCCAGAACAGCACGCTGGGATGGTTGCGGCCGCTGATGACGAGGCTGTCGATGTCCTGTGGCCAATCCTCGGCGAAGAAGCGCGTGTAGTCCTGCGGCTTCTTGCTCTTGTTCCAGCTGTCGAAGGCTTCGTCGATGACCAGCATGCCCAGTTCGTCGGCGGCATCGAGCGTGGCCTGGCTCGCAGGGTTGTGCGCGTTGCGGATGGCGTTGTATCCGGCCGCCTTCATCAAGGCGACCTTGCGGGCGTCGGCATCGGGTACGCCGGCGGCACCGATCATGTAGTTGTCATGATGGATGTTGCCGCCGCGCAGCAGGATCCGCTGGCCGTTGATGCGCAGGCCGTTTGCGGCATCCAGCGCAATCGTGCGGATGCCGAAACGGGTGCGCCGCTGGTCGACGGTCACGCCGCCGATGCGGACTTCCTGGACCAGCGTGTAGAGATTGGGAGAATCCGGTGACCACAAGCGCGGCCTGGTCACAGCGAGTTGCTGCGATCGCTCGGCACGGCCACCTGCGGGCAACGCCTGGGTCTGCCGGGCCTCGGCAACGGTCTCCCCGTTGCCCGAAACCACCCGGCTCACCCATTCGGCGGACTGCGCCTTGTTGGAGCGGTTGACGACAGCGGCACTGACCGAGACCACGCCCCGATCCTCGTCGGCCACCGGCGTGGTGACGAATACGCTCTCGGGCTCGATGTGGACCGGATCGAGGATCTCCAGCGCAACCGGCCTGATCAGACCCGAGCCGGCATACCAGCGCGAAGACGGATCGACATGATTGACGCGCACGACGACGACGTTCTCGCCGGAACGGACCTTGCCGGTCAGATCGGCGGAAAAGGCGGTGTAGCCGTAGCGGTGTTTCTTGAGGTGTTCGCCGTTGATCCAGATATCGGCGTCCATGTACACGGCCTCGAAATTCAGCCGGACGATGCGCGAAGCTTCGGTCGGCGTGAGCACCAGATGCCGGCGATACCAGCCGCTGCCACCCTGCAGATAGCCCGAATCCTGGCCGCTGACGGCATCCGGATTGAAGGGCGAGCGTCCATTCGGCTTGTCGCCCTCGGATCCATCCATGATCGAGAAGTCATGAGGCACGCTCACCCGTTGCCAGGATCGATCATCAAAGGTGGCCCGCTCCGCACCGGTGGACTCTCCGGCGTGGAAGAGCCAGTCCTGCGACAGCGTGTGGACTTCCGCCAAGGCAGGCGATGTGGCGATCACCATGAGCAGTGTTGCCGCGAGGCATCGTTTCGTGGCCGCAATCGTTCTCATGGTGGCACTCCTCCCTCCAAGTGTTGCAGTGGCGATGACCGGGTACCTGTCGAACACGCCATGCGGAAAACCATGGCTTTTGCTCGGGAACCCTGCATGCCTTCGAATTACATCTGGCTGCGTCGAAGCCGCTCTTCGGCTGCATCCCTGGATGATGCGATGCCTGGAAAAGGAAGCCGGGACGGGAGCTGCCGATTGTGCAGCGACGCCTTGCTGCATGATGCTACAAGGCAGGGTCGATGCTTCGAAAATAACAATATCGCTGGCATCCATATCCATTCGGATATGGGTTTGTGCCCATCCAGCGCATGGGCCTAAGCGCGCATGGGTCTGCCGAGCACCACATGACAAGGCAGTGCCTACCTCACTTGCAGGGATAAGCCGCTTTCAATGCCTGCGTGACCACCCCTGCGGCCGGATCACTCAGGCGTGATGCCGGCAGCTTGGCCAGATAGTCATAGGTCGTCGAAGCCAGTTCGGTGATTGTCAGCTTTCGCGGCGAACACCAGGCCTTGCCTGCCGTGGTATCGGCGACACCGAAGATGTAGGCCGTGGCTCTGCCGGTTGAAAGTTCTCTTTGCCTTGCCGGATCGGTACCGGGTTCCGCCAGCGAGCCCTCGTCGATGCCGGAAAGAAGCTCCTTCGCGCTCAGTGATCGATAGGCATCGGTGGGTGCGCCTGTCGAATCGGGCTGCGCTGATGCGGCGGTTGCATAAAGCGCGATCGCGATGAAGATGCCGGTGGAAAATCGGGGGCGTGAAAACATCGAGTGGCCTTCCTTTCGATGAGTGAACGGGATGTTACTCAGTCGCATTGATACAACGCGCGCGCCTTGTCGAAACGCCGGGCGATGAGATCCTCGCGACGGATCATGAGATAGGTCTTGCCATCACCGCCGAACGGCGCATGCATGCGTCGTGTCTCCGCATGGTATTCACCGCCCCAGGAGAAGAGGTGGCGGATCCGATCATCACCCGGCTCGATACGTCCGTACTCATCGCCGGTGAACCAGAGTTCCGGGTCTGCCTGGATGGGATCCGGCCAGCCGCCGAGCCTGTCGCCGAAGTAGCCGGTCTGTTCTCCATCAACAGGCTCTGCCAGCGGGAAGTGGCCGTTGGTAGGGCGGCGCAGGAAAGCAAACATCGCTGCTCGGTGTGCGCCGGCTGCTTCGGCCCAATGGAAGGGAACGATCAATGTCGAGTGAGGTTCCAGCACCTCCGCCATGCTCTGCTCACGCCAGGGGAAGTCAGGCTGTCGTGCGTCCGATAGTGCAATCAGCTCGTCAGGGGGTGACCGGCGTTGCAGTGTTCCGGTCGGTTGATCAAACCAATGAAGCTGGAAGCCGCCGCCATCCTGGTCGGTCAGATCCTCGAACAGGCTGAGCAGACCGTGTGTCGGAAGATCGGCATCGAAGCCCGGCTCGCGCGACAGTGCGTCAAGGTCGAGCTGGGCAAGGAACGCAAGCGGAAAGTGACGGTTGAAGGAGGCCGCCATCAGCGCGTCGTAGCGATCTTCCTCTGCGTGCTGCGCGGCGATTCTTTCCGGATCGGGACGGCTGGTTTCCACAGAGCGTAGCCACGCCTCGCGCTCGTCTTCCGGCAACAGAGACAGAATCTCGTCATCGATACCGATGGAACGCGATGATGCAAGACGTGCCCGTTGCTGGGATCTTCGCTCGCGCAATGCATGGGCCAGTGCCTCGGCATCTTGCCGTGGTGGCCGCTGCGGCCAGGCGAAGCCTGCGGGCAGATCGGGCAGGCCGCCCATCTTGCTTGTGCCGGATGGCAGCGCATCGTCGGGCCGTTGTCGGCGCACGAACAGCAACGCTGACCGCACGGTCGCGACGATGCGGTCCGCCATTGCACCCAGCCCTGCGTCCTTCAATGAACGTCGAAGGTCAAGTTCGGTGCGGAAGCTGTTCATGGCTTGCTGTTCTCTCCGAGCTATCCGGGCCGAGGATAGCGGCGATTCATGGCGGCGATAAAGCAGGAATTGCTGCATCGTCCCTTGCGTGCTTGAACTGAATGTGCGGCCAAGCCTTGCATTCC
Organism: Pseudomonas sp. GW821-FHT07E12; assembly: GCF_058986605.1. Lineage (NCBI taxonomy): Bacteria > Pseudomonadati > Pseudomonadota > Gammaproteobacteria > Pseudomonadales > Pseudomonadaceae > Pseudomonas > Pseudomonas sp. GW821-FHT07E12. The sequence continues at coordinate 49,073 of NZ_JBYSVX010000035.1, read as the reverse complement.
CTGCCCAAAGATGGATGCTTGCGCGTTAGGAAACCAAGAGCATCCCGCCGATGAATGACGAAGTTCGATTGAACGATATGACGCTCGGATCGCTATGCCGCATCGGCTTGGTTCTCAGCGTCTGCTTCTGGCTTCCAGCAGGCATCGCGCTGGGGCTTGCCTCGCTCGGCGGAGCGGTGCAGGTGGACTGGGTGGGAAAGCCGGCAACAGGCCTTGCCGGTCTGGCGGCCTGCATCGTTCAAGGCCTGGGTGGCGCGTTGCTGACCGCAGCGGCGCTTGCGCTCGGCGCGCTTGTGCTGCAGGTCTTGCGTCCGCGCTGGCGTGGGCCGCGCCTGTTCCTGCGCCGGGAGCAATGAAGGCTCTCGGCATGCATCTGTATCGAATGTGATGGCTGGATGCGAGGAAAAGGTCTGCGATGTCGCCCCGGATCTTGCTGAGGGACTGGACGCGTTGATGTCGCGTTGATGGCGGTCTTCACGACTGCCGCAGAATCATTCCGCCTGCAGATGCTGGGGAGCTGTGCGGGCGTGATCCGCCGATGGCCATGCATCGGGCTGAGGTATTGAGTCCTTCGGGCATTTCTTCATGTGGTGGGTGAAGGAAGAACGGTCTGGTCATGGCGATCCGATCAATCCATATCGATTACGGAAGACCAGGATCCTTCCTCGGAACGATGTTCGCACCGTCTACACGCGGGGTTGATACCTTGGCCTCGGCGACAGTGGATGCCGATCAGCATTTGGCGGGGAGCCGGCTGATCCAGCTTGATGAATGTACGTGATGTGGTGCGTGGGGCGGCCACATTGGAAAGCCTGCATGAGTAAGGAGACCTTCGTATGCGAGTGCGAATCATGCTTATTGGTGGCCCCTTCGACGGTCAGGATGTCCTGGCCGATATCACGCAGCTGGGTCAGGGGGTATACACATGCTCCGGGGTCACCTACAGGGCTCTGGATAAAGTCACGGGCGATGGGTTGCGGTTGTTCCGGGCCACGGAGCTTGAAGGCGGCGGCGGATTGGACGATGTGCGGATGATCGAGCCTGCAATCGCGCCGGTTCATCACGGTCGATAAGCCACGCGCCGTCACCCGTCATCATGCGATAGGACTGCATCCGAACGCTTCCGGCGGTGGTTGGAATGTCCAGCCATCGATGCTTCATGGATCGGTGGCGGGCCTGATCCGGATCGTCGCCTCGCGCGCGCATGAGCCGATCATGGCTGCCAGGTATGGGCTGTTCGGGTATTTGCTGCGATAAGCCGCATCGATGCGGTCGTTGATGGGTCCAGGGATCGGATCGAAAGTGACTTTCAGAAAATCGCCCGATACGCGGATGAAGCCCGCGTGCTGTCGGCATGCGGCCTGATACCAGGACGAGCGGGTGCCTCGGTAGCCGCATACGTACAGCTCTCCATCGACCTCCACGCACCAGATCCAGGTGGGTGTGCCATGGGCGATGCCGTCGGCGCGGAACGGGGCGACATGAAGATCGTCGCGCTCGACGATCCCGCGGAGTTGTTCGAGGGGCCATTGCATGATCGGTTCTCCGGAAGTCGTTGCCTGTCGGCCGGCAGGAGGGTGGGCGCACGAGGCGCCCACGCACTCAACGCATGACGAAGCCGCCATCCACGGAGATGGACTGGCCGGTGACGTAGCTCGCCGCATCGCTGCACAGCCACAGCACTGCGTCGGCGATCTCTTCGGGGCGTCCATGGCGTCCCATCGGGATGATCCTGGTCATTGCTTCGAGGGCCTCGCCCTGGCCGCCAGCGACCATCTGGTCGGCCATTGGGGTCCAGATGAGCCCGGGGCATATGGCATTGATGCGGATGCCGCGTGCGGCGTATTCCAGTGCGGAACTCTTGGTCAGGCCGAGCACGCCATGCTTGGCGGCGTGGTACGTGCCGCGTTCGGCACCGCCGACCAGGCCGCCGAGCGAGGAGCAGTTGACGATGGCGCCGCTGCCCTGCTCGCGCATGTGCTGGAGTTCGAACTTCATGCAGCTCCAGATGCCGCGCAGGTTGATCGACATGACCCGGTCGTAGTCATCGCGCGGTGAGTCGGCGGTCTCGGCCAGCACGTTCTGCACGCCGGCGTTGTTGTAGGCCACGTCCAGCCTGCCGAACGTGTCGACCGTTTTCCTGACCATCGCGGCGACTTGATCGTCGTCGGACACATCGCAGCGGATCGCAAGGGTTCTGTATCCGTGTGAGGCGAGTTCGTCGGCTGCCGCCTGTACGGCCTCGCCGTTCCAGTCGGCCAGCGCGACCGCTGCGCCTGAGGCGGCGAAGGCCTGGGCGGTGGCCAAGCCCAGCCCGGAGGCGGCGCCGGTCACCAGCGCCACCTTGTTGTTGAATGAGATTTCCACGTTCTATTTTTCCAAGGGTTGTCGGAAGGATGTGCAGGCGCGTCTGTCGCGGGAGAGGCCGCGCCGCTGATGTGGGTGTCGCGGAAGAACAGCTCGAGCGCTCAGCGCGAAATCTGGTTCTGGAGATCCGCGGGGTAACGATCGCCCGAAATCCCGATCGTCGAGAGCGTGCGATCCAGTTCGGCCATGTCGTCGGATGTGAGCGTCAGCTCCGCCGCTCTCAGGTTCTCTTCCAGATGCGCCAGCTTGGTCGTGCCGGGAATCGGAACGATCGCGGGGCTGCGTGCCATCAGCCATGCCAAGGCGATCTGTGCCGATGTCACGCCACGCGTCCGGCCGAATGCGTTGAGCGCTTCGACCAGGGCGAGGTTGCTGCGCAGTGCGGCGGGCGCGAAACGCGGCAGCGTGTTGCGGTTGTCGTTGCCGGAATCGAAACGCGTGTACTCGGTGATGGCGCCGCCGAGAAAGCCGCGATTGAGCGGACTGTAGGGAACGAAGCCGATACCCAGTTCGGCCAGCACCGGCAGGACGTCGGTCTCCGGTTCCCGCCACATCATGTGGTATTCGCTCTGCACTGCGGTGACCGGCTGGATCGCGTGGGCACGGCGGATCGTCTGCGCGCCCACTTCGCACAGGCCGAAGCGTTTGACCTTGCCTTGCGCGATGAGGTCCTTCACGGTGCCGGCGACGTCCTCGATCGGGATGTTGGGGTCCAGGCGATGCTGATAGAACAGATCGATCGCATCCACGCGCAGGCGCCGCAGCGATTCCTCGGCCACCCGGCGGATGTTTTCGGGACGGCTGTCGAGTTCGCCATGGTGGTACTTGCCATCGACGATGCGGTGGCCGAACTTGGTGGTCACCATGACGCTGTCGCGGAACGGATACAGCGCTTCGCCGGCCAGTTCCTCGTTGATCAGTGGGCCGTAGACCTGCGCGGTGTCGAACAGGGTCACGCCATGCTCGGCGGCCTGGCGCAGCAGCGCGATCATCGCGTTGCGGTCGGGATGCGGGCCACGGTTGTAGTTCATTCCCATCACGCCGAAACCCAGCGCGGACACCTGCATGCCGAAACCGCCGGTGCCGAGCGTGCGCTTGTGGGCGATGAGGGGCAGGTCGGTGCTGTCGAGCTTCGGCGAGCGGGTCGGCGTGCGATCTGGCGGTGTGTTGTCGGCCGCCATCACCAGCGGCGACACGCCCAGCGTGCTGAGCGACGCACTGGCCAGGAGGAAATCGCGGCGCGTGGAAGGTCTGGGATCGGGCAGGGTCTCGCTCATGGAATCCTCCGGACAGTAGCGGTCACAAGGAATAGCCCGGCTTCTTGTAGAGCTTGCCGGTGGGGTGCTGGATGTCGGTTCGATAGACCTGTTCGGCCCAGTCGTCGGGCGCGATTTCCTGCAGCGTCACCGAGACCGGTTCTTCGCCGCAGCCGAGTACCGCCATCACGTCGCGGGTGATGGCATCGGCCAATTGCTGTTTCTGGGCTTCTGACTTTCCGGTCACCAGCTTGACGATGATGTGAGGCATGCTCGCTCCTTGGAGGTTATGCGCGTCGAGATGCGACGACGGCGGGGCCGGTGCTCACACGCGATACCACGCCGATGCCGCACGGATGCTCTCGCGTGGTGCGGGGTGCTTCGAAGTTCGCAATACGCCGGGTCAGGGTGTTTCGGCGTAGACCTTGCGGGCGATTTCGATGGCGGTGTTGGCGGTCGGCCAGCCGCTGTAGAAGGCCAGCTGGGTGAACACCTCGCTGAGTTCCTGCCTGGTCACGCCGTTCTGCAGCGCGAACTTGATGTGGAACGGCAGCTCGTTGGTGCGATACAGCGCGACCAGCGCGGCGACGGTGACGAGGCTGCGATCGCGCTTGGAAAGCTCGGGACGCTCCCATACCTCGCCGAACAGGTTGTTGCGGGTGTAGTCGTTCAGTGCGGGGGCGATATCGGCGTAGGGGCCGGCGTTGGCGGCGGGCGGTCGGGACACGGCGGTTTCTCCTGAAGCAATGGGGGCGGCGTATTGGGCATCGCTGACTTTTTCCAGCCATCGGACGGCCGGCTGGTCATCACTGGTTTCCTGGATGGCGATGTGCGACATGGGGCTGTTGGGCGCGGCGCCATGCCAATGTTTGACGCCCGGCGGAATCCAGACGACGTCGCCCGCGCGGATCTCTTCTATTGGTCCATTCCAGCGTTGTATCCGCCCCACGCCGGAGGTGATGATCAGCGTCTGGCCCAACGGATGGGTGTGCCAGGCCGAGCGGGCACCGGCTTCGAACGTGACCAGCCCGCCGGACGCGCGCGACGGCGCGGTGGGGGAGAACAGCGGCTGTACCGTCACCTTGCCGGTGAAGTATTCGGCCGGGCCCGGTTGCGGCGGGCGCTGCGCGCTGCGAACGATGCGGATCTCCTGCGAGGCATCGCCCGATGGCGCGGGCTGCGCCTGTGCCCACGCCGCCGTCGCCCACGCTGAAACCAGCAACAGGGCGCAGCGGCCTGCCAGTCGTCTCGTCCAGGTGCATGCGGCGGGGCGCATGCTCATTGCGCGTTGCCTGTGCCGGCCAGGTATTGCGCATCGGTGACGTGTTCCATCCACTCCACCGCCTTGCCATCCAGATATTCCTGCACCGCGATGTGGGTCATGGACGTGGTGGAGGTGGCGCCGTGCCAGTGGCGGTGACCCGGCGGGCACCAGATCACGTCGCCTGCGCGGATTTCCTCGATCGGACCATGCTCGCACTGGGTCCAGCCGCAGCCGGCGGTCACGATCAGGATCTGGCCGAGCGGATGGGTATGCCAGGCCGAGCGGGCGCCGGGTTCGAAGGTCACGCTGGCGCAACCGACACGGGCGGGGCCGGGGGCGTTGAAATACGGGTCGATGCGGACGGTGCCGGTGAAAAACTCGGCCGGGCCCTTGGCCGAAGGCTGCGACCCGCTGCGGATGAGGTGCATGCGAGGCTCCTGTAGTGATGATCGATCTGTAGTGTGGGTGCCCCGCCAGGCATTGATTAGCCGGATCAATTCGATTGAACATATGATCGGATTTCATCAATTGAGGCGCAGTGATGGCCCGGCCCAACTTCAATGAGCTGCAGGTCTTCGTGACGGTGGCGCGCATGCGCAGCTTCACCAAGGCGGCGGCGCAGCTGGGGCTCACGCAATCGGCGTTGAGCCATACCGTTCGCACCCTGGAAGAACGCCTGGGCATTCGCCTGCTCACGCGCACCACCCGCAGCGTGGCGCCGACCGATGCCGGCGAGCGGCTGATGGCGTCGGTCGGCGCGCATCTGGATGACATCGAGGCCGAGCTGCAATCGATCAGCGAGTTGCGCGACAAGCCCGCCGGCACCGTGCGTATCACCACCGGCGATCACGCGCTGAGTTCGGTGCTGTGGCCGAAGCTGCTGCCGCTGCTGCGCCAGTACCCCGACATCCACATCGAGTTCGATGTCAGCTACGGGCTGCGGGACATCGTGGCGGACCGATTCGACGCCGGCGTCCGCCTGGGCGAGCAGGTCGAGAAGGACATGGTCGCGGTACCGATCGGGCCGGACATGCGCATGGCGGCGGTGGCCTCGCCGACTTACCTGGCCACGCATCCTGCGCCCACGCATCCGAGGGATCTGGCCGAGCACCGCTGCATCAACCTTCGCCTGCCGACGTTCGGCGGCGCCTATCCGTGGGAGTTCGAGCGCGATGGTCGCGAGGTCCATGCGCGGGTCGATGGCCAACTCACCTTCAGCACCGCGCCGCATGTGACGGTGGCCGCGGTGGAGGGGTTTGGGGTTGCCTGCCTACCCGAGGGGCTGGTGATGGACGAGCTGAAGGCCGGCAAGCTGGTCCGGCTGCTGGAGGACTGGTGCCCTCCGTTCCCCGGTTATCACCTGTATTACCCGAGCAGGCGCCAGCACTCGTCGGCGTTCACCCTGGTGGTCGAGGCGCTGAGGTACACCAAGCCGGCGCGAAGGCGATAGCGGTCCATTGGATCGCACGCTTGTTCCAGGCTATCGGGCTTGCAGGCCGCAGCGCGCTGGAAGAGGCGCAGATGATCGAGCCTGCAACGCAATGACGCCGATCCATCATGGTCGATAGATCAGGTGCTGGATGTTGCTCCAGTTGGCGATGAATCGAAGCGGTGGACGATGGCGTGGCGTTCGGCGATGCCGTCGGCTCGATCAATCGACGCTCAGCTCTTCAAAATCCGGGATGCCCGCCTGCGGGTTGGACATGATTGCCTGCACCTCGCCAGACACGGTCTGCTTGACCGAGTGTCCGAATGGAACATCGGGCTGGCCGTCGTGCCTGGCAACCTGGCCTCGCGTCGGGCTCAGGATCAGCATGTCGGAATTCTTGCCTGGCGAAGTCCAATCCATCGAGCGGATGCGGGTGCCGGCTGGGTAGGCCATCGTGCCCAGGCGGAAATCCTGGGCCAGCACGGCATCGCTGAAACCAAGAAGGCGATGCTCGCTGTCCAGCTCCAACCGGGCGCCCTGCAGGGGTAGCCCGCGTACCGTTGTCACCGCCGCTGGAGCAAGAAAAACGGTCCAGGCGCGTGGGCCATTCTCATGCGACCGCAGCATCGCGCCGGTCGGGATTTCACGGTCTTCCAGGTGATTGCCCGCAGCGAGCGCGCAGGATTCGAAGGTGGCGATGCCGGCCTCCATCTTGAACGTCACCGGTTCCCGCGTTCCGCAGCGCCAGCCGTTGATGGGCTGGTCGGAAGCAAGCGTCACCTTGATCGAGGTGGCTGCATAAGTATCGGTGTCGACATCCGGATGGAGCGTGCGGCCGAGGCTCGTCGCCATCAGGCCATTGATCGAGGTCGGAACAGGAAAGTGGGCCTCGTCGAAGGCATCGCGGTTGCCTGGCGTCATGCTGTGCAACCGGGTCCCTGCGGGCATCGCGATTCCGGCCACCGTGGCCGGTGTGTCCAGCACCCTATTGCGCGCGGCTTCGTCGCGTTTGATATCTGCATCTACGAGATAGGCTTGATAGACGAAAGACAGGGCGAGGGCTGAGAACACCGCCAACAGAATCGTGATGGGCAGTTTCAACCACAGCCGCGCCCGAAAAGCCTTGCGCGCATTGCGCGAGAAGCCAAGCGCCGTGAGCCACGATGCCAGGATGAGCAGCGATATCGCCGAGGCGAGCAGCAGGAAGAGGAGAGACGCAGGAAGAAGCGGGATCGGGATCATGATGGGGCCGAAATCGATGAGCCAGCAACGGCAATCAGGCTGGCATGCGTGCAATGCACCGGAAGCCGATCGTTCGGCCCGATGAACCGGACCTCCAACTGTAGGTGCAGGCGGGTCTGCAGGCGTTCGAGCAGCCGTTTGCACGCGGAGGCGTTGATGTCGTCCTCGCCGGTCAGCTTTCCGATCATGCGCATGAACCAGCTGTCATAGGCCTGCACATACAGGAACCATCGCGGCGGTCTTGCCGTGCCTGGCGGTGTGTCGCGACAAAGCCAGATGGCGCGTGCGTGCTGGAAGAGCGGTCGGAGATTGTTCTGCAGCAACGTGAGCTCTTTGGCATTCATCCCGTGCGGGAAAAGGCATCCGGACATGGATTGCGCCGCGTCATCGCGTGTCCATGATGCGTCCGCGATCTGCCGATGATGTTCTGCCGTTGCCCTGTCTCCCATGCGCAAGCAGAGCATGCAGAGGTAGCGATGGACTCGATGATCGGAAGCTGTCGGGCTGCTGCTGATGTGATGCCACAGGGCAATGGCTGCCTGGGTATCACCGTCTCGCTCCAGATCGGTGGCTTGCAGGTGTAGCAGTGCGAGGTCGTGGGGAGCGTGTTCCAGGCCCCGTGCAATGGCTTCCGCGCGAAGGCTGCCTGTCTGGTCGAATTTCTCCGCCAGTTGCGCCAATTGCAACCAGTCCTGGTGGTCGAACACCTGCTGCTCGCGGCGCCACAGGAGTTGTGAGAATTCGCCGCGCTGGTGGGCATGCCACTCTCCCGCATCCCGCCAGCCTTGTGCGGCGTTTTCGCGCCAAACGGCATCGAGCTGTGCGGCGATGCCGGGCGCTTCGTCCCCCAGCCAATCGGCGGCCGCCGACATCTCTTCAAGCTGCCAAGGCAGATGCTCGGGAAGCGGGTGCGCCGGATCGCATCCGGTGGCCGCGATGCGTTCGGAGAAAGCAGGATGCGTGCTGTGGGGATCCGGCTTCTGGCAGAGACATTCGTGCAACCAGACGGCCGCCTGCGCGTCATCATGCGCGCGACTGTTCTCTGGTTCTTCCAGAAGGTCGGTGAATGGCTGCATCCGGGCGATGTCGTTGTTGTCGGCCTGCGCGAACACGCCTGGCCAGAACCGGTCGGACAGGGCCTTTTTCCGGAGTTCCAGAGCCACTTCCGCCTCGAATGCAATATCGGCGCCGCAGACGCGGATGGCTTGCGCATCGGCAACGGTCTCGCAGCGGCGCGAGAACTCCAGGGTCTCGCGCCTCATGCGAGGCACGTACCAGGAAAGAAACAGTCTGAGCGGTGCGGTGATCAGCCGGTGGTTGCGTTCATGCAGATCGCCAAGCGCCATCCAGCGTTGACGGGCCACGTAAGCCCATCGGGCAAAGTGGCCATGCAGCCGGGAGATATGGGCGTACTCATGCGCGATGACGGCGGTGGCCTGTTGTGCCGTCAACAAGGCGAGAAGCGGCAAGCCCAGCACCAGCACATGTTTCGGCTCAGCGTTGCGGGATCCTGTCTGGTAAATGGATGCATTGAGTTCGGCGTTGATGTAGACCGCCGTGAAGGCGGGCGCATCGCAGGCAAGGCGCAACTTTTCAAGGGCCTCGGCGAGGGCGGGAATCTTTTCGGGATCCAGCCGTATGCCGTTCGACACAGGGGGCGGTGGCACTGTCGCATAGGCACGCAGGACCATCAGTCCATAGAAGACCCAGGACAGGGAAGGCAGGGCAAGAAGTACCAGCAGCCACCAGGGTGCAAGCCATGCGAGCACCAGCGGCGAAAGCACCAGTGCGGACCCGCTGGCAAGCAGGAACACGTCGCCGGAGGCGAGCCAGATGAAGGCTCGCCATCTGCCTTCGTGCGATGGCGGAAGGAGGCTGTCCATCGCGATGCTTACTTCGGCGGCAAATGCTCTTGCGAGAGCTTGTTGCCAAGGAAGAAGGCCTTCATCGCCCGTCCGGCCATCTGCAATCCGCTCGATCCGTAGACCTGCTGTTCCATCCATTCCATGGATGAGTGCTCGGGGAGAAGCTGCTTGTACCGGTCGAACCATTGCATCGCGACGAATTCGCTCTTCGGAACGCCATCGCCATATTTGTAGGCCAGGATGACCTGGGTATAGGCCTCGCCGGCAATGTGGTCGTCATCGTGGGCAATGATGGATTTCATATGGGCGACGGCGCGCTGCTTTTCCTCGGGCGTCCCATGCCGGCGATCCACGCTTGCAAGCCGGATCACGGCCATGCCTATGCCGCCATGCATCGCTTCGGCGTATAAATTTCTGACCCGCTCGAAGTTTTCCCGGACCGCCAGGTCGATGTCATCGACATTCTCGAGGCGCCAGGCATAGTTGTAGAACGCCACCGCGTCGCCTTCCTCGACGGCCTGTTCGAGCCAGCGATTGGCTTCGGTTTCATCGAGCAACTGCGGCTCGGCATCGGAACGGATGCCTCGGGTGATGTCATACATGCTTGCCGCGGCGGAGTAGACACGCCGCTCGGCGAATGCGCGGGTGAGATAGGTCGCCTCCTGCTGGAACCCTCCATCCCAGATCATCCGGCAGGCATGCATCGGCGTGAATTCATCGGGCTCGTAGAGCGGTTCCAGCTGCGCGGCCCGTTCGATCAGCTGCGTGGCGATGGCCGGATCGGCCTGGATGCCCCACATGCCGAACTGCCAGGCAAATGCCGCCATGGTGAGCATCGTGGGTTCGTCAAAGCGGCGAGCAGCGGTCTGAAGAACGTTTGCATAGGCGCCTTCAACATCCTCGAAATGCTTGATCAGCATCAGGTTGGTGAAGTCGCGGAACGGGCCGTCGATAGCCGGGTAGGTTCCCGGCGGTTTGCAATGGCGGATGGATTCGACATGGCGCTGATGCGCCAGCTCCGCGTCGGTGAGCGAGTAGTGGGTGAAGTTGGCGTACTTCCCGAGGGAAATGAAGCGCAGGCGATCGGGAAGATCGCGCCCCAGCCAGTTCTTGAAAATCTTCTCCCTGGCGGCGATCTCCCGGACATCGCCCGGCTCCGGATAATCGGGCAGCGTCAATGCGTCAAGAATGCCGGGCCATCGGACGGCGTTGCGCTCTTGCTCGCTCAACCCGGAACACAGCGGGCCGGATGCGAATTTTTCGACTTCACCGTTGCTGCCGCCCCATCTCGGGCTCAGGTATTGCGCATAGTCGGCCAGGACGTCCGGCCATTGCGGTCGCAGCGAGAGGCAGTAGCGCAGCCAGTAGTAGCCCGGATTTTCGAGGTCTCCCTCTTTCATCGGGGGAAGCGAGGCGGGAAGCACGGCGGTGACGGTGGCAGGCGGCTTCAATCCATGCCTGGCCAGCTGGGCGCAGGCCGCCTCGTAGAGGGCCGGCTCGAACTCGTCGCGCTGCATGGTCTTTTCGACCGGCGCGCCGCGGAACAACGCGTCGACGAAATCCGGTTGGCCGAGATACTGGCTGATTTGCATCATGGTCGCGGCGGCGAGCGCCGGCCGCGGCGAGAGCGTCATGGCCTTCAACAGATGTTCGGCCGCGATGACGCATGCCATGTGCGAGGCAACCCACTGGTCTTCGCCGACGTGCTCCGCCCAGGCCGCAGTGCGGATGTCGCAGGCGCGGCGGAAACAGTAATGACCGAGGATCTGCCTGGCCTGATAGGAGTCCGGGAAGGACTGGCTCCAGTCATGCAGCAATTGGAGGCTGTCGGCCGCACCGACGCTGGCATGGTCGAGCAGGCCGGAGCTGGTGGCGAGGAAGGTGTAGTAGTCGGCGGATTCGTCGGTGGCCTGCCACCACGCCGCTTCAAGCGCGGTCATCGTGCGCTCGACTTCGTCGAAACGACGCTCAAGCACCGCCTTCCGCAGTTCTTCCTGCTGGTGGAGCCGGGTCCACTGCGGACCATTCAGCGGCAAGGGCGGCGAACTTGTGGCCAATGGCATGCAGGCAGCTCCCAGGGAGGTTTGTTGGAGGACGATTTTCAAGGTAGTTCGTTTCACGGACCGGTCGCAACGGATTTCACCGGAACCCGATGGAGAGCAACCCGGGAAAATCCACTTCATCGACACTGGCCGGGCTCGGGTGCGGGCCGCGCTCCATATGGCGTTTCCGGCCGGCCCTCCCGCGGACGTATCGCAAAGCTCGGCGATTGCGCAGCGTAATTTCGAGTAAGGCCGCTGGCGAGGGGGCGTACACGCGCCGGGTTCGGCGGCCCTCCTGAACCTCGCGGAGACGACGCCGCGCAGGCGTTGAACGGAGGACGCACCCGGCCGGGAACCGGTGTGGGTTCTTGTGCTGCTGGCCGCTCAGGTAGAATTGTGTCATCCGACGACACGCAAGCTCTCCGCCAGCCAGATCGTCATGATCCGCGCACGCCGCCGCGCCTGCGCTCCAATCCATGCCGGAGAGCTTCATCCATGTTCCACATCCGTTCCAGCGCGTCGCGCCTGGGCTTGCTGGCGGTCGGCCTTTCCACCGCCGTATCGGCGCTGGCGCAATCGCAGTCCAGCGCTTCCGACGACGCCACCACCCTCGATGCGGTCAATGTGCGCGGCACGCTGCCGCAGTCGTACACGGTCGAGCAGACCGCCGCGGCGACGCGGTTGACGTTGACGCCGCAGCAGACACCGCAATCGCTGACCGTGGTGACCGAGCAGCGCATCAAGGACCAGGCCATGACCTCGGTGCACGACGTGCTCGACAACGTCACCGGCGTGTCGTCCAACGCCTATGACACCGAACGCGTGGTGTTCTACTCGCGCGGTTTCCTGATCCAGAACATGGCATACGACGGCGTGCCGGTCGCGCCGGGCCTGAATGCCGAATCCGCCGATGGCAGCCTGGATACCGCGATCTACGAACGCATCGAAGTGCTGCGCGGGGCCAGCGGTCTGTTGACCGGCGCGGGCAATCCGTCGGCGACGATCAATTTCGTGCGCAAGCGCGCCGACAGTCGCGATTTCCAGGGCGAGGCCTCGCTCAGTGCCGGATCGTGGGACACCTGGCGCGGCACCGTCGATGTGTCCTCGCCGCTCACTGAGGATGGCCGCGTGCGCGGGCGGGTGGTGGGCGCCTACCAGCAGGGCGATTCGTACCTGGACCGCTACCACAGCAAGAAGACGGTGCTGTACGGCGTGATCGATGCCGATCTCACCCCGGACACCACGTTGAGCGTGGGCTATGACTACCAGAGGACCCGGCCGGAGCGCATCACCTGGGGCTTCTATCCGGTGTTCTACGCCGACGGCGGTTTTCTGGAATGGTCGCGCGGCTTCAACAGCGCGGCCAACTGGACATACTGGTACAACACCACGCAGACCGCGTTCGCCGACCTGCAGCATCGTTTCGGCAACGGCTGGCAGCTGCGCGCGATGGCCAGCCACCGCGCGACCGAAGGCGACATGGCGCTGTTCTATGTCGAGGGCTTTCCGGACCGGCTGACCGGCGAGGGCATGACGGCTTACGCCTACCAGGCCCACCAGGAGGGACGCCAGAACATGCTGGACCTGTATGCCTCCGGTCCGTTCCGGGCGTGGGGGCGCGAGCACGAGCTGGTGGTGGGCCTGAGCGGTTCGCGCTATGACACGGAGACGTTCGAGTCCACGCATGGCGAGCTGGCCGATGTCGGCAATTTCCTGACCTGGAACGGCGATTATCCGTATCCGGATTTCAGCGCGGACAAGCACAAGGCGGCCGACAACCGTACCGATCAGCAGGGTGCCTACGCCGCCGCACGGCTGTCACTGGCCGACCCGCTCACGTTGATCGCCGGTGCGCGCTACAGCCGCTGGAAGAACGACACCCGCGACAGCAGCGTGTTCCACTATGAGCACCACAAGACCGTGCCATATGCCGGGTTGATGTACGCGATCACGCCGGTGTACTCGGCGTTCGTCAGCTATACGCAGATCTTCAATCCGCAGCCTTACCGCCGTGCCGATGGCAGCTTCCTCGATCCGGTGCTGGGCAGCAGCCGCGAGGTCGGCATCAAGGGGCGCCATTTCGACGGACGTCTGAACACCTCGCTGGTGCTGTTCGACACGCGTCAGGACAATCTGGCGGTGGCCGATCCCGGGCAATACCTGCCGGACGGCATTACCCAGGCCTATTACGGGGTGGACGGCACCCGTTCGCGCGGCTTCGAACTGGAGGCATCGGGCGAGCTGGCCGAGGGCTGGAATGCCTCGTTCGGCTGGTCGCATTTCAACTTGGAAGGACCCGACGGCGAAGACCTGCGCCCCGACCTGCCGCGCACGCTGGTGCGGTTGTTCAGCACCTGGCGCCTGCCGGGCGAATGGAGCGGGTTGAGCGTGGGCGGCGGCGTCAACTGGCAGGCGTCCAGCTATTCGATGGTGAGCGCGCCCGTCCCGGACGGCGTGCGCCGGATCGATCAGTCGGCGGTGACGCTGCTGAGCGTGATGGGACGCTATGAGTTCGGTCCGCATGCCTCGATGCAGTTGAACGTCGAGAACCTGACCGCCCGCAAGTACTTCATCCTCGATCAGTACAGCAACCTGCACTACGCGGCTGGCCGGAGCGCGACGCTGGGTTTCAACTATCGCTTCTGAGCCTGGGTTGTGCCGGCTCCCTGCGGGGGGCCGGTGCTTCGCTGCATGGGCATCAGCGTGTGGTGGCGGTATGTCAGTCCTGACAAATTCTGGGTAGTCGCAACCGCAATGAGCGCCGGGCCGAGCCCCCTTCCGCTGCACCGGGCCGGCGCAGCGGACGCACCATCCCGGGGCGCAAAGATAATGCTGGCGTGCGCTGCGGGCTTCTCTTAAGTTGGCCGCCTGTCTCCGCCACCGGCGCCTGCCTCCCATGTCCGAGCCGTCCGTTCCCGATCACCTCCAGCGCTCTCTTTCCAACCGCCATCTGCAACTGATCGCCATCGGCGGTGCGATCGGCACCGGTCTGTTCATGGGTTCGGGCAAGACCATCAGCCTGGCCGGCCCGTCGATCCTGTTCGTCTACCTGATCATCGGCGCGATGCTGTTCTTCGTGATGCGCGCGATGGGCGAGCTGCTGCTGTCGAATCTGGAGTACAAGTCGTTCATCGACTTCTCTACCGATCTGCTCGGGCCGTGGGCCGGGTTCTTCTGCGGATGGACCTACTGGTTCTGCTGGATCATCACCGCGATCGCCGACGTGATCGCGATCTCGGCCTACGCGCAATTCTGGTTCCCGGGACTGGCGCCATGGATACCCGCGGTGATGTGCGTGATGCTGCTGCTCTCGCTCAACCTGGTGACGGTGAAGCTGTTCGGCGAGATGGAATTCTGGTTCGCGCTGATCAAGATCATCGCGATTGTTGCGCTGATCATCACCGGCGCCGGCATGGTGGCCTGGGGCTTCCGTTCGCCGGGCGGGCACGTGGCCTCGCTGTCCAACCTGTGGAACGACGGCGGCATGTTCCCGATGGGATTGGGCGGATTCTTCGCCGGTTTCCAGATCGCGGTGTTCGCCTTCGTCGGCATCGAGCTGGTCGGCACCACGGCGGCCGAGACCGCCAACCCGATGCGCAACCTGCCAAAGGCGATCAACTCGATCCCGGTGCGCATCATCGTGTTCTACGTGCTCGCGCTGATCGCGATCATGTGTGTGACCCCGTGGCGCGAAGTAGTGCCGGGCAAGAGCCCGTTCGTGGAGCTGTTCGTACTGGCCGGCGTGCCGGCGGCGGCGAGTCTGGTCAACTTCGTGGTGCTGACCTCGGCGACGTCTTCAGCCAACAGCGGCATCTTCTCCACCAGTCGCATGTTGTACGGCCTGGCTGAGGAGAATCATGCGCCGAAGGGTTTCGCCAAGCTCTCGCGTGCGGCGGTGCCAGCGCGCGGGCTGCTGTTCTCGTGTGCATGTCTGATGGCCGGTGCGTTGCTGATCTACGTGGTGCCCAATCTGATGACGGCATTCACACTGGTGACCACGCTGGCAGCGGTGCTGTTCATGTTCGTCTGGTCGTTGATCCTGTTCGCTTACATCGCCTACCGGCGCAAGCGCCCGCAGCTGCACGCGGCGTCGACGTTCAAGATGCCGGGCGGCATTGCGATGTGCGGCGTGGTGCTGGCGTTCTTCGCGTTCGTGATCGTGGTGCTGACGCTGCAGAACGACACGCTGTACGCGCTGCTGGCCAGCCCGGTGTGGTTCCTGATCCTGGCGGTGAGCTACCTGTGGAAGGCACGCAAGAGCGTGGCCGCCCCGCGATGATGCAGAAGGAGCGGCCGCCGCTGAAGGGTGTGCTGCTGGGCTTCGCCTGCTACGCGGGCTACTCGATCAGCGACGCGTTCGTGAAGCTGCTGGAAGGTGGCCTGCCGGCGTACGAGGTGCTGTGCCTGGGCGCCGTGCTGATGCTGATCGCGGTGCCGTTCCTGAAGACGCCGGAGGACCGCTGGCGCGAACTGGTGATCGCGAAGAAGCCGGCGCTGTGGTTGCTGCGCGCGCTGGCCGCGGCGATCGGCAACCTGACCTCGGTGATCGCCTTCACCACGCTGCCGATGGCCGAGGCGTTCGCGCTGATCTTCCTGATGCCGATCTTCGTCACCGTGCTGTCGGTGCTGTTCCTGAAGGAGCAGGTGCACTGGCGGCGCTGGTCGGCGGTGATCGTCGGCTTCGTCGGCGTGCTGGTGGTGCTGCGGCCGGGCTTTCGCCATCTCAGTCATGGGCATGTCGCGGCGATCGTGTGCGGGCTGGTCGGGGCGATCTCGGTGATCGCATTGCGCATGGCCGGCAACGACGAGAAACGCATCACCCTGTACGGCGCCGGCGTGCTCGGCCCGCTGGTGATGGGCGCGATCATGATGCTGCCGGTGTTCGTGTGGCCCACGCCGTTGCAGTGGGCGTTGCTGGCCGGCTACGGCCTGCTCGCCGGGCTGGCGGCGATCTTCCTGATGTACGCCACGCGGTCTGCGCCGGTCAGTGCGGTGGCGCCGACCCAGTACAGCCAGATGCTGTGGGCGATCGGTTTCGGCTACCTGCTGTTCCATGACCATCTCGATTGGCCGATGGCGGTGGGCATCGTGCTGATCCTCGGCGCCGGGCTGTTCACGCTGGTGCGCGAGGAGAAGGTCACTCACTGGTGGCGGCGCACCCGGATCGTCTGAGCGCGGCCGCAACGCTGCGTGAAGCCGAGGCTGCGCCTGCATCGATGCGCATCCCGTGCGTTCTTCGCGTCGACAAGGCGTGGCGTGCGGGAGAATGTTCCCACGACCGCCACGGGAACAGACCATGATCACCCTCCATCCGATCACCGACCGCAACGGAAAGCCCGGCGCATGGGTGGACCTGTGTCAGCCGGGAGCGGAGGAACTGGCGGATGCGTCGCGGCAGGTCGGCTTCGAGATTCCCGGGCATGCGGGGATCAGCGAGATCGAGTTCACCAGCCGGGTGCGCAGCATCGGCGATGCGTGGATCCTCAATCTGCCGCGTTTCCAGACCGAAGACGGCACGGTGTCGTCGCTGGGCTTCGTGCTGTCACCGAACGCCCTGGTGACGCAGCACGAAGTGGCACTGAATTCCCTGGCGGAGATCGCGAGCGATATCACGCGGCGGCCGTGCGGGGGCTCGCTGGATCTGTTCCTGCGCATCCTCGAACACATCGTCGATGTGCTGGCCGATCGTCTGGAAGCGCTGGAGGTGCACGTGGCCGAGGTGACGCGGCAATCGTTCGTGCCGGGGCGGCGCAATCGCGACCTGGAACGGGCGCTGCGTGAGGTCGGGGCGATGGGCCAGCGCATCGGTGGCACGCACAACACGGTGCATGGCTTGTTGCGGCTGGCGACGTACCTGGACGAGGCGCCGCCGGAGTGGTTCGACCAGGACGCCCGGCACCGGATCAAGTTGATCCACAAGGACGTCGGCTCGCTGGGCGAGTTCGAGCAGGAGTTGAGCGACCGTATCGGGTTCCTGCTCGACAGCGTGCTCGGGCTGATCAACATGGATCAGAACGAGGTGATGAAGGTGATGGCGGTGGCGTCGGTGGTGGGGATTCCGCCTACGGTGTTGGTGGGGATCTGGGGTATGAACTTTGCGTTCATGCCGGAGTTGAAGTGGCATGACGCTTATTTCTGGGCGCTTGGGGTGATTGGGTTGAGTATTTTTGTGCCGTTGGCCTGGTTCAAGCGGCGTGGGTGGATTTAGGGTTTTTGTGCTTGGGTGAGTAGGCTTGGGTGTGCGGTCGTTGTTTCGTGTTGTCCTTGCGGAGTGTCCGGCCACCTCCTTTCGCAGGATTCCTCTGCTGTCGTCCCCGCGTAGGCGGGGACCCAGCGACTTCCGCGCCATCTCTCTACCGTCATCCCCGCGAAAGCGGGGATCCATGGACGTTGCTTCTTGGGTTTGAAGTTGCATTGACGGCAACAGCAACAGCAACAGCCAAGGCTTTCGCTCCTTCGGAGCGAGTCACCTTTCTTTGCTCGTGCAAAGAAAGGTAACCCAAAGAAAGCACGCCCCAGTCCTCGCGCCCTTCGCTGCGCTACGGGTGCACTGCGCCAGCGGGATTTTCTGACGCGGCATCCATGCCGCGGCAGAAAACGATGTGCATCCATGCACGTCGCCCTTCGGGTTTTTCCCGCTGGCTCCGTCGCTGCGGATGGGGGGCCCGGAAAAGCGGAGAGCAAAGGCAAAATCACGAGCAACAGCAACAGCAACAGCAACAGCAACGCCTCAGCTGAGCAAGCGAACACAACGGCAACGACAATCTCTCCGCCGTCGTCCCCGCGCAGGCGGGGACCCAGCGACTTGAAACGCTGCGACAGGTCGCATCTTCGTCGTTACGACGGCACTTACTGACCCGATGCCGCAGGCTCCCCATACAACGACAGCAACTTGAGCGTCACGCCATTGGTCCAGCCGAAGCCGTCCTGTAGTGGGTATTCGCCGCCGCCACCCTGACCATCTTCTGCATCGTACTTTTCCACCAGTTTGTGCTGGCTTGCGTAGACGCTCTGTACGCGGGTCAGGAAGTTGCCGGCGATCTGGCTGGCCAAGCTGTCTTCGTGATAGCGGTGCAGGCCGGCGATGGCGATCCATTGCAGGGGTGCCCAGATGTTGGGGGCGTCCCACTGCTGGCCGGTGACCTGCGCGGTGGTCACCAGGCCGCCGGGTCGCAACAGGTGTGTACGCAATGCGGTGGCGGTCGCGTGCGCTCGCTCGGGTGTGGCGATGCCGACGAACAGCGGGAACGCGGCGGCGGCGGTCAGTTGTTCGCTGACGGTGCCGCGTTGCCAGTCGTAGTCGGCGTAGTAGCCGGCCGGGTTCCACAGGTGTTGTTGGATCGCCTGCTCGCGCGCGGCTGCGCGTTGCGTGAACTCGCGTATGCAGGCGGCATCCGCGGCTTGTTGACAGGCATGGGCGATGGTGCGTTCCAGGTGTTGGATCAGGCTGTTGAGGTCGACCGGTACGATCGCGGTGGTGCGGATCGTGCGCAGCTGACGGCGATCGCCCAGCCAGCGCGAGGAGTAATCCCAGCCGCTTTCGGCGCCGGCGCGCAGTTCGCGGTAGACCTCGCTGGGGGCTCGGTCGCTGGCTTCGGCGGCGGTCTGGCGGTCCTGCAGGTATGACTCCGGACGCGGTGTGTCCGATGCGTCCCAATAACGGTTGAGCACGCTGCCATCGCGCAGACGCACGACGTGCTCGCTGGCGCTGCCGGGGGCTAGTTTGTCGGCACCTCGCATCCAGTAGCGGTATTCGGCACGCAGTTGCGGCAGGTAGCGCACGTACAGCGTGGTATCGCCGGCCTCGGCTTCCAGTTCGACCATGTGCGAGAAGAACGGCGGCTGCGAGCGGCTGAGGTAGTAGCTGCGCGTGCCGTTGGGGATGTGGCCGTAACGGTCGATCAGCCCGGCGAAGTCGTCGAGCATGTCGCGTGATTGCCGTGTCCGGCCGCTTTCGTGCAGGCCGAGCATCGTGAAGTACGAATCCCAGTAGTACAGCTCGCGGAAACGTCCGCCCGGGACCACGTAGGGTTTGGGCAATGGCAGCTCGCTGCTGTAGCGCGGCACCTGGCGGCTGTCGCGTACCAGCAGTGGCCATAGCGCGTCGATGTGCTCGCGCAACGAGGCCTGCGTCGGCAGTGCCGGGGATGCGTGCGAGGCGGGGGGATCGAAATGCGTGGTGACGAAGGTGGCGAGATCGAAGTCCGGCTGTTCGCGGCGTGCAAGGTAGCTGGCCTCGATCCGTGCCGGTGCGTTGCGCGGGATCATGTCGACGAACTGCTTCTGGTCCTCGAACAGGGAGGTCTGCTGCACCGCTTCGAACAGCGCCGGATAGGCCTGTTGCGGGGGCGCGGGCGGGCCATCGCTGCGTTGCAGCGGGGTGCAGGCGGCTGCGGCCAGCAAGGCGATGGCGAGCAGGGGCGGGCGGCAGGCATGCAGGACCGACATGGCGGCTCTCTCCGTGATGGCGGGCCGGCAGGATAGGTCAGGTCTGCGGGGGCAGCCTCGTCACGGTCTTCACGCGGCGAGAGCTCATCAATGTGAACGCTGGCTGTTGGCGGATGGGCGCGCAACGGAATTCATACGCGCCGTACCGGGCCGGCCGCTAGATTGGCGCGCCGCGGCGTTTGCACGTCGCCTGCGGACATACGTTGGCACCGGCGCGCGCCGCCGGTACGGCACAATTCCCCTCCCATCCTTCCCCCTCCCATTCGCATTCCACGCACTCTGTTATCCGTGAAACAGGCCAGCAGCCGGGAAGACATGCTTATCCATGTGGTGGCAATGCTCGGCACATTGCTGATCCTGCTGCTGTTCCTGCGCCTGCTGTTGCACACGCCTACGGCCGCGCCGGTCTCGCGCAGGGCGTCGGTGATGCGGGTGAGCTTCCTGCCGCGTGAGCCGGTGCCGCAGGCGGAGCCGACGGCGACGTCGGTACCTTCGCCCTCACCGCGCTCCACGCCCATGCCGGTGCGCCATGCCGAAGCGGCGCCGCATCTGGCCAATGCGGCACCACCGCCGCAACGCGCCACCACCGGCGAGATGCAGGCACAGCTGTACACGCGTGATGGCCGGGTGCGGATGGGAGAGTTGGTCAATCCACTCGATCCGGGCTACGCGGCGGTGCCACCGGGCATGACCGATGAGCGCACGCTGGACAAGGCACGCAAGCTGCTGGAGCGGCCCAATCCGGTCGATTACCACGAAACACGTTTCGAGAAGGACTGGAAGAGCAGCGGCACGCTCGGTGACGTGGCGGTGCAGAGCCTCAACCGGGGCATGAAGAAGATCAACGGCGTGATCTGGGGCAAGGAGGTGGAGTCGGTCAAGGCGCGTCCGCCGCCGGACGTGCGCTTCAACCCCTCGCTGGCCGACAACAAGGCCGACCTCGGCAGCGAGGCCACCGGCGATGCCTACAAGGCTGCGCCGATCGCGCACGAGGACGTGCCGGACCTGAAGGGCGCGGCGAGTCGCCGCATCCGCGAGGAACTGGCCGCGCTGGAGGCGCAGCCGAGCGCATGCGATGCCGCGCGTCGCAAGCAACTGCTGGCACCGGCGCGGGTGCATCTGGCCGATCTGGAGCGTGTCGAACACGCCATGATGCATGGCGCCGATCCGATCATGGCCGAGCAGATGCTGCCGCGGCAGGCCGACAGCGCCTACGACCTGGCGCGGCGTGCGCTGTGGTATGCGCGCAAGCAGTGGACGGTTTGCGGGTAGGAAGGCGCTGGATTGACGCCGCGCAGAGGAATCCTGTGGGAGGGACTTCAGTCCCGACAGAGGGCCGGTAGAGCCTGTCGGGACTGAAGTCCCTCCCACAATGTAGTTGTTTCCGCAGTTGGTGCTTACTTCCCGACCGGCTTGCCGTCAGCGTCGATCACCTGCACCTCGCCGAGCTTGAGCGCGCGGATCGGGGCTTCGATCTTCTTCAGGTCGCCGACGATCACCCAGGTCATCGCCTGCGGCGTGACGATCTCCTTGATCGCATGCTGCGCCTGCGGTTGGCCGATCGCCTCCAGGCGTGGCTTGAGCGTGCGCACGTAGTCGTCCGGACGATCGAACTGGACGATGCCCTCGACCGCGCTCAGCACCGCGCCCGCGGTCTCGTAGCTGCCGGGCAGGGCGCGGATGCGCTGGTTCTTGATCTTGTCGACCTCGTCCTCGGTCAACGGCCTGTCGCCGATCACCGCGCTGGCTTCCTTCAGCACCTCGGCCGCCGACTCGGCGGTCTTGTCGGTCTGCACCGGCGCGTAGAACAGGTACGGACGCTGGCCCTGCGCATCCATCAGGAAGCTGAAGGCACCGTAGGCCCAGCGCTTGTCCTCGCGCAGGTTCATGTTCAGGCGCGAGGTGAAGGTGCCGCCGAAGGCGCCGTTGGCGACGCCGATGTCGAGGTTGTCCGGCGCCTTGGTCGAGGGTGCGAGCAGACCTGCGAGGATCAGCGACTGTGGCGCGTCGTCGCGGTTGATCAGGAACACGCGCGGCTTGGTCTGCGCGGCGACCTGGGCGACGTTCTTCTTCGGTATCGCGACCGCCGGTGCCTTCCAGTCGCCGAACGCCGCGTCCAGCTGCGGGATGATCTGCGCCAGCGTGGTGTCGCCGGCCACCAGGATGCGCACGTTGTCCGGGCGCAGCCAGGTGTCGTGGAAGCCCTGCAGGTCGGTGGCGGTCAGGCTCTGGATCGAGGCCTCGGTGCCGGTGCCGGTGAACGGGATGCCGTAGGCGTGGCCGTTGCCGTAGATCAGCGGCGGCAGCGTGCGCAATGCCAGGCCCTGCGGCTGGGTCTTCTCCTGCGCGATGCCGGCCAGCCACTGGCCACGGATGCGTTCGATGTCGTTGGCCTTGAACGCCGGGTTGCGCACCACGTCGGCGAACAGGGCGAGCGAGGGTTGCAACTGATCGTTCAGTGCGTCGAGCGAGGCACTGCAGGCGTCCAGTTCGCAGCCGACCGAGGTGATCGCGCCCAGGCGCTGGCGGCGCTGCGCCACTTCCACCGAGTCGAGCGAGCGCGTGCTCTCGTTCATCAGCGCGGCGGTGAAGCTGGCGGTGCCGAGCTTGTGGCCCTGGTCGGCGGCATAGCCGGCGTCGAACAGCAGCTCGATCTGGGTGACCGGGATGGTGTGGCGTTCGGCCAGTACCACCTCGATGCCATTCTTCAACTTGCCGCGTTGCAGGGCCGGGAAGCTCAGGCTCGGGAACTGCGTGGTCTGCGGTACGCCGGCAGCGCGATCGACGCGGTTCTTGCCGACGCTGTACTTGGCGGCCGCCGGCAATGTCGGCGCGGGCTTGCCGGTGGCGTCGCCGAGCGCGACCACGGCCTTGTCCTCGGCATCAGCGTCGAAGCCTTCGCCGGCCGGCAATACGGTCAACAGGTAGTCGCCCTTGCCGAACCAGCTGTCGGCGGCCTGCTTGACGCTGGCCGGGGTGGCGGCGGCGACGCGCTCCAGATCCTTGCGATAGGCGCCCGGATCGCCACGGTAGACCTGGCCTTCGGCCAGGATCACCGCCTTGCCGCTGAAACCACCGACCTTCTCCAGGCCGCGCACGAAGCCGGCGCGGTAGGCCACCTGCGCGCGCTGCAGTTCGTCGGCGGTCGGGCCTTCGGCCAGGAACTTCTTCAACTCGTCATTGATGGCGGCCTCGACCTTGGCCGGGTCCACACCGTCCTTCACGTCGGCCTGGATCTGCACCTGGCTGGCCAGCGAGAACGGTTGGACGCTGGCGGAGACGTCATCGACCAGGTTGTCCTGATAGACCAGACGCTGATACAGGCGCGAGGTCTTGCCACCGCCGAGCACGGTGGTGGCCAGATCGAGCTGGACCGCATCGTCGGTGCCGAGCTGCGGCGCGACCCAGGTGCGGTAGATGCGCGGCTGCGCGACGTGGTCGTGCTGCACGCCGCGGGTCTGCCTGGCCAGCGGCGTGATCCACGGCTGCTGGCGCGGCACCGGCTTGCCGGCCGGGATGTCGCCGAAGTACTCCTCGGCCTTGGCACGCGCCTGCGCCACGGTGATGTCGCCGGCCAGCACCAGGGTGGTGTTGGCGGCGCCGTAGTAATCGCGGAACCAGCCCTTGACGTCATCCAGCGAGGCCGCGTCGAGGTCCTCCATCGAGCCGATGGTGTCGTGCTGGTACGGATGGTTGCCGGGGAAGATGTTGGAGAGGATGTTCTGGTCGACGCGGCCGTAGGGACGGTTTTCGCCCTGGCGCTTTTCGTTCTGCACCACGCCGCGCTGGGTATCCAGTTCGTGCTGGCCGATCGCGCCGAGCAGGTGGCCCATGCGGTCCGATTCCATCCACAACGCCATGTCGAGCGCGGTGGTCGGCACGGTTTCGAAGTAGTTGGTGCGGTCGAACCAGGTGGTGCCGTTCATGTCGGTGGCGCCGGCCTGCTCGAACGGGGCGAAGTAGGTGCCCTTGTGGTTCTCCGAGCCGGAGAACATCAGGTGTTCGAACAGGTGCGCGAAGCCGGTCTTGCCGGCAGGCTCGTCCGCCGAGCCGACGTGGTACCAGATGCTGACCGCGACCACCGGCGCCTTGTGGTCCTCGTGCACCACTACCGTCAATCCGTTGGGCAGGGTGAAGCGGGTGTAGGCGATGTCGGGGATCGCGGCATCGGCGGCGGGCTTGGCCAGCGAGGCCGGGGCGGCATCTGCCGGCGGCAGGAAGGTGGCGGCGCCGGTGCCGAGCACGCCGGCGATCAGCAGGGACAGCGGACGAAGCATGTATCACTCCTTGAGCGGACTTGAATCGTCGAGGCTATGCCTGTGGTTGTTGCTGTGCAAATGACTTTGGTTAGGGGGATGGGGGTTTTGCTCTGTGGGCAGCTTGATCGTCGTTGTTCTTGTGCGGGTTGGGATCGGGCTCTTTCCAGGAGATCCAACTACCGTCGTCACCGTGCAGGCGGGGACCCAGCGACTTTCGCGCCATCTCACCGCTGTCACCATCTATCTACCGTCATCCCCGCGAAAGCGGGGATCCATGGACGTTGCTTTTAGTTTCTTGTAGTTGAAGCAACTTCAACAGCCAAGGCTTTCGCGCCTGCGGCGCGAGTTACCTTTCTTTGCTCGTGCAAAGAAAGGTAACCCAAAGAAACACGCCCCAGTCCTCGCGCCCTTCGCTGCGCTACGGGTCCACTCCGCCAGCGGGATTTTCTGACGCGGCATCCATGCCGCGGCAGAAAACGACGCACATCCATGTGCGTCGCCCTTCGGGTTTTTCCCGCTGGCTCCGTCGCTGCGGATGGGGGCCCCGGGAAGTCAAAGTCCAAGGCAACAGCAAAGGCAAAATCACGAGCAACAGCAACAGCAACAGCAACAGCAACAGCGACTTCCGTCGTTGTGATTCGCTGTTTTCAAGCCGCTGAGGCGTAGTGCACGTCCGCGCTCCGCTCGTCCTGCGGTTGCCCTTCCAGGCGGAACACCGCCACCGCTTCGGTGAGTTGGCTGGCCTGTTCTTCCAGGCTGCGGGCGGCGGCGGTGGCTTCTTCTACCAATGCGGCGTTCTGTTGGGTCATTTCGTCCAGTTGCATCACGGTCTGGCTGACTTGCTCGATGCCCGATGACTGCTCCTGCGAGGCGGCGGTGATCTCGGCCATGATGCCGGTGACGCGCTGTACCGCGCCGACCACTTCGGACATCGTGCTGCCGGCGCTGGCGACCAGGCGGGTGCCTTGGGTGACGCGTTCGGCGGAGTCGTCGATCAGGGTCTTGATCTCCTTGGCTGCCTGCGCGGAGCGTTGCGCCAGTGCGCGCACTTCGCTGGCGACCACGGCGAAGCCGCGGCCCTGTTCGCCGGCGCGGGCGGCTTCCACCGCGGCGTTGAGGGCGAGGATGTTGGTCTGGAAGGCGATGCCGTCGATCACGCTGATGATGTCGGCGATGCGTGTGGAAGCTTCCCGGATCGAGGCCATCGTGGCGACGACCTGTTCGACCACGCGGCCGCCTTCGCCTGCCACCTGGCCGGCGTTCTGCACCAGTCGGTCGGCTTCGCGGGCGTGGTCGGCGTTCTGGCGTACGGTCGAGGTCAGTTCCTCCATCGAGGCCGCGGTTTCTTCCAGATTGGCGGCCTGGCTTTCGGTGCGGGTGGACAGGTCGGCGTTGCCGGCGGCGATCTCGCTGGCGGCGGTGTCGATCGATTCGGCCGAATGCTGGATGCCGCGCACGATCACGGTGAGTTGTTCGGCGGTGCGGTTGGCGGCCTGCGCCAGATGACCGAACGCGCCCTGGTAATGCGCATCCACACGCTGGCTGAGATCACCATCGGCGATTGCCGCCATGATCCGGCCGACATCGCCCAGGCCGGCGTCGGCCTGCTGCATCAGCCGGTTCAAGGCATGCACCATCTCGGCGAAGGCGAACTGGTAGCGCGCTTCATCGCCGCGTGCGCTGAAGTCGCCGTGCGCGGCGGCCTCGGCCAGATGCGCGATGTCGCGGTTGATCGCCGACAGGTTGGCTTTCACTGCATCCAGTGCTTCGTGCAGGCGTGCGCGCTGGCCAGGCAGGCGGCGCATGTCGCTGCGCAGATCGCCGCGGCCGTATTCGTCCATCACCGTCATCGCGTCGCTGATCGCATCCAGGTGCTCGAACAGCACGGTGTTGACGCCGCGCGCCAGCGTGCCGTAATCGCCGGGGAAATCCTCGGGAATGCGATGGCCGATGTCCTCGCCCTGCTGCAGGTGGATCATCGTCTGCATCTCGCCATTGAAGCGCTGCAGCTGGTGCTGCATCTGCGCCATGCTGGCCAGCAGTTGGCCGGTTTCGTCCTTGGACGTAACCGCGATGGGATTGTCGAAGCGGCCACCGGCGATCGCCTCGGCAGTGCGCGTGGCTGCGCGCAGCGGATTGACGATCGCACCGGCGATCAGCCACGACAGCGCCATGATCACCGTGACCACAATCGCGCCGATCAGCGTCACCAGACCGGTGAAACCCCACGCCTCGTGCTGGATGTCGTCGGCATACACCCCCATCACCAGCACCCAGTTCCAGGCGGGGAAGGCGCGCGCGTAGCTGATCTTCGGCAACTGCGTCTTCTGGCCCGGCTTGGGCGCGGTGTAGTAGCTGAAACCATCGCCCTGGGTGACCGCCTTCTGGATGTCGCGGTACACGTACTCGCCGGCATCGCTCCTGTAGTCGCGCATGTCGGTGCCGACCTTGCGCTTGGGATGCATCACGATGCGCATCTGCGGATCGGTGACGAAGAAATAGTCCACGCCGTGGTTGGTGCTGACCGCGGCCAGGGTCGAACTGGCCAGCGCCTTGGCCTGTTCGAGGGTGATCTCGCCGCGTGCGGCCTTGGTGGCGTAGTGGTTGATCACGTCGATGCCCATGTCGACCTGGGTCTTCACGTTCTGTTTGCGGGCTTCGACCAGGTCCAGGTACTGCAGGCGCGCGGCGCCGATGGCAAGCAGGATCACGCCCAGCGCCAGCAGCGAACAGAGCAGGACGAACTTGCGGGTGACGGAAAGGTCGGCGATGCGGTGTTGCAGTGCGGCGAACGGGTTCATGGCGCTTCCCGAAAAAGTAAACAAGATGGTCGAGCTATCGGCGAGTGCGCCGCGAACTTGATCGGCCATCATTTGCCCGGATGGGAGATATTCATTTCGGATCAGTCGCTTGACCGCGATTGGCTGCGGCCGGAATCCGCGTGTGGCCTGGACCGGCAGTGGTCCGGAGCGTGACGCGCGTGGCCTTTGGCACATGCCCGCACGTGTCGCGGTTGTCCTACACTCGTGAACTATTTCGGTTGGGGGTGTCGCAATGAAAAGAATCGCAATGGGCGTGCTCGCGCTGTCCATCTCGGGCGTGTTGATGGCGGCGACGCCGACGTTCGACGGCAAGCGCATCTCGCAGGACGTCAAGGTGCTGGCGTCGGATGAATTCGAGGGCCGCGGCCCGGCCACGGCAGGCGAGGAAAAGACCATCGCCTACCTGAGCAAGCAGTACCAGGCCGCGGGCCTGCAGCCCGGTGGCGACCTGCAGGCCGATGGCACGCGTGCCTGGACCCAGGCGGTGCCGCTGCAGCGCGCCGACATCGTCGGCACGCCGACGCTGGCGCTGGATGTGGCCGGCAAGCCGCAGGCGCTGACCCAGGGCAAGGACATCGCGATCCGCGCCGCGATGGACGGTTCCACCCAGGTGGACATCGCCAACGCGCCGCTGGTGTTCGTCGGCTATGGCGTCAAGGCGCCGGAGCGCCGCTGGGACGACTTCAAGGGCGTGGACCTGAAGGGCAAGATCGCGGTCGTGCTGATCAACGACCCGGACTTCGAAACAGGTCACGGCGATTTTGACGGCAAGGGCATGACCTACTACGGCCGCTGGACCTACAAGTACGAGCAGGGCGCACGCGAGGGCGCGCTCGGGGTGCTGATCGTGCACGAGACCGCGCCGGCCTCCTACGGCTGGGCCACGGTCGCCAGCTCCAACACCAACACCATGTTCGACGTGGTGCGTGACGATCCCTCGACGGTGCATCCGAAGGTGGAAGGCTGGATCCAGCGCGATCTGGCGGTGCAGTTGTTCAAGGACGCGGGCCTGGATTTCGAGGCGTTGAAGAAGCAGGCGCAGTCGCGCGATTTCAAGCCGGTCGAACTGAAGGGCGAAGGTCTGAGCGCCCGCTATCAGGTCAAGCGTGACGTGATCACCTCGCACAACGTGGTCGCGCGCCTGCCAGGCAGCAAGGAGCCGGACGAGACGCTGATCTACAGCGCGCACTGGGATCACATCGGCGTCGGCAAGCCGGATGCCAAGGGCGACACCATCTTCAACGGCGCGCTCGACAACGCCAGCGGCAGTGCTGCGTTGCTGGAACTGGCGCGTGGTTTCGCCAAGGGCCCGAAGCCGGATCGCTCGGTGGTGTTCCTGGCGGTGACTGCCGAGGAGAAGGGCCTGCTCGGCTCGGAGTTCTACGCGTCCAAGCCGCTGTATCCGCTGGCCAAGACCGTGGCGGTGATCAACATGGACGGCATGAGCCCGTTCGTGCCGTCGCGTGATTTCGGCATCTACGGCAGCGCCAAGCTGGAACTGCTCGACGACCTGAAGGCGGTCGCCAAGCAGGGCTGGAACCTGCGTTACACGCCGGACCCGAAGCCGGAAGCGGGCTATTTCTTCCGCTCCGATCACTTCTCCTTCGCCAAGCGCGGCGTGCCGGCGCTGTCGTACTCGGCCGGGCAGGATTGGGAAGTCGGTGGCGTCGCCGCAGGCAAGGCGGCGGCCGACGACTACACCGCCAAGCGCTACCACCAGCAGGGCGACGAGTGGCAGCCTGACTGGACCTTCGCCGGCGCCGCACGCGATCTGGCGGTGCTGTACAAGCTCGGCATGCAGCTGGCCGATTCGCGCCAGTGGCCGAACTGGAGCCAGGACTCGGAGTTCCGTGCAACGCGCGATGCGAGTGCGGCCGAACGCAAGTGAGTCAACGCCGGGGCCGTCCAATGACGGCCCCGGTTTGTAGGTGTACGGCGATGCGGCTTTACCCGAACAACTTCGCCAGCTGAGCCACCGCCGCGTCCGAGGCGGCCCGGTTCGGGGTGATGTCGGCATTGCCGAAATCGTCCGGGCTCTGCGCCTGCACCAGGATGCCGTCGCGGCGTGGCGCACCACGTTGAGGTTGTGGCCGCGCCAGTACAGCCCGTAATTCACCTCCGGCTGCGGTATCAACCGTGCGGTCTGGCCGCGCACCGGCACGATGCTTTCGTCGCCCAGCAGCGCGCGTGCGCCGTAGCCGGTGGCATTGACGATCACCTTCTCGCGCAGATCGGCGAACTGGCGCGGGTTCTCGAACTCGCGCGTGTGCAGCTCGCCGCCAGCCTGCAGGAAGTCGTCCATCAGCATTCGCGCGTAGGCGCTGATGTTGTAGGTCATCTGCGTGTAACGGGCCACGTATGGCACCGGGAACGGATGCTCGCCCGGCGTCAGCACTTTCGAGTTGGGGCTCAGGTCGTCCAGCAGTTCGCTTTCAAGATGCGGATATTCCGGTTCGTGGCTTTCCATGTTGCCGCCGGCCGGCTGGTCGAACGGCACATCCGACAGCACGAAACCATCGCGCCATTCGATCGGATCGCCCGGCAGGCCGAGCAGGGTCTGGTAGCGGCGGAACGAAGTCCGCGCCATCTGTTCCCAGCGTTTCCTGAATTCCGGTGTGGCGTGCTCGGCGGTACAGATCCGCGAGTCCGGCGACCACACCCCGGTGGCGAAGAACGAGCGCACTTCCGGCGGACGCTCCTTCGCGTAGATGCGCACCCGCAGGCCGGCGCGTTGCGCCACCAGCGCGGTGGTCAGGCCGATCGCACCGCAGCCGATCACCGCCAGCTCGTCCCTGGCGCCGGCAGCCTGCGCCAGCCCCACTGCCAGTTCCGCGCTGCCCCACGACAACGACCAGCCGCTGCCGCCATGACCATAGTTGTGCACGACCTGCTTGCGGCCGATGCGCTCGACTTCGATGCGCGGCCCCTGCGCGCGGCCCCTGCGCGCGGAACGGCCGCGTGCACACGCTCAGCGCGATGATCCGGTCCGGCGTGGCGCGGATCGGCGCCAGCGGTTGCGGCTCGGCGAAGTGGGGTGCCAATGGCGGTGGTGCGGGTGCCGCGACCGGAACGGTCTTGCGCTGCGATTCGGCAGCCAGCGCGCCGGTGGAAGCGACCGCGAGCGCGGCACCCGCACCGCGCAGGAAATGACGGCGATGCATGCGATTTCCTCGTAGGGGAACGGGGGCGAGCATAGCGTCCACGGATGGCCGTTGTGGCAGAGACGTCATTGGGCATGCACAAGAGCCGCCGGACCACGATGTCCGGCGCGGCGCAACGCGCGGTAATGCGTCCCCAGGCGGTTGTTCTGTGGGGGGGACTTCAGTCCCGACGCCTTCCCGGTAACGCCCGTCGGGACTGAAGTCCCTCCCACAGAGCCGGCTTTGCGCCGCTTTGCCGGGTCTCCATCGCCGATCCCGGGCTTTCGTCGCATCCCCCGCCACACCCGCCCGAGGGGCGGCTATGCTCGCCCCGCACTCAACCACCCATCAACGGAATCCGCCGTGTCCGCCAGCATCTTCCTGTTCGTGCGCATCCTCTTCGCCTGGGCGGCGGCGCTGATCGTGGCCGGCATCATGTGGGCGCAGGTGTTCGGCGGGCCGGGCAGCGTGTTCGGCCTGCTCACCATCGTGCTGCTGGTGATGGCGGCGATGAGCGTGGTCACTCACCTGCATCGGGTCAAGCTGCTGGCCGGTCGGCTCGACCACGACACCCTCACCAGCCGCCAGCGCCGCCAGATCGAGATCCCGCTCGACACCCGCGCCGCATTTGCGCTGGTGGATGCGGCGATCCGTGAGTTGCCGCGCGTGGAGGAGATCGAGAGCCTGCCCGGCAGCCTGCAGGTACGTGCCAAGGTGCGGCGCATCGACGGCTACGAGGGCCGCCAGCCGTCGCGCTGGAACGTATTTGCACGCTTTGCGATCAAGCGCGACCGGGTGCTGGCGACGATCACCCCCGGCGCCGGCACCAGCAGCGCGATGCTGCTGTTCGAGCCCGATGCAGCGGCCTGGGTCGACCTGTTCACCGTCGATGAGGGCAACAACTACGAGAACGCCGAGACGGTCGGGCGCAGCATCACCCGCCAGGTCGCCGAGCAGCGCCGCGACGAGCAGGCCGCCGCCGATCAGTCGGCCACCGAGAAGGAACTGGCGGTAGCGCGCTTGAACCTGCTGCATGCGCAGGTCGAGCCGCACTTCCTCTACAACACGCTGGCCAGTGCGCAGGTGCTGACCCGCACCGACCCGCCGCGTGCCGATGCGATGATCGGGCACCTGATCCAGTACCTGCGCCGCTCGCTGCCCAGCGCCGACGAATCGATGTCCACGCTCGGCGATGAACTGGAGCGCACCCAGGCCTATCTGGAGATCCTGCGCATCCGCATGGGTTCGCGCCTGGCGCTGCAGCTTGAGGTGCCTTACGAACTGCGCAGCGTGCCGCTGCCGTCGATGATGCTGCAGACGCTGGTGGAAAACGCGATCAAGCACGGGCTGGAGCCCAAGCCGGGCGGCGGCACGATCTGGATCCTGGCGCGGCAGACCGACCGGAACGTCACCGTGACCGTGGCCGACGACGGCCAGGGTTTCAACACCCAGAGCAGCGGTACCGGCATCGGTTTGAAGAACCTGCGCGAGCGCTTGCGCCTGACCTACGGCGATGCGGCGAGCTTCGCGCTGGTGTCCAACTTCCCGGCCGGCATGGCGGCCACGATCACGCTGCCGGCGCAGCAGGAGTCACGAGCATGAGTGCGTTGCGGGCCGTGGTGGCCGAGGACGAAGTGCTGCTGCGCGAGTCGCTGCTGCAGCTGCTCGGCGAGGTATGGCCGGAACTGCAGGTGGTGGAGGAATGCGAGGACGGCGCCAGCGCGCTGGAGAGCATCGCCGAACACCTGCCGGACGTGGTGTTCCTCGACATCCGCATGCCCGGCCTGACCGGCATTGAGGTCGCGCGCGGCATCAGCGAGGTCAGCCCGGCCACCCAGGTGGTGTTCGTCACCGCCTACGACCAGTACGCGATCGACGCCTTCGAACAGGGCGCGGTCGATTACCTGCTCAAGCCGGTGACGCGCGAGCGCCTGGAAGCCACCGTGCAGCGCGTGCAGGCACGCGCCGCCGCCGGTGGTCACGATCACGCGATGCTGGAAGCGCTGCTGCAACGACTGGCGCGGCGCCCGGCAGCACCCACACCGGAGAAACCGCCGATGGCCTGGATCACTGCCAGTGCCGGCCGCGAGACGCGGCTGGTGATGCTCGACGACGTGGCCTATTTCCAGGCCGACAACAAATACACGGTGGTGATGACCGCCGACGGCGAGTCGCTGCTGCGCACGCCGCTGCGCGAGCTGCTGGAGGTGCTCGACCCGGGCACCTTCAAGCAGGTGCATCGCTCGACCATCGTCAACATGAAGGCGGTGTCCTCGGTGTCGCGCGACGAGACCGGCAAGGGCTGTCTGAAATTGAAGAACCGGCCGGAGACGCTCACCGTCAGCCAGCCGTTCATGGGCTTGTTCCGCGGCATGTGATGCCGCCCGCCAATTGCTGAAGGAAGGATTCGTCATGCGCCTGCTCGCCTCGATGCTGTATTGCCTGATGGGCCTGTTCGGTTGCCATCAGGACACCGGCACCACCTCGATCACCCGCGCCACCGTCGATGGCCGCGATCTGTTGTTCAGCAAGGTCGAGTCGCATGCTGGCGATGCCGTCTTCCATTGCCTGGGCAGCAGCAGCGGACGTTGCCACTACCTCGTCTACACCGCTGCCTGCACCGGTGCGGATACGAAGGCCTGTCCACACCGCGAGCTGGACCGCTTCGAGCTGGCGGTGGGCCAGGTCCGCGAGTTGAAGGGGCTGGCGCAGGATTTCCGCCAGTGCGCCTCGGCCGAGGCGATCAAGGGCGATTGCTGAGCCCTTCTTTCTACCTGTAGGAGCGGCTTCAGCCGCGATGGGGCTTTCCATGCAGATCCCTCTGCAAAAGCCCGCACATCCATGTGTGGAGATTCAAACGGGCAAGCCCCATCGCGGCTGAAGCCGCTCCTACAAGACCGCGCTGGCTGGCTTCGTGTCTGAATGCGCCATGACGCGCGTGGACGGTTCTGCGATCATTGCCGGCTTGTTGCCGTGCTCGCGGCGTTCACCGTCAGGTAGCCCATGTCTCACAGCCCCCTGCGCCGCGAAGTCGGCCCCTTTGCGCTCATGCTCACCGGCCTGGGGTCGATCATTGGCTCTGGCTGGCTGTTCGGCGCCTGGCGCGCGGCAGGTCTGGCCGGTCCCGGTGCGGTCTGGGCCTGGCTGCTGGGCGCGGCGATCATCACCACCATCGCCCTGTCCTACGCCGAGCTGGGCGCGATGTTCCCCGAGTCGGGCGGCATGGTGCGCTACAGCCACTACTCGCACGGCTCGCTGGTCGGCTTCATCGCCGGCTGGGCCAACTGGATCGCCATCGTCTCGGTGATCCCGGTCGAGGCCGAGGCCTCGGTGCAGTACATGGCGTCGTGGCCGTGGCAGTGGGCGCAGGACCTGTACATGCATGCGCCGGGTGGAGCGGGCGAGCTGTCGGTGGCCGGCCTGCTGATCTCGGCGGTGCTGGTGCTGGTGTATTTCTTCCTCAACTTCTGGAGCGTGAAGCTGTTCGCGCGTTCCAACACCGCGATCACCGTGTTCAAGCTGATCGTGCCGGCGCTGACCGGCGTGGCGTTGATCGCCAGCGGCTTCCACAGCGAGAACTTCAGCGTCGGCCTGCACGGCGATGCGCACGTGATCGACTTCGCCGCGATCCTGACCGCGGTGGCCACCGCCGGCATCGTGTTCAGCTTCAACGGCTTCCAGAGCCCGGTGAACCTGGCCGGCGAGGCGCGCGATCCCGGTCGCAGCATCCCGTTCGCGGTGCTCGGTTCGATCGCGCTGGCGACCGTGGTCTACGTGATCCTGCAGGTGGCCTACATCGGCGCGGTGCCGCCGGATCTGCTGGCCAAGGCCGGCTGGCACGGCATCGACTTCCGCTCGCCGTTCGCCGAGCTGGCGATCATCGTCAACCTGCACTGGCTGGCGATGCTGCTGTACATCGACGCCTTCGTCAGCCCCAGCGGCACCGGCATCACCTACACCGCGACCACCGCGCGGATGATCTACGGCATGGAGAAGAACGGCACGATGCCGGCGGTGTTCGGCAAGGTGCATCCGAAGTGGGGCGTGCCGCGCGCGGCGATGTTCCTCAACCTGGGCGTGTCCTACCTGTTCCTGTTCTTCTTCCGCGGCTGGGGTACGCTGGCGGCGGTGATCTCGGTGGCGACGATCATTTCCTACCTGACCGGCCCGATCAGCGCGATGACGCTGCGCCGCACCGCGTCGGATGTGCATCGCCCGCTGCGGGTCGCGGCGATGCCGCTGCTGGCCGGCGTGGCGTTCGTGATGGCGACCGAGCTGCTGTACTGGGCGCGCTGGCCGCTGACCGGCGAGATCATCCTGCTGATGGTCGTGGCGCTGCCGGTGTACGTGTATTACCAGGCCAAGCAGGGCTTCAAGGATTTCCGCCGCAACCTCAAGGGCGCAGCCTGGATGATCGCCTACCTGCCGGCGATCGCGCTGCTGTCGTGGGCCGGCAGCACCACCTTCGGCGGCCACGGTTATCTGTCCTACGGACCGGACCTGGCGGTGGTCGGTGTGGTCGGCCTGCTGTTCTACCTGTGGGGCGTGCGCAGCGGTTGGCGCACCCCGGCGATCGAGAAGGCGGTCGCGGCCGCCTGATCGGAGGCCGCCAGCCGTAGAGCGGAGCTTGCTCCGCTGGGGCTTTCCCCGGATTTCCTGGCAGAGCCCCAGCCGAGCAAGCTCGGCTCTACGGGGCAGTTACGCGGAGCGGGCTACCAGTCTGGGGCCACCGTCGTAGTGGTCCAGCTCGCGCACGATTTCGGTGTACTGCCGCATGCGTCCCATCTCGCGCATGTTGACGATGTCCTCGTGGCGCAGGTCGCGCTTGGCCATCACCTGCTGCTTGTAGCGCAGCACTTCGGGATAGCGTCGCGCCATTTCCAGCGCTTCGTTGACGCATTCGACCGAGTCGGCATCCGGGGTCAGTCGCGCGCGGCTGTTGAAGGCGCGCAGCCAGCGCTCGAAGCCGGCGCTGTGGTCGAACAGATCGGCGATGTACCACATCACGAACAGGATCGAGACCCACGAGGTGAACACGATCACCACGCGGCTGAAGGTGATGTGGAAGTCGTGCTGCCACAGCAGGTGGGTGATCACCCCCAGCAGGACCAGCGAGATCGCCTGCCAGCCGATGATCGAACTGACCACCCATTGCTGCTTGGCGACGGTCAGCAGCTCGACCTCTGCATCAAGCTGCGCATCGGTCTTGTCGCGCCAGTGCGCAGCCTGTTCCTCGAATGGCTGGTGATGCAGCGCGTTGTCCTGCAAAAGCAGACCCAAACCCCTGAACAAGGTAATCATGACGAGCTCCTTCCGGCGGGTACGAGCATGTGGCATGCGACAAACGGTCGCAGGACCTTTCTAGCACTTCCGCGCCAGTTCGCAATCAAGGGCGCGTGAGCAGGCCGTTGGCCGGCGATCGACGTTGGGCAAACCGCAATTTTCCCCGGGGAAAACCGCAAGGCGCTCGCCGAGGGCGGCTGCCGGCTTGCTGCACCGCATCGTGATTTCGCGTGGCCGGACGGGCGGCGCCGGCGCCGGGCGGGCCGTTACGATAGGCGTATGTCTGCCGTTTTCCGCACGCTCACTGCCCCCGCCACCGCCCAGATCCGCCGCTGGGTGCTCGGCGCATTTCCGCGCGGGCAGAGCGGTATCGAATACGACGTGCCGGTCGGCGACCCGGGCTGGTTCGGGCCGGACAGCGTCACCTGGCGGGTGCATTCGGAGTTCCCGGGGATGCTGGCCGGCGGGCTGTGCGGACTGATGTTGCAGACCCTGCATCCGCTGGCGCTGGCCGGCGTCTACGATCACTCCAACTTCCGCGACGATCTGGTCGGGCGCCTGCGCCGCACCACCAATTTCGTCGCCGGTACTACCTATGCGCCGAGCGCGGAGGTGGAGCGGCTGGTGGCGCGGGTGCGTTCGATCCACGCCCGGGTCAGCGGCACGCTGCCGGACGGACGCGGTTACGCCGCCGATGATCCGCAATTGCTGACCTGGGTGCACGTCACCGAGGCCTACGGTTTCCTGCAGGGCTGCCGGCGCTATTGCCGCGACGTGCCTGTGGCGATCGCCGATCGCTATTACGACGAATACCGACGCGTCGCCGAAGCGCTGGGCGCGCGCGGGGTGCCGGCGTCGGAACGCGAGGTCGACGCTTACTTCGCGGCGATGCGGCCGCAGCTGAAGGTGGATGCGCGGTCACGCGAGGTGCTGGAGATTCTCGCCGCGATCCGCCTGCCGGTGCCGGCGGCAGGGCTGTCGCGCGATGTATTCCTCGGAGCCGGTGCGGCGCTGCTGCCGGACTGGGCGCTGGACATGCTTGGGCGCAGTCCGTTGCAGCGCGCGCGCGATCGCACTTCGGCGCGATTGATGCGCGCCTCGGCGCCGCTGTTTCGCGCGGCGTTGAATGATGGATTGGCGGTGCGGGCCTATCGGCGGGTGGGAATGACGCAGGAGGCGCTGGCGCGCTGGCCGTGAGTGTGTGGTTGTAGGAGGGGCTTCAGCCCCGACAGGCTTTACCGGTAAAGCCTGTCGGGGCTGAAGCCCCTCCCACAGTAAGCAGGTCCAGCCTGCCTGGGGCTACCAGATCTTTACGCGCTGCTCCGGCGCCAGATACAGCGTCTGGTCCTGCTTGACGTCGAAGGCCGGATACCACGCATCCAGGTTGCGCACGGTCTGCGCGCGGAAACGGCCCGGGGCGTGTACGTCGGTCAGGATCGCGTTGCGCAGCGCGGCGTCGCGGTACTTGCCGCGCCAAGCCTGGGCGAAGCCGAGGAAGAAGCGCTGGTCCGGGCTGAAACCGTCGATGGTCTGCGGCTGCTTGCCTTGCAATGACAGCTGGTAGGCGTCGTAGGCAGTGGCCAGGCCGGCGACGTCGGCGATGTTCTCGCCCAGGGTCAGCTTGCCGTTGACCGACAGGTCGTCGAACGGCTTGTAGCCGTCGAACTGCGCCGCCAGCGCCGCACCTGCCGCCTCGAAGCGCTTCATGTCCTGCGGCGTCCACCAGTTGTGCAGTGCGCCGCGCTCATCGAACAGCGCGCCGGTGTTGTCGAAGCTGTGGCTGATCTCGTGGCCGATCACCGCGCCGATCGCGCCGTAGTTCACCGCGTCGTCCGCGCCCGGATCGAAGAACGGCGGTTGCAGGATCGCGGCCGGGAAGATCAGCCGGTTTTCCAGCGGTACGTTCAGTGCGTTGACCTCCTGCGGCAGCATGTACCACTCGCGGTGATCGACCGGCTTGCCCAGCTTGGCGAGGTTGCGCCGGTACTCGAACGTCTCGGCGCGCTCGGCATTGCCAAGCGCGTCATCGCGGCGGATTTCCAGCCCGGAATAGTCGCGCCAGCGCTCCGGCCAGCCGACCGCGACGGTCAATCCGGCGATCTTGGCCTTGGCGTGCTGTTTGGTTTCCGGGCTCATCCATTCCAGCGCGTCGATGCGCTTGCCGAACGCGGCGACGATGTTGTCCACCATCGCCTCGGCACGCTCCTTGGTCTCATGGCTGACGTAGCGATCGACATAGCGCTTGCCGACCGCCTCGCCGAGCGCGGTGTTGGTGGCGTCGATGCCGCGCTTCCAGCGTTCGCGTTGCTGCGGGGTGCCATCGAGCAGAGTGCCGTAGAAGGCGAAGCGTTCGTCGGCGAAGGCCTTGGACAGATAGGGCGCGGCACGGTCGAGGGCGTGGAAGGCGAGATAGTCCTTCCAGGTGTCGAGCGGTTGCGAGGCGACCAGGGCGGAGATGCCGGATATCGCTTTCGGCTGCCAGACGATGAAGTCCTGCTGCGTGTCCAGGCCGGCCGCCTTCAAGAACGCGTTCCAGTCCAGGCCCGGTGCCTTGGCCGCAAAATCCGCCTGTTTCCAAGCGTTGGCGCCGGCCTGCACGTTGTTGGTCTGTTCCTGGGTGGCGTGGGCACGGGCGATCGCGGTCTCCAGCTTCACGATCCGCTCGGCCCTGGCATTGGCATCGGCAATGCCGGCCAGCGTCAGCAGCTTGGCGATATGGGCCTGGTAGGCCTTGCGCAGTTCGGCCATGCGGCCGCCTTCGAGGTAGAAGCTGCGGTCCGGCAGGCCCAGGCCGCCCTGCACCAGGTACGGCGCGTAGCGCTCGGGCTGGTGGATGTCCTGGGACACCCACAGGCCAAACAGGCGATCGGTGTAGTAGTCGGTGGCGTTGAGCAGATCGACATCGGCGCGCAGCTGCGCGCCGAGGGTGGTGGCCAGCGCCTGGCGGTCGTCGATCTGCGCGATCGCCTCCAGCTGCGGCTGCACCGGCGTCAGGCCCTTGGCCTCGATGCCGGCTTCGTCCATGAACGCGGCGTAGTAGTCGCCGATCTTCTTCTCATCGTCGCTGGCGCGCTCGTTGGCGGCGGCGCCTTCGACGATGTCGCGCACGTGCTTTTCGGTATCGACCTGGATGCGGGTGAAACTGTTGTAACTGGCACGGTCGGCCGGAATCTCTGTAGTCTTCACCCAGTTGCCGTTGGCATAGCTGAAGAAGTCGTCGCCCGGAGCGACGCTGCGATCCATGCCGGTGGTGTCGAAGCCAAAGTCCCCCAGTGCCGGTTTGTCGTTGGGT
This sequence comes from Pseudomonas sp. GW821-FHT07E12, assembly GCF_058986605.1. Taxonomy (NCBI): domain Bacteria; kingdom Pseudomonadati; phylum Pseudomonadota; class Gammaproteobacteria; order Pseudomonadales; family Pseudomonadaceae; genus Pseudomonas; species Pseudomonas sp. GW821-FHT07E12. The sequence goes on along the minus strand of NZ_JBYSVX010000035.1, from coordinate 10,364 downwards.
AGGGCGGAGGCCGCATTCAGGGGGGCGGCCGGTACATCGTGGCGGCCACAGGCGGTCAGCGGCAAGGCGAGGATGGCGGTAATGGCGACCATCAGTGCGGGGCGATGCAGCTGGAGCATGGATGCAACTCGGCAACGGGAAAACATCCAGTCTAGAGCGTGTTATGCACTTTTTCATGAGTGCGAAGCCGCTTGTGGCGTGTCGTGCGCGCACGCTGTTGCGCGGTTGGTCAACGGGCCAGGAGCATGGCCTGGCGGGGCCGGAGCGGTGCTGCCGCGGTATGCCGTCCGCCATCACGATCACGGCTGGCCGATGAACGCCTTGCCATCGCTGCAGGCGAAGAAGTCGCTGCCGCTGCGTGATCACCAGGGTGCACCGCGGCGGTGTGGAGTGTCTTGATGCGTCCCTTCCCGTTCCGGCAGGCGCGATGGCGCAGTGTGCTGTGGTTCGGCGTGCTGGTCGCGCTGCTGCTCGTGCTGGTGTTCGTTGCGATCGAGGGCAACTCACTGCTCCGGCCCTGGTGGATGCTGCTGGTGCCGGCGATCGCGTTGTTCGGCGTCTACTGCCTGAGTCTGGTCCATCTGTTGCGCAGCCTGCGCCGCGCCGAGCGCCGCCAGGCGCAGCTGCAGTCGGATCTGCGCAGCGGTGACGAGGATCTGCGGCGCGCGCAGCAGGCCGGCGGTATCGGCACCTGGTGGGTCGGCCGCGACGGGCGCTGGTTGCAGCTGTCGCCGCAGACGGTGGAGATGTTCGAGCTGGCACGGTCGGAGATGGCCGTGACCGACTTCATCGAGCAGGTCCACCCGGACGACCGGCATCGGGTGGTACGCATGCTCAAGCAGGCCTGGTCCGGCCAGCAGGCATTCGAGCTCACCTATCGATTGCTGTTGCCCGGGCATGGTGAGCGCTGGATCGCCGTGCACGGCGCGATCGTGGAAGACGCCGGCGAGCGGCGGATGACCGGCACCGTCGTCGATGTCAGCGAGCGGGTGGAGATCCAGACGTTGGCGATGGATGCGCAACGTCAGTTCCGGCTGATCTTCGAGATCAATCCGCTGCCGTGCTGGTTGTTCGATCTGGAAACGTTGCGCTTTCTGGAAGTGAATCCCGCGACGATCCGGCAGTACGGCTACAGCCGCGAGGAATTCATGTCGATGCAGGTCGTCGACATCGGCTTGCCCGAACAGGCCGCGCAGGTCGTGCAGCGGCTGCGCCAACCCGATCCGCCCGGGCGCGGCTCGCTGCTGACCGTGGTGCACCGGCACAAGGACGGCACGCAGATGGATGTGCGCGTGCACACCACGATGCTGGAAATCGCCGGCGTGCAGGCGCGGCTGGTGCTGGCCGAGAACGTCAGCGAGTACATGGCCTACCAGCGCGAACTGGCGCACCGTGCCAGCCACGATGCCACCACCGGCCTGCTCAATGTGCGCGCGCTGACCGAGCAGCTGCGTGATGCCGGCATGCCGCGCTACACCATCGCGCATGTGCAGTTGCGCGGCCTGCAACTGATCGGCGACACGCTGGGCCGGCGCGTGGGCGCGGAGGTGCTGCATCGGCTGTGCGAGCGGCTGCAGGCGCTGGCCGACGAATACGGCTGGCTGGCGTTCCAGCCGTCGGAGGATTTCGTGCTGGCGATCGATGAAGGCCACGACCCGCTGCCGGCGATCGATGCGCTGGTGGCGATGCTGTCCGAGCCGGTACGTGGGCGTGACTCGTTGCATCCGTTGGATGTGCGCATCGGCGTGGCCGAGTTCCCGCGCGACGGCGCGCGCGCGGACGAGGTGATCGCGCAGGCGGCACAGGCCGCACATGCCGCACGCGAGGCTGACGTGACCGTGATGCATTTCGACAAGAGCATCGCCACGCATCTGAGCGAGCGCCTGCACCTGATCGGGCAGCTGCATGAGGCGATCGACCACGGTGAGTTCGAGCTGCATTACCAGCCGATCATGGATGCCCGCAGTGGCCTGCCGGTCACGCTGGAAGCGCTGGTGCGCTGGCTCAGCCCGGAGCGCGGTCAGGTGCCGCCGGACGAGTTCATCCAGCTATGCGAGGACACCGGGCTGATCCTGCCGCTCGGACGCTGGGCGATCCGCCAGGGCGCGAGCGACCGGCGCCGGCTGGCCGATGCGGGATGGGCCGACCTGCCGATCGCGATCAACATCTCGGCGCTGCAACTGCTCAACAGCGATGTTGCCGGCGATGTCGCCGCGGCCTGTCGCGAGTTCGAGCTTGGTCCCGGCGCGCTGCATGTCGAGTTGACCGAGACCAGCCTGGTGCGTGATCCCGAGCAGGCGTTGCAGACGATGCACCGGCTGCATGCGCAGGGCGTGTATGTGTCGCTGGACGACTTCGGTACCGGGTTTTCCAGCATGTCCTACCTGCAGCACATGCCGCTGGATTCGCTGAAGATCGATCGCAGTTTCATCACCGACGTGGATCGCAACACGCGCAGCGCGGCGATCTGCCGCACGCTGATCACGCTGGGCCACAGCCTCGGGTTGAAGGTCATCGCCGAGGGCGTGGAGCGTCCCGAGCAATTGGGCTGGTTGAGCGAGAATGGCTGCGACCAGGTGCAGGGGTACCTGCTTGGGCGGCCGGCAACGCTGGATGGAATCATCGAGATGTTGCGTGGTGGTTCGTAGCGCCGAGCTTGCTCGTCATTCCCGCTTGATCAGCCATTCGGCTGCTGAAAAGCGCCTCGCGGGAATGACGTTGCCCCTTTTCATGCATCCTTCGAAGTTGCGCCAGCGCGGTCGCCAGCACAACCCAACCCACTCAACGATGCAGCGAACCAATGCTCGCGGCCGGATAGCGCGCACCTGCCGCCACGCCCGGCGGGAAGATCGTGCCGATGCGGTCCAGTTCTTCCGGCAGCAACATCACATCCAACGCCGCCAGGTTCTCGTCGAGGTACTTGACGCGCTTGGTACCGGGGATCGGCACCAGGTCGTCACCCTGCGCCAGCACCCAGGCCAACGCGAGCTGGCTGGCAGTGATGCCCTTGTCGGCGGCGATCGCTTCGACCCGCTCGACCAGTTCCAGGTTGCGCGCGAAGTTCTCGCCCTGGAAGCGCGGTGAGTTGCGGCGGTAGTCGTCGGCGTCGAAATCATCCGCGCTCTTGAACGCGCCGCTGAGGAAGCCACGACCGAGCGGCGAGTACGGCACGAAACCGATACCCAGCTCGCGCACGGTGGCGAGTACTTCGTTCTCCTCCGGATCGCGCGTCCACAGCGAATACTCGCTCTGCAACGCAGTGATCGGATGCACCGCATGGGCGCGACGGATGGTATCCGGCGCGGCTTCGGACAGGCCGAGGAAACGCACCTTGCCTTGCTCGACCAGTCGCGCCATCGCGCCGACGGTGTCCTCGATCGGCACGTTCGGATCGACGCGGTGCTGGTAGTACAGGTCGATGTGGTCCACGCCGAGCCGCTTCAGGCTGCCCTCGCAGGCGGCCTGCACATACTCGGGACGACCATCTACGCCGCGCGCCTGCGCATTGCCGGGATCGAGCTTGATGCCGAACTTGGTGGCCAGGAATACCTGATGACGACGGTCGGCGATCGCCTTGCCGACCAATACCTCGTTGGTATGCGGGCCGTACATGTCGGCGGTGTCGAGCAGGCTGATGCCGCGTTCGAGCGCGTGATGGATGACCGCGATCGAGCCGGCCTCGTCGCTGCGGTCACCGTAGAACGCGCTCATGCCCATGCAGCCGAGGCCGAGAGCGGAAACGACCGGGCCGTTGCGGCCGAGGGTGCGGGTTTTCATGGAAATCTCCTGTGCGGGGGGAATCAGTATCTGTGTAGGAGCGGATGCAAGGGTAAGCCCGGACTCAGCGCGGTTGCACCTGCGTACCGCCGAACACCAACTGCTGCGGAATCGCGCTGCGGATGAAATCGTGCGGAAAGCCCAGCGCTACCGCACTGATCGCATCCAGCCGCTGCACCTGCGCCGGATCCAGCGTCACCGCCAGCGCGCCGAGGTTGTCCTGCAACTGCTCAGGGGTACGCGCGCCGATGATCGGGATCGGTGCGCCGGGGCGTTGCAGCAGCCAGGCCAGTGCGATCTGCGCCGGCGAGTGCCCGGCCTCGGCAGCGATCGCCTTGACCAGCTCGCCGATATCGAGCGTGCGTTCGTCGAGCATCTCGTGCGAATAGGCCACTGCGCTGCGGCCGCCATCGCCGGCGCTGGGCGAATTGCCGCTGCCTTGTGCACGGGCGCGTTCAAGATCGGCGCGGCTGTACTTGCCGGTCAGGATGCCCATCGCCAGCGGCGACCACGCCAGCACCGACAGCCCCAGCTCGTTTGCCATCGGCAGCAGTTCGCGCTCGACGGTGCGTTGCGCCAGCGAGTATTCGATCTGCAATGCGATCAGGGGTGACCAGCCGCGCAGCTCAGCCAGTGTCTGCATCCGCGCGACCTGCCAGGCCGGCGTGTCGGAGATGCCGGCGTAGACGATCTTGCCGGCGCGCACCAGATCGTCGAAACCACGCATGACTTCCTCGACCGGCGTGGTGCCGTCCCAGATGTGCAGGTACAGCAGGTCCAGGTAATCGGTGCCGAGCCGCTTCAGGCTGGCTTCGACCGACCGGATCATGTTCTTGCGGTGGTTGCCGCCGCCGTTGGGATCACCGGGGAACGGGTTGAGCGTGTACTTGCTGGCGATCACCAGCCGGTCGCGGCGATCGGCGACGAAACGCCCGAGCAGGGTCTCGGAACTGCCGTTGGTGTAGATGTTGGCGGTGTCGATGAAGTTGCCGCCGGCATCGACGTAGAGGTCGAACAAGCGGCGCGCGGCGGCCTCGTCGGCGCCCCAGCCCCAGTCCTGGCCGAAGGTCATCGCGCCGAGCGAAAGCGGGCTGACCCGCAGGCCGGAGCGGCCGAGCAGGCGGTAATGGTCGAGTTGCATGGTGGCGGTTCCGGTGGAAGACGAAGCCACTCTAGGCCTGGCAACGAGGGGGATAAATCCGGAGAATCCGAATCTTCCTTGAAGTTTTACTAAACAATGGCGACCCATCCCCTGTCCGCAGTCGTGGCCTTCGCCCGGGTCGCCCACCACGGCAGCTTCACCCGCGCCGCGGCCGAGCTGGATGTGTCGACCTCGGCGCTGTCGCAGACCGTACGCGCGCTGGAAACCGGGCTCGGCGTGCGCCTGCTCAACCGCACCACCCGCCGGGTCGGGCTGACCGAGCACGGCGAGCGCTTCCTGCAGCGGGTGTCGCCGGGGCTGCAGCAGATCGATGCCGCCTTCGCCGACCTGGATTTCCTGCGCGATCGCCCGACCGGCACGCTGCGCATCAACCTGCCGTCGGTGGCCGCCAAGCAACTGGTCTGCCCGCACCTGCCGGGGTTCCTGGCGCGCTATCCGGAGGTGATCGTCGAGCTGTACGCCGATCGCACCCTGGCCGACATCGTCGCCGGTGGTTTCGATGCCGGCATCCGCCTTGGCGAATCGCTGGCCCGCGACATGGTGGCGGTGCCGATCGGGCCGATGCAGCGACAGCTGATCGTCGCCACGCCGGAGTACTTCACGCGCCACGGCGTGCCGGACAGCCCGGCCGATCTGGTCGGCCACGACTGCATCCGCTGGCGTCGCGCCGATGACCGGATCCAGCCCTGGGAGTTCACCCGCGACGGTCGCGATTTCGAGGTCCAGGTGGAGGGCCGGCTGGTGGTCAACGACAGCTCGGTCGGGCTGGCGGCGCTGCGCGGCGGCGCGGGTTTGAGCCAGGTGTTCGAGTGGCAGGTGGCCGACGACGTCGCCGCCGGCCGTCTGCAACGCGCCCTCGACGCCTGGCAGGCACCGTTCGCCGGCTGGTACGTCTACTACCCGGCGCGCGAGCACATGGCGCCGAAGCTGCGGGTGTTCATCGATTACCTGCGCGAGCGCTGGGGTAACCAGCCGCCGGGCGCGCACTCGTAGAGCCGAGCAAGCTCGGCTCAAAGGACGGGGGCGCCGTCGTAGGAGCGGCTTCAGCCGCGATGAGGCTTTCATGCATACATGCATATCCCTCAGCAAGAGTCCGAGCATCGATGCGCGGGATTCAATCGGTGAAGCCCATCGCGGCTGAAGCCGCTCCTACAGAGAATCCGGGCAGTCGAGCACTTCCACCAGATAGTCGATGAAGCTGCGCACCTTCGGTGCGAGGTGGCTGCGGCTGGTGTAGACGGCGAAGATCGTTGCCGGTGGCACTTCGTAGTCCGGCAGCACGCGCACCAGCCGGCCTGTGGCGAGGGCCTCGTCGATCAGGAAATCCGGTTGCGCGACGATCCCCATGCCGGCCACCGCCGCTTCGCGGAGTACGTCGCCGTTGTTGGCGCGCAGCCCGCCACGGATGCGGACGGTTTCCTCGGTGCCATCGGCACGGCGCAGCGGCAACTCGTCGCCGCCGGACCAGTAGCTGTAGCTGAGGTATTCGTGGCCGGCCAGATCGGCAGGCAGGCGCGGCGTGCCCGCGCGTGCGAGGTAATCGGGTGAGGCGCAGACCAGTACGCGCACCGTGCCCAGTCGCCGCGCGATCAGGGTCGGCGAGAGCTTGTGGGTGATGCGGATCACCACGTCGAAGCCTTCCTCGACCATGTCCACCAGCCGGTCCGACAGGGCCAGATCAAGGGTCACCTGCGGATGGCGTTCGCGGAAGCCGGCCAGCAGCGGCCCCATCCGGGCGATGCCGAAGCTCACCGGTGCGTTGATCCGCAGCAGGCCGGACGGTTGCAGCGCCTGCGCGCCGATCGCCGCTTCCAGATCATCGAACTCGGCAAGCAACAGCGTGGCGCGCTGGTAATAGGCGGTACCGGCGCTGGTCAGGCTGACCCGGCGGGTGGTGCGGTTGAGCAGCCGGGTGCCCAGGCGCTGCTCCAGCGCGGCCACCTGCCGGGTGACGCTGGCGGTGGAGAGCTTCAGCGCCTCGGCGGCGGCGCTGAAGCCGCTGCGCTCGGCCACCGCCGCGAATACGCGCATTGCGTCGAGGGTGTCCATCTATTTCTCTTTCTGAAATAAACAATGGATGTTCACGATGTTTTACCAGAAAAGGTGAGGGAATAGGCTTGCTCCATCTTCCAGTCACTCTTCGAGGAGGCGCTCATGAACACCGCAATCCGCTCTTCCCTGCCTGCCTGCGGCGCCACCCTGCTGCGTGTCACCCTGGGTGCGCTGTTCCTGGTGCACGGCCTGACCAAGCTGCTGGTGTTCACGCCGGCCGGCACCTTCGCCTACTTCCAGTCGCTGGGCCTGCCCGGCGCGCTGGGTTATGTCTCGATGGCGCTGGAACTGCTGCTCGGCATCACCCTGATCCTGGGCATCTACGCGCGCTGGTTCGGCCTGATCGGCGTGCCGCTGCTGCTGGGCACGATCGTCACCGTGCATGGCGCCAACGGTTTCAGCTTCGCCAATGCCGGCGGCGGCTGGGAATACCCGGCGGTGTGGGCGATCGCGCTGGTGGTGCAGTTCCTGATCGGCGACGGCGCGCTGACGATCAAGTCGCGTTGAGCCCACGTCTCCCGGAGATTTCGATGAACACCCTGCCGTCCCTGTACATCTCGCATGGCTCGCCGATGACCGCGTTGCAGCCCGGTCTGGTGGGCGTGCGTCTGGCCGAACTGGCCGCGTCGCTGCCGCGTCCGCGTGCGATCGTGATGGCCTCGGCGCACTGGCTCGGGCGTCGGCCGCTGGTCGGCAGTGCCGCGCGGCTGCCGACCATCCACGATTTCGGTGGCTTCCCGCCGCCGCTGTACGACATCGAGTACCCGGCCGCGGGTGATCCGGTGCTGGCCCAGCAGGTTTACCGTTTGCTGGAACAGGCCGGCCTGCATCCGCATCTGGACGCGCAGCGTGGCCTCGACCACGGCGCCTGGGTGCCACTGCGGCTGCTGTACCCGCAGGCGGACATCCCGGTGGTGCCGCTGTCGATCCAGCCCGAACTCGGGCCGGCCCATCAGCTGGCGCTGGGCCGCGCGCTGGCGCCGTTGCGCGAGCAGGGTGTGCTGCTGATCGGCTCCGGCTCGATCACCCACAACCTGCACGAGATACGCAATTACGCCGAGGGCAAGGAAGCGCCGTACGTGCGTCCTTTCATCGACTGGATCGAGCAGCGACTGCGTACCGATGACCTGCAGGCGCTGCTCGACTACCGTCGCCAGGCGCCGTACGCCGAGCGCGCGCATCCCACCGACGAGCATCTGCTGCCGCTGTACTTCGCGATGGGCGCGGCCGGCGGCACGACGCTCGGCGCACAGCGGATCGACGCCGGCATCGACATGGGCTCGCTGGCGATGGACATCTACCGGTTCGACGGCGCGCCGGCGCAGGAACGCGCCGCGTGAGTGGACCGATGCGCTGACCGACCCCGCCCGGCACGATGACCCGCGCCGGGCGGCCGGAGCAGGTCCGGTGCGATTGCATGAATGGGTGATGCGGCGATGCTCACAGCCGCCGCACGCGATGGTTCCCATCGCTCCCACGAGCCGCTATGTTCATCGGGCGACGTCGCCGCGTGCGCCGTCTTTCCCCACGCCGCCGGTTCCGCACCGCTGACGGCCACCACTCCAAGGGCATAGCGCGCTCCAACATGCATTCGATCGACGTCGTCCTGGCGATGCTGATTGCGGTGGCCGCCAGCGGCTATCTGATCCGCATCCTGCCTTTCTCACTGCCGTTGCCGCTGGTGCAGATCGCGCTGGGCGCGGTGATTTCCGGCGTGCTCGACAGGGGCCATGAACTGGAGCCGGAGCTGTTCTTCCTGCTGTTCCTGCCGCCATTGCTGTTCCTGGATGGCTGGCGCATCCCTAAACAAGGCCTGTTCCGCGACAAGGCCGCGATCCTGGAGCTGGCGTTCGGGCTGGTGATCTTCACCGTGATCGGCGCCGGCCTGCTGATCCACTGGATGATTCCGGCGATGCCGCTGGCGGTGGCATTCGCGCTGGCCGCGATCATCTCGCCGACCGATCCGGTGGCGGTGTCCTCGATCACCTCGCGCGTGCCGATCCCCAAGCGCCTGATGCACATCCTGGAAGGCGAGTCGCTGCTCAACGACGCCTCTGGCCTGGTGTGCTTCCAGTTCGCGGTGGCGGCGGTGCTGACCGGCACGTTCTCGCTGGCGACTGCCTCGCTGACCTTCGTCTGGGTCGCGCTGGCCGGTCTCGGCGCCGGCGTGGCGGTCACCTTCGGCCTGAGCCGGGTGCAGAGCTGGATCTGGCGGCACTTCGGCGAGGAGCCGGGCTCGGCGATCCTGGTCAACCTGATCACCCCGTTCGCCGCCTACCTGCTGGCCGAATCGGTACATGCCTCGGGCATCCTCGCCGCGGTCGCGGCCGGCGTCACGATGAGCTATGTCGAGCTGAGCGGCAACGCGCCCGGCACCATGCGGGTGAAGCGCACCGCGGTCTGGGACACGGTGCAGTTCACCTTCAACGGCATCATCTTCGTGCTGCTCGGCGAGCAGTTGCCGGGCATCCTCGACGGCGCGGTGCACAGCGTGCGCGAGGCCGGTCACCTCAATCCGTGGTGGCTGGCGGTGTACGTGCTGGCGATCAGCACCATGCTGGCGGCGCTGCGCTTCGTCTGGGTGTGGCTGTCGCTGCGCTGGAACCTGTTCAAGGCCCAGCGCCGTGGCGAACAGGGCGCAAGCCCGCCGTGGCGGGTGATGGTGGCGGCCTCGCTGGCCGGCGTGCGCGGCGCGATCACCCTGGCCGGCGTGCTGACGCTGCCGCTGCTGATGCCGGACGGCTCGCAGTTTCCCGCCCGCCAGCTGACGATCTTCCTGGCCACCTCGGTGATCCTGGTGTCGCTGGTGGTCGCGAGCATCGCGCTGCCGCGCCTGCTCAAGGGGCTGGAGGTGCCGGAAGAACCCCACCACGAACGGGAGGAGGATCTGGCGCGCACGGCCTCGGCCCGTGCGGCGCTGGAGGCGGTCGAAAGGGTGCGCCAGAAGTACGCGGGCGACGAGGCGACGGCGGAGCGCTACAACGCGGCGGCGACCTTGGTCAGCGCGCTTTACCAGCGCAAGCTGGGCGCGGTGGAGGATGCGGCGGATCGCGATCCGGTGGAGGCGCGGGCGTATGAGCAGGCGGTGCGGGAGTTGCGTGGTGCCGGGTTGAAGGCTGAGCGCAATGAGTTGTTCAAGTTGGCGCGGCAGCGGGAGATTTCGGATGAGCTGTCGCGGCGGTTGGTGCATAACCTGGATTTGATTGAGTCCCGGCAGCGTAGTTAGTTGTTGCTGCTCTCTGCTGGGCGGGGCGGGGCGCTTTGCACGCCATCTCTCTATCGTCGTCCCCGCGAAGGCGGGGACCCAGCGACTTCCTAGCCATCTCTCTTACCGTCATCCCCGCGGAAGCGGGGATCCATGGACGTTGCTTGT
>NZ_JBYSVX010000034.1:0-63674 GCF_058986605.1 Pseudomonas sp. GW821-FHT07E12 | reverse complement strand
GGCCATCAGTCCCGACGCTCTATCGGTACAGCCCGTCGGGACTGATGGCCCGAGGCCACCCAGAGTCCCTCCCACAAGTTCATCGCCCAATGCCAATAGCGCAAAAAAAGGCCCGGCGATGCCGGGCCTTCGGGACTTGCTGGCTTGGGCGGTTACCAGATCACCACACGCTGTTCGTCCGGGCGGACCATGGCATCGCCCGCCTTGCACTGGAACGCCTGCGCGAACGCCGGCATGTTCGACGGCGCGGCGATGGCACGCAGCGCGATCGGCGCATGCGGGTCCATGTTGAGGTACAGCTCCTGCTGCTTGTCGCGCAGCGAGCCACGCCAGACCCGCGCCCAGTTCAGGAAGAACCGCTGCTGCGGCGAGTAGCCATCCACCGCTACGTTACGCTCCGGGTGGGCCTTCAGATCGGTCTGCAGTGCATCAAAGGCGACGTTGATGCCGCCCAGGTCGGCGATGTTCTCGCCCAGGGTCAGCTTGCCGTTGACGTGCAGGTCGGGCTTGCCGGCGATCGGGGTGTAGGCGTCGAACTGCTTGACCAGCTTGTCGGTACGCGCGTCGAACTTCTCGCGGTCTTGCTTGCTCCACCAGTCCTTGTTGTTGCCGTCACCGTCGAACTGGCTGCCCTCGTCGTCGAAGCCATGGCTGGCCTCGTGACCGATCACCGCGCCGATGCCGCCGTAGTTGATCGCATCGTCCGCCTTGGCATCGAAGAACGGCGGCTGCAGGATCGCGGCCGGGAAGTTGATCGTGTTGTCGGTCGGGTTGTAGTACGCGTTCACGGTCTGCGGTGTCATGCCCCATTCCTTGCGGTCGGTGGGCTTGCCGATCTTGCCGATGTCGTAGTGGTAATTGAACTTGGCGGCGGCCTGCAGATTGCCGTAGTAGTCGCCTGTGAATTCCAGGCCGGACCAGTCGCGCCACTTGTCCGGATAGCCGATCTTGGGCAGGAAGGTGCTCCACTTCGCCAGCGCCTTCTGCTTGGTCTCCGGGCTCATCCAGTCCACATTATCGATGCGCGCTTTCAGGGCGTTGCGCACGTTGTCGACCAGTTCGCTGGCGCGCGCCTTGGCTTCCGGAGTGAACTCGCGTGCCACGTACAGCTGGCCCAGGCCTTCGCCGATCGAGCCGTTGACCGCGCGCAGCACGCGCTTCCAGCGCGGCTTCTGTTCGGGCTGGCCGGAGAGCGTCTTGCCCCAGAAATCGAAGTTGGCATCGACGAACGGTTGGCTCAGTGCGTTGGCCGCGCCATCGATCAGGTGGAAGCGCAGATAGGCCTGCCACTGCTCGGCGGGTGCCTTGGCCAGCAGCTTGTCGAAGGCGGCGAAGAACGTCGGCTGTGACAGCGAGAAGCCCTTGTCGATGGTGACGCCCTGGGCCTGGAAGAACGTGTCCCAGGAGAAGTGCGGGGTGACCTTGTCGGCAGCGGCGACGCTGACGAAGTGGTACTGGTTCTTCGGATCACGTGCCTGGACCGGCGTCAGTGAAGCGGCGGCGAGCGCCTTCTCCAGATCGAACACCTGCTGGGCCTGCTTGGCGGCGGCGTCGGCAGGAGTGCCGGTCAGCGTGAACAACTTGGCGATGTAGGCCAGGTAGGCGCTGCGGATCTCGGCGTACTTGGGATCGGTGTAGTAATCCTTGGTCGGCAGGCCCAGGCCGGCTTCGCCGGCGTAGCCGATCTGCAGCTTGGCATCGTCGAAGTCGGGCGCCGCGCCGAACGAGAACACGTAGTCGTCGCCCTCGGCGTAGCGCTGCGTGATGTAGTCGGCAACGGCGTGGCCGTCCTTCAGGCTGGCGATGGCGTCCAGCTGCGGCTGCAGCGGCGTGTAACCGGCCTTGTCGATCGCGGCCTGGTCCATACCGGCGGCATACAGCACGCCGATCTTGTGCTCGATCGAGTCGGTGGCGGCCTGGGTGTTCTTGGCGGCGGTCTCGACGATGTCGTGCTGCACGTTGAGGCTGTCGTCGGCCAGCTTGTCGAAGGCACCCCAGCCGGTGCGGTCGGCGGGAATCGGGTTGGCCTTGACCCACTTGGCGTTGACGAAGGCGTTGAAGTCGTTACAGGCGTTCAACGAGGTATCCAGTTCGGACACGTCGAAGGAGGATTTGGCCGTTGCGGCCGGCGTCGCCTGTGCATCGGCTTGCGGAGCTGCGGCCGGGGACGGGTCCTTGCAGCCGGACAGCACCAGGGCTACGGCCATCGACAGGCCGATGATCTTGGGAGCGTTCATGGAGATGCGCCAATTAGAGTGTGGGGGCAAAAAGAAAGCGGACGGCGGGCCGCAGCCCGCCGTCCGTGGTTGCAGCAATTACCAGATGACGACCTGCTGGTCGCCCTGACGGACCATCTTGTCGCCCGGCTTGCACGAGAACGCTGCGGCGAAGGCCGGCATGTTCGAGGGTGCGGCACTGGCGCGCAGTGAGGCCGGGGCATGTGGGTCGGTATTCAATCGCAGGATCGCAGCCTTCTCCCGGATATTGCTGCGCCATACCCTGGCCCAGTTCAGGAAGAAGCGCTGGTCTGGGGTGTAGCCGTCAATTTTCTTGTTTGCTTCATCCGGGTGCTGTTTCAGTGCTGTCTGCAGTGCGTCGTATGCGACGTTCAGGCCACCCAGATCGGCGATGTTCTCGCCCAGAGTCAGCTGGCCATTGACGTGCAGGTCCGACTTGCCAGGAATCGGCGTGTAGTCATTGAACTGCTGGACCAATTTGGCGGTACGCGATTCGAACTTCTCGCGGTCTTCCTTGCTCCACCAGTCCTTGTTGTTGCCTGCACCATCGAACTGGCTGCCTTCGTCGTCGAAGCCGTGGCTGGCCTCGTGCCCGATCACCGCGCCGATGCCGCCATAGTTGATCGCATCGTCGGCGTTGGCGTCGAAGAACGGCGGCTGCAGGATCGCGGCCGGGAAGTTGATCGTATTGTCGGTTGGGTTGTAGTAGGCATTGACCGTCTGCGGGGTCATGCCCCACTCCTTGCGGTCGGTAGGCTTGCCGATCTTGGAGAGGTCGTACTGGTAGTTGAACTTGGCCGCTGCCTGCAGGTTGCCGTAGTAGTCGCCCTCCTTCAACTGCAGGCCATCCCACGCGCGCCACTTGTCCGGGTAGCCGATCTTGGGCAGGAAGGTGCTCCACTTGGCGATAGCCTCGGCCTTGGTCGCCTCGCTCATCCAGTCGAGCTTCTCGATCCGTGCTTTCAGTGCGTTACGTACGTTGTCGACCAGTTCCTGCGCACGCTGCTTGGCTTCCGGTGTGAATTTCTGCGCGACGTACAACTGGCCGAGTGCCTCGCCCATCGAGCTGTTGACTGCAGTCAGCACGCGCTTCCAGCGTGGCTTCTGTTGCGGCTGGCCGGCCAGAGTCTTGTCGTGGAAGTCGAAGCTGTTATCAACGAAATCCTTACTCAGTGCGGGAGCGGCGGCATCGATGGCATGGAAGCGCAGATAGGCCTGCCATTGTCCGATCGGCGCGCTGGCCAGCAGCTTGTCGAATGCCGCGAAGAAGTTCGGCTGCGACAGCGAGAAGCCCTTGTCGATGGTCACGCCCTGCGCGGCGAAGAACTTCTCCCAGGAGAAGTTCGGGGTGACCTTGTCGGCATCGACAACACTGACGAAGTGATACTGGTTCTTCGGATCGCGGCTTTCGACCGGCGACAGCGAGGCGGCGGCGAGTTGCTTCTCGAAGTCGAACACCTGCTGTGCCTGTGCCTTCGCGGCATCAGCCGGGATGCCGGTCAGTTCGAACGACTTGGCGATATAGGCCTGGTAGGCGTCGCGAATGTCGGCGTACTTCGGATCGGTGTAGTAGTCCTTGGTCGGGAGCCCCAGGCCGCCTTCGACGGCGTAGGCAATCTGGGTGTCGGCATGCTGGAAATCAGCACCGGCACCAAAGCCGAACACCTGGCCGTCGCCCTCGGCGTAGCGAGTGACGATGTAGTTAGCCACGTCCTGGCCGCTCTTCAGCGCGGTGATCGCATCGAGCTGCGGCTGGATCGGCGTATAGCCGATCTTTTCGACGACGGCTTCGTCCATGCCTGCGGCGTAGAGCAGCCCGATCTTGTGCTCGATCGAGTCATTGGCCGAGGCATTCTTGGCCGCCGCTTCGACGATCTCATGCTGAGTGTTCAGGCTGTTGTCGGCGAGTTGGTCGAACGCGCCCCAGCGGCTGCGGTCCTCGGGGATGGGATTGGCTTTGACCCACTTGGCGTTCACGAAATCGTTGAAGTCGCCGCAGGCGTTGATCGAAGTGTCCAGCTCGGATACATCGAAGGACGACTTGGCGGGCACGGCCGGCGCCTCCTCGGGCTTTTTGCAGCCGCTCAATGCGGCGGCGACGGCCAGGGACAGCGTCAGCAGATGAGGTTTGCGGAAGGTCACGTAAGCGGCTCCGGTGCGGGCAGGGATAAAGGAAGCCCCGTTGCCGGGGCCGTGGCCGGCATTCTGAACCTCTGCACGTTGGGGGTCAGTGTCGAAGGTCATGGCTGCATGGGGTTCGGGCGTTGAGCCGGGCGCGTCAGGCCCGCTGATGGCGGCGGGCCCGGGGCATCGGCGCGGAATCGGCGTATGCCCCCTGAAATGCAGGTATCGGCGCGCTAGCGGGCTTGTCGGAGGGCGTGTGCAAGAGCAGGAGGGGGCGATGACCCGCCGTCAATTTGCCGATATGAATGCACTCCCGCGGCATGCCGATGCGTCGTCGTATCCGTCCGCCGTTGTGCTGCGGGATGAGGTGCCGAGGCCCCCCGGACACATGCTATACAGACCCGCATGGGCACCCGACGCAATCCCTACGACGCGATCATCATCGGCGCCGGCCACAACGGCCTGGTCTGCGCCGCTTATCTGGCCAAGGCCGGTCGCAAGGTGCTGGTACTCGAACGGCGGGGTGCAGTGGGCGGCGCCGCGGTCACCGAGGAGTTCCATCCAGGTTTCCGCAACTCGGTGGCTTCCTACACCGTCTCGCTGCTGCAGCCGAAGGTGATCGAAGACCTGGAGCTTCCCCGCCACGGTCTGAGCGTGGTGTCGCGTCGGATCAACAACTTCCTGCCGTTGCAGGACGGCTATCTGCTGGCCGGTGGTGGACGTACGCAGGCCGAGGTCGCGAAGTTCTCCAAGCGCGACGCCGAGCGGCTGCCCGCCTACGAAGCACGGCTGGAACAACTGGCCGACGTGCTGCGCGTGCTGGCATTGCAGTCGCCGCCCAACGTCACCGACGGCAGTTGGTGGCAGGCGCTGCCGCAGCTCTGGCAGGCCGGCAAGCTTGGGCGACGCCTGCATGCACTCTCGCCGGCGTTGCGGCAGGAACTGCTCGATCTGTTCACCATCTCGGCCGCCGAATATCTGGACCGCTGGTTCGAGAGCGCGCCGATCAAGGCGTTGTTCGGTTTCGACGGCATCGTCGGCAACTACGCCAGCCCATATGCGCCGGGTACGGCCTATGTGTTGCTGCACCATGTATTCGGCGAGAGCAATGGCGTCAAAGGCGCGTGGGGACATGCGATCGGCGGCATGGGCGCGATCACCCAGGCGATGGCGGCGTGTTGCCGCGAGCGTGGTGTCGAAATACGCGTCGGAAGCGGCGTCGAGCGCGTGCTGGTCGAGCAAGGGCGCGCCGTGGGCGTGACCACGCACACCGGCGAAGTACTGCATGCCGATTGCGTCATCGCCAACGTCAATCCCAAGTTGCTGTACGAGCGCCTGATCGACCCTCAACACGTGCCCGCAGCCACCCAGGAGCGCATGACGAACTGGCGCTGTGGCTCCGGTACGTTCCGGATGAACGTGGCGCTGTCGCGACTACCGGATTTCCGCGTGCTGCCAGGCGAGGGCGACCACCTGACCGCCGGCATCATCATCGCCCCGAGCCTGGATTACATGGATCGCGCCTGGCGTGACGCACGCGACTTCGGCTGGTCACGCGAACCGATCGTGGAAATGCTGATCCCGAGCACGCTCGACGACTCGCTGGCACCGCCTGGCATGCACGTGGCGAGCCTGTTCTGCCAGCACGTCGCACCGACGCTGCCGGAGGGCCGCAGCTGGGACGATCATCGCGACGAAGTCGCCGACCTGATGATCGCCACGGTGGAACAACAAGCGCCTGGTTTCGCAGCCTCGGTGCTGGGACGCCAGATCCTCAGCCCACTCGACCTCGAACGCGAGTTCGGCCTGATCGGCGGTGACATCTTCCACGGCGCACTCAGCCTCAACCAACTGTTCGCCGCCCGCCCGATGCTGGGACAGGCCGACTACCGCGGCGCGATCCCGGGGCTCTATCTATGCGGCTCGGGCACGCATCCGGGGGGCGGCGTGACCGGTGCGCCGGGGCATAACGCGGCGCGGGCGGTGTTGGCGAGCTGAACGAATCTGCTTGTCTCTCCGGAAGCTGTAGGAGGGGCGTCAGACGGAGCGGGTTTGGGAAAGCGGCGGGGTTGCCCGACAATGTCCCCATGAAGACCTTTGCTCATCGGCCGCAAGGCGGCCTGTCCCCTCATCCCCGTGCCCGCAATGTCATTGCCGTCGGTTCCGGCAAGGGCGGGGTGGGTAAGTCCACTACCGCGGTCAATCTGGCGCTGGCTTTGCACCAACTTGGGGCGAAAGTCGGGGTCCTGGACGCCGATATCTATGGCCCCAGCGTGCCGGCGATGCTGGGCCTGAGCGGGCGTCCGGACAGTCCGGACAACAAGTCGATCGAGCCGCTGCGGGCGTTCGGGATTGAGGCGATGTCGATCGGGCTGTTGATCGATCCGGATACGCCGATGATCTGGCGCGGTCCGATGGCGACTTCGGCGCTGACCCAGCTGTTCAACGACACCCTGTGGGGCGATCTGGACTATCTATTGATCGATCTGCCGCCCGGCACCGGCGACATCCAGCTGACCTTGTCGCAGAAGATCCCGGTGGCCGGGGCGGTGATCGTCACCACGCCGCAGGACATCGCCACGCTGGACGCGCGCAAGGCGCTGAAGATGTTCGAGAAGGTCGAGGTCGCGGTGCTCGGGATCGTCGAGAACATGGCGGTGCATACCTGTTCGAAGTGTGGGCAGCAGGAGCATCTGTTCGGCGAGGGCGGCGGTCAGCGCATGGCCGAGCAGTACGGCGTGCCGTTGCTGGGTTCGTTGCCGCTGGAGATCGGTATCCGCGAACGTGGCGACGAGGGGCGGCCGATCATGGTCGCCGAGCCGGAGTCGGCGGCGGCGAAGGCTTATCTGGCGGCGGCGGGGCGGTTGGTCGAGGAGCTGGGCAAGCGTCCACGCGCCAGCATCCCGATCGTTTCCTCGCTGGCCTGACCCGTAACAGCAGGACCGCAGGAGCGGCTTCAGCCGCGAGGGGCCTTTTCCGGAGAAAGGCCCCTCGCGGCTGAAGCCGCTCCTGCGCGCGTTGCGGCAGGATAGAATTGCCGCCCCACGCAGGCATCAGGACCCCGCATGAGTATCAAGAGCGACCGCTGGATCAGGCGCATGGCCGAACAGCACGGCATGATCGAGCCGTTCGAGCCGGGCCAGGTCAAGCAGGACGCCGCCGCCCAGCGCATCGTCAGCTACGGCACTTCCAGCTACGGCTACGACGTGCGCTGCTCGCGCGAGTTCAAGGTGTTCACCAACATCAACTCGACGATCGTCGATCCCAAGCAGTTCGATCCGAAGAGCTTCGTCGACGTGATCGGCGATGAGTGCATCATCCCGCCGAACAGCTTCGCGCTGGCGCGCACGGTCGAGTACTTCCGCATCCCGCGCGACACGCTGGTGGTGTGCCTGGGCAAGAGCACCTACGCGCGCTGCGGCATCATCGTCAACGTGACGCCGCTGGAGCCGGAGTGGGAAGGCCACGTCACGCTGGAATTCAGCAACACCACGCCGCTGCCGGCGCGCATCTACGCCAACGAGGGCGTGGCGCAGATGTTGTTCTTCCAATCCGATGCCGACGATGTCTGTGAGACCTCGTACCGCGATCGCGGCGGCAAGTACCAGGGCCAGGTCGGGGTCACGCTGCCGCGTACCTGACGGGCTGGGGATCGGGAAACGGGAATGGGGAATCGGCAGAGCGGAAGTCCGCTTCTGCGGTTCCCCATTTTCTATTCCCCATTCCCGGCCTTACTTGCCCCTGCCGAACAGCATGCCGATGCCGACCGCCACCAGGATCGCCGGCCACCAGGTGGTGATCAGCTTGCCGATGCTCAGGTTGGTCCAGCCCAGGTTGTTTGCCAGGAACAGCAGGCCGACCACGATCAGGATCAGCGCGGCGACGATGTTCGATCTCATGCGAATACCGGTAGTAAAGAGGCGCCTATCGTAGCCGCTGCGCCCAGGCACTGACACGCTCGGCCAGCGCCGCGGTATCGAAGCGTTGGGCCGGGCCGCTGCCCCAGACCGGGCCGGGCCAGGCGGGGTCGCCTTCGTGCCGACCGAGCAGGTGTACGTGCAGCTGTCGCACGATGTTGCCGAGCGCGCCGATGTTGAGTTTGGTCACGCCGGGCTCGGCCCGCAGCAACTGCGAGAGCTGGTTGATTTCCGCCAGCAGCAGGCGCTGTTGGGCGCCGTCGAGGTCGATCCACTCGCTGGTGCCGTCCACGCGCGGCACCAGAACCAGCCAGGGGAAGCGGGTGTCGTCCATCAAGCGGATCTGCGACAGCGGACCGTCGGCGACGAACACACTGTCGGCGGCCAGGCGTGCGTCAAGCTGGAAGTCGCTCATGCCAGTTGTTCCGCGAGGAAGCGCAGCGTGCGCTCGCGTGCCAGTCGGGCACTGTCCGGCTCGTAGTTGTGGCCGACGCTGCGGTTGAAGGCGTGATCGGCCGGATAGCTGAAGACCTCCATCTGCGGCAGCTTCGCGCGGTGTTGCTGCACCGCTTCCGGCGGGATGCTCTTGTCCTTCTCGCCGAAGTGGAACATCACCGGTGCCTTGGGTGTCTCGTCGAGGAACTGGGTGTTGCGACCGCCGTAGTAGCTGACCGAAGGCAGGCCCAGACGCGTGGCCGACAGCAGTGCGATCGTGCCGCCCCAGCAGTAGCCGACGGTGCCGGTGTTGCCTGCCGGCGCCAAAGCGATAGCCGCAGCCTTCACCACGTCCACGGCCTTGTCGACGCCGATCTGGCTGACCAGTTCCAGGCCGCGCTTCACGCCGTCGTTGTCGTAGGGCAGTTGCAGGTCCTTTTCGATCAGGTCGAAGAAGGACGGCGCGAGTACCTCGTAGCCTTGCGCGGCGAAGTCCTCGGCGACCTGGCGGATGTGTTCGTTGGCGCCGAAGATTTCCTGGATCACGACCAGCCCGCCGCGTGGTGTTCCGGAGGGCCTGGCATGCCAGGCGGTGACCTGTCCATGTGGGGTGTCGAGGGTGGTCCAGTGGCCCATGGCGGTTTTCCTGGCGGGGGAGGGAATTATCGTCGTCCTGTGACCGGGCGGGTGTCGTCCAGGTTCCCGGGGTGATTCAGCCTGGACTTCCTGATCCGGGGCTCGGCAAGGTTGGGATCTGGGCCTGTCGGGAGTTGATGGGTTTCGTTCGTGTTCGATGGGCCAGGTCATTCCGCCATTCGCCGTGATGGGGTTTCTGTGGGAGGGACTTCAGTCCCGACGGCTTCACCGGTAAAGCCCATCGGGACTGATGGCCCGAGGCCACCTGGAGTCCCTCCCACAGGATCGTCCGTCGTTCAGGAGGTGCCGCGGGCCCGGCTATAATTTGCCGGCTCAGGCCCAGGCCGTTCCTCCCCAGGCTCTCTCGCTCCCATGTCCTTGTCGAACCCCAAAGTCGGCTTCGTCAGCCTCGGCTGCCCGAAAGCGCTCGTCGATTCCGAACGCATCCTCACCCAGTTGCGGGTCGAGGGCTACGACATCGTGCCGTCCTACGATGCCGCCGACGTGGTGGTGGTCAACACCTGCGGCTTCATCGACTCGGCGGTGACCGAATCGCTGGACGCGATCGGCGAGGCGATGAACGAGAACGGCAAGGTGATCGTCACCGGCTGCCTGGGCAAGCGCCCGGAACAGATCCGCGAGGCGTATCCGGACGTGCTGGCGGTATCCGGTCCGCAGGACTACGACAGCGTGATGCAGGCGGTGCACGCCGCGCTGCCGCCGCGGCACGATCCGTTCGTCGATCTGGTGCCCGACTACGGCGTCAAGCTGACCCCGCGTCACTACGCTTATCTGAAGATTTCCGAGGGCTGCAACCATCGTTGCAGCTTCTGCATCATCCCCTCGATGCGTGGCGATCTGGTGTCGCGTCCGGTCGAGGACGTGCTGCGCGAGGCCGAGCGGCTGGTGCGCGGCGGCGTGCGCGAACTGCTGGTGGTGTCGCAGGACACCTCCGCCTACGGCGTGGATCGCAAGTACGCGCCGGGCACCTGGCAAGGGCGCGAATACGCCACGCGGATGAAGGCATTGTGCGAGGGGCTGTCCGAACTCGATGCCTGGACCCGCCTGCATTACGTCTACCCGTATCCGCACGTGGACGACGTGGTGCCGCTGATGGCGGAAGGGAAAATCCTGCCGTACCTGGACATTCCGTTCCAGCACGCCAGCCCACGCATCCTCAAGTTGATGAAGCGTCCGGGCGCGGTCGACAAGACCTTGGAGCGCGTGCTGCGCTGGCGCGAGCTGTGCCCGGACATCACCGTGCGCTCGACCTTCATCGTCGGCTTCCCGGGCGAGACCGAGGCCGAGTTCGAGGCGCTGCTGGACTTCCTCGATGCGGCCCAGCTCGATCGTGTCGGTGCGTTCGCCTATTCGCCGGTGGAAGGCGCGGCCGCCAACGATCTGCCCGATCCGGTGCCGGAAGCCGTGAAGCAGGAGCGGCTGGCGCGCTTCATGGAAAAGCAGGCGGCGATTTCCGCGGCCAAGCTGGAAGCCAAGATCGGCAGCGTGCAGCAATGCCTGGTCGATGCGATCGAGGATGGCATCGCGGTAGCGCGCTCGAAGGCCGATGCGCCGGAGATCGATGGCCTGGTGCACATCCAGAATGCCGAGGAAGCGAAGCTGCGCGTTGGCCAGTTTGTCGATGTGGAAATCACCGAGAGCGATGAGCACGATTTGTTCGGTGATGCGTTGCCGGCATCGGGTGCAGGCCCGGTTGCGGCGCGTGCGCTGGATCTGCGGGTCGTCTGAATCATATTGTGGGAGGGACTGATGGCCCGAGGCCACCTAGAGTCCCTCCCACAGAACAGAATTGTTTAGTTGGCGTACTCCACTGCCAGCACCACGAAGCTGTGCTTGCCGCTCGGTAGCTGCGCTTCGAACTCGTCGTCGATCCGCTTCTTCAGCAACGCGCGCGCCAGCGGCGAGTCGATGCTGATCCAGCCGCGCGGGGCGTCGGTCTCGTCCGGGCCGACGATGCGGTAGCGCACGACCTCGCCACTGTCGGCATCCTCCAGTTCCACCGTCGCGCCGAAGAACACCGCCTCCGGGTCACTCGGCGCGGTGTCCACCACGCGCAGGCTTTCCAGGCGTTTGCTGAGGTAGCGCACGCGCCGGTCGATCTCGCCCAACTGCTTCTTGCGATAGGTGTACTCGGCGTTTTCCGAGCGGTCGCCTTCGGCGGCGGCAGCCGACAGCGCCCTGACCACCTCCGGCCGGCGCACCCGCCACAGGTCGTCCAGCTCCGCCTTCAGCCGGGCGTGGCCTTCGGGCGTGATCAGGGCGGTGCTCTTTTCTGCGGGGGGACGCCAACGGCTCATGGGGGCTCGGGATCGCGGCCGGTTCGGGCGCGTGATGCTAGCGCCTTGCGCGTCATGTGGCGATCGTCGAAGCTGCCCGACCATCGATACATGGAGCGTCGCGATGTTGATCCTGCCCCTGCACAAGCCACTGAACCGGGAAACCTTCCCGTGGGTCACGATGCTGCTGGTGCTGGCGAACGTATGGGTGTTCTTCGGCCTGCAATCGGGCGACGATGCCGCGCTTGCTCGAGCGCGGACCTACTACATCGATTCCGGTCTTGGGGGTTACGAGCTGCCGGCCTACGAGCGTTACCTGCAGCGCAGCGGGCAGGCAGATGCGCTGGGGGAACTGCGCGACGTGCCGGAGCGGTTGCAGTTCGCCTACGTCGCCGCCAGCACGATCAACGACGTTGCCTTCGAGCGTGCGCTCGCCGAGGGCAGCCTGTTCGACGATGCCGGGCAGCAACAGGCCTGGGCGCCATTGCGCAGCCGCTACGACGTGTTGCTGGGCGACGTGTTCACGCTGCGCCACAACCTGCGCAACTCGGAGTGGTCGCCCTGGCGGATGCTGGCTTCGGCGTTCCTGCATGGCGGGTTGGGGCATCTGGTCGGCAACATGCTGTTCCTGATCGCGCTCGGGTTGCTGCTCGAAGGGGCGGTCGGTCCGCTGCGGCTGTTGGGGGTGTATCTGCTGGGGGCGTTGGGCGCGAGTGCGGTGAGCCTGCTGTGGCGCTGGGGCGAGCCTGGCGGCGGGCTGGGCGCGTCGGGCGCGATCGCGGCCTTGATGGGCGCGTTCTGCGTGGTGTGGGGGCGGCACCCGGTGCGTTTCTTCTATTGGTTCGGCGTGGTGTTCGACTACATACGCGCTCCGGCGATCGTGCTGTTGCCGCTGTGGCTGGGTTGGGAGCTGTACAACCTGTTCTTCAGCGATGAAAAGGGCATCGGTTTCGATGCACATGCCGGTGGGCTGATGACCGGTGCGTTGCTGGGCGGCGTGCTGGTGTGGGCGCGGCAGACGCGACCGGCGTTCATGCTCGATGCTGGCGCGGCTTCGCGCGTGGACGATCGCTGGGAGCGGGCGCAGCGGCATCTGGGCCGAATGGAGAACCTCGAAGCCGAGCGGTTGCTGGCCGAACTGGCAGCCGAGCAGCCGCAGCGCTTCGATCTGGCACTGGCGCGCTGCCGGGTCGCGCGCAACGCCGGCCAACGTCGCGCGCTGTGTGATCGCGTGCTGGAACTGCTGGCACTGTCGGCCGCCGATGTCGGCCAGGCGCAGACGCAGCGTGCGGCGCTGCAGGAGCTGTCGCTTGATCAGCTGCCGACGATGCTGGGCCTGTCGCTGGCGCGCCGCTGGAGTGAACTGGGCCTGCTCGCCGAGGCCGAGGCGTTGCTGCAGGGGCTCGATGAAACCGCTGCATCGCGCGAGGTGGTGGCGCAGGCATGGCTGTCACTGGCGATGCGTCATGCCGACCGGAACGCGCCCGAGGGGCAGCGCCGCATTCTGGATCTGCTGGTCGGGCGTTATGCCGATCAGCCGCAGGCGGCGAAGGCGCGGTTTCTGCTGGATAACTTGTAGGTACGTGCAGCTGGAAGCGTCGTCAGGAAATCCCGGCGGCAGGCCGGTGCGGGAATTTCGCAGGGATTTCCCAATCGTCGTCCCCGCGCAGGCGGGGACCCAGCGACTTGTACGATGTGAGAAAGCAGCATTTCGTCCCGGCCTGCGCGGGGACGGCAGTTACTTCGAGTCGGTATCGGCTGCGAAGGTATGGCGGGGAACGTGCTGCTCCGCGACGACATCCGCTTGCGGCAACGCCTTCAGCGCCGCTTGCAGCTTGCGCCGCTGTTCTTCGTCATCGCTGATCGCCAGCGCCTGTTGCAGCAATGCACGAGCTTCCTCGTCGCGACCAAAGCGTTCGGCCAGCAGCATCGCCGCCTCGAGCGACCATTGCGGCGCCTGTGGTGAGCGCGGCCACGCCTTGAGCATCGCCAGCAGCATGTCACTGGTGAGCTGATACTGGCCGGCCATGCGCGCGCGTTCGACCAGCAGCGCGGCTTGCGTGTCCTGCGCCGGCACGAAGTCCGGGTGTTGATCGAGCATCTCGCGCATCAGGGCGAGACCACGCCGTTCCTGGCGTTCGTTGATCAGCCGCGACAGGTACTGGCGGGCATGCTCGCGCAGCTCATCCCGACGCGTGCTCTGGCGCAGCAGGCGGTGGTAGAGCTCGTGCACCGACAGACTCACTGCGCGCGAACGTACCGCGCCGCGCAACGTCTCCAGTGCGCTGTCGGTATGACCATCGCGCACCAGGGTCTCGGCTTCGTCGAGCAGCTGTTGGTCCGGGTCGTGGCGATGCAGGGCGTTCAACGTCTCGGGCTCGAAGCCCAGCGCCTCGTGGTACTGGTAGACCAGGTAGCCCATCAGGTGGAAGGCGGCGAACAGGCCCCAGGTCGACACGACGGTCACCGCCAGATCGTCCACGATCGGCGGCAGGTACGCCTGCAGCCAGCGGTTGGCGGTCAGCGCGCTGGCCTGGATCACGAACAACAGGCCGAATGCGGCCAGATAGGGCCAGCCGATGCGTGTGGCCAGGCCCAGCGACACCGCCGGGTTGAGCGCGCGCCGCAGCGAGCCGTCCAACGCCAGCGAGATCACACAGCCTGGCTGCAGCAGTGCGACCACCAGCAGTGTCAGGCTGGCCACCACCAGGCTGCGGGTGAGTACCGCCACCACGGCGATCAGGATGATCGTCAGGATCATCATCAGGATCAGCCGCAACACCGTGCCGTCACTGACGTCGAAGCCGTGCTGGGGGGCGTCGAGGTGGCCGTTGGCGGTATGACGCAGGATCTCGAAAGCGTATTTGTAGATCGCCAGCCAGACGATGATGCCGATGATCCAGCCAATGCCCGGCAGCATCGTCAGCAGGCTGGACAGCGTCAGTGCGATCAGCGACCACAGCGCCGAGCCATGCAACGGGTACAGCGCGATCGCGCGGGTGCGGGTCCAGAACGGAGCGGGCGCGCTGCTGCGGCCGCGCGAACGCGACCTGTTGCGGTCTTCCATGACATTCCCCCTGAGTGTCGATGGCGGATTGTGTCGTGCATGACGCAGGCGGCGCAATCGCAGGGAGGGCGGTACACCCTGGCTTCGGAGTGTTGTTCCGCAAGACAGCCTTTACCCGTCATTCCCGCGAAAGCGGGAATCCAAGGACTTTGGCTTTCAATGAGTTAACGTCCATGGATTCCCGCTTTCGCGGGAATGACGAGTTGGGGGGCGCTGCTTGGACCTAGCGCTTGCCGCCGAAGATGCCGCCCAGGACACCACGCACGATCTGCTGGCCAAGCTTGCTGCCAACCGTGCGGGTGGTCTGCTTGGCCATGGTTTCGAGCAGGCCCTGGCGGCGCTTGGTGCCGAACACGGCGTCCTTGACCGCCTGTCCCCAGTCGTTGCCGCCTTTCGCCTCGTCCTGCTCCTGGGTGCGGGCGGCCGGGGCGTCGGTTTGGCTGGCCTGTTGGCCGGCGCGCTTGGCCAGCATCTCGGTGGCCGATTCGCGGTTGATCGCGGTGTCGTAGCGGGTGCCGACCGGACTGCCGGCACGTACCTGGGCACGCTCGGCATCGGTGATCGCGCCCATCCGGCAGCGTGGCGGAGCGATCAGGGTCTGCTGCACCGGCATCGGAATGCCCTTGTCCTGCAGCGTGGACACCAGCGCCTCGCCGGTGCCCAGGCTGGAGATCGCGGTGGCGACGTTGAGCTTGGGATTGGCGACGAAGGTCTCCGCCGCGGTCTTCACCGCCTTCTGGTCGCGCGGGGTATAGGCACGCAGCGCGTGCTGCACGCGGTTGCCGAGCTGGCCGAGGATGTTGTCCGGCACGTCGTCGGGGAACTGCGAGCAGAAGTACACGCCCACGCCCTTGGAGCGGATCAGCCGCACCACCTGCTCGATGCGCTGCACCAGCGCCGGCGGGGCATCGTCGAACAGCAGATGGGCCTCGTCGAATACGAACACCAGCTTGGGCTTGTCCAGGTCGCCGACTTCCGGCAACCGCTCGAACAGCTCCGACAGCAGCCATAGCAGGAAGGTCGAGTACAGGCGTGGCTTCAGCACCAGCTGCGCGGCGGCGAGAATGCCGATCACGCCGCGTCCGTCCGTCGTGGTCCGCATGATCTCGTTCAGGTCCAGCGCCGGCTCGCCGAAGAAGCCTTCGCCGCCGTCTTGGGAGAGCCGCAGCAGTGAGCGCTGGATCGCCGCGACCGACTGCGCGCTGATCAGCCCGTACTCGGTCGAAACGCTCTGGCGCTCCTCGACCACGAGCCCCAGTAGCGCACGCAGGTCGTCCAGATCGAGCAGCAGCAGGCCGCGGTCGTCGGCAAGCTTGAACACGATGTCGAGCACGCCGGACTGGGTGTCGTTGAGCTCCAGGATGCGCGCCAGCAGGGTCGGGCCCATTTCGCTGACAGTGGTGCGCACCGGGTGGCCGAGCTGGCCGTACAGGTCCCAGAACACCACCGGGTTGGCCGCGGGGGCGTAATCGACGACGCCTATTTCCTTGGCGCGCTGCAGCACTTTCTCGTTGCCGTCACCGGCGACGGCCAGGCCGGCCACGTCGCCTTTCACGTCGGCCATGAACACCGGCACGCCGATCCGCGAGAAGCCCTCGGCCAAAGTCATCAAGGTGACGGTCTTGCCGGTGCCGGTGGCGCCGGCCACCAGGCCGTGGCGATTGCCGAAACGGGGATTCAGAACGACCTGGATGTCGTCGGTGATGCCTTTGCCAAGCAGGATCGGGTCCATGGCAGCCTTCGGGTGGGATGTGGCCGGATTCTAACGGTCGACTGTCTCCGTGACATGGTGTGCCTTGCCCCGGCGCGCGACCGGCGGCTACCCTGCGGATCTTCCCGTTGCACCCGACGACTGATGCCGCTTCCCCGATTTGTGCTGCCCGCCCGGTCGATCCTCGCCGCGGCTCTGCTGTTGTCGCTGTTCCCCGCCGCGCATGCGGCCTCGCGCGAGGAGAAGGCGGCCGCGCTCGACCAGCGCATGCAGGCCGCCGAGAAGCGTTATCGCGACGGGCTGGTGCTGGTGAACAATGCCGATCCGAAAGGCCAGCGCGAGACCGATGCGGCGCTGGAGGACATGGAGGACGTCATCGACGCCTGCATCAAGCTGCGCGGCTGCGAGGTCAACACGATGCTGGCCGGCTACAAGCGGCTGTTGAAGGCCAATGCCGATGCTGCAGTGCCGACGGATGACGATACCGACGACGACCTGCTCGAAGCCGATCCGGACCACACCGGTCCGCTCGCGGCCGATGTGCCGGAGGCGGCACGCGCGGCCAACCTGCTCAACGACCACCGCCATGCCTTCGACGACATGGTGCAGTACAACGCGGCGGTACAGGCCGGCATCCGCCGCTGGCTGACCGACCTGCGCCCGGCGCTGCTGACCAGCTACGAGAACTACGAGAACCTGCGCGCGATCATGTGGCCGGAATGGCAGCAGCGTGGCCTGCCCGAGGCGTTGCTGTTCGGCATCATGGCCAAGGAATCCAACGGTCGCGTGCACGCCAGCTCGCGCGCCGGTGCGGCCGGGTTGATGCAGTTCATGCCGGCCACTGCGGCGCGTTTCGGCCTGGGGCCGGATGGCACCGGCTTCGACACCCGTTTCGATGCACGCAGCGCCGCCGAGGCCAGTGCCAGCTACATCAATGAGCGCATGGCCGAGTTGAACCGCAGCGTCGAGCTGTCACTGGCCGCCTACAACGGCGGCGAGGGTCGGGCCGGGCGGGTGTTCTCGCAATCGGGCGGACGCAATTTCTGGGATCAGGCGGTGTACGAGCAGTTCCCGGCCGAGACCAAGGACTACGTGCCGATGGTGATCGCGGCGGCGTGGATCTTCCTGCACCCGCGTCAGTACGGCGTGGAGTTCCCCAAGATCAACGCGCAGCCGGCCACGCTCCGGTTGGCCAAATCGACCACGATCTACGAACTGACGATCTGCCTGGGCAGTGCCGGCACTCGTGACGGCTACATGCGCGTGCTGCGCAACCTCAATCCACGCTACGAGGCCGATGGCTGGATTCCATCCGGCACGGTGATCAACGCCAACACCCGCATCGTCGGGCTGTACAGCAAGTACTGCGTGAGCGGTCCGCGTGCGGATCTGGCGCGGACTCTGATCACCGCCGACCTGAACACGGCGATCGTGCGGCCGGCAGCGTCCAGTTACACCGGCAGCGTGGCGGTGGGCGATGCCATGCCGATGGGCGGCGTGCCGACCACCATCGCGACCGGCAAGCCCGAACCAGTCAAGCCGAAGGCGAAGCAGGCACGCAGCTACAAGGTCGGCAAGGGCGACACGCTTGGCCGCATCGCGCAGAAGCACCAGTGCGAGCTGAAGGAGCTTGCGCGCGCCAACGGATTGAAGGCGCCGGGCTACGCGCTCAAGCCGGGGCAGACGATCAAGCTGCAGGGCTGCGATAAGTAAGTAGGCGGTTTGATTGAATAACCCGTCGTCATCCCCGCGCAGGCGGGGATCCAGCGACTTGAGGCTTGCCGCGGTAAGGCACTGGGTTCCCGCCTGCGCGGGGACGACGATCTGAAGATTGCGGCCAAAGCCAGGCGCGGCTGATGGTTGATGTCACCCGGGGCCGCGCCCAATGGCTATCTACGCCAGCCGGGCCAACGCCTGGCCCAGGCGCACTGGCGATTCTGCCTTCAACCCCGGATCAAACGCAGCCACACCCGGCGGCAACAGCGTGATTACCGTCGAGCCGTAATTGAAGCGCGCCATCTCCGCGAACCGCTCCAGCACGATGCCCCTGCCGCGCCAGTCCTTGCGGGTGATGCGATCGCCGTAGGCGGGAATCTCCACGCCGCTCCATACCGTCTCCACACCTGAAACCAGCAGCGCGCCGACCATCACCTGCACCATCGGACCGAAGTCGGTATCGAAGTGGCAGACCAGACGCTCGTTGCTGGCAAACAGGCGCGGCACGTTGCGCACCGCATCCGGGCCGACGCTGAACAGCCGGCCGGGCACGTGCACGGTCTCGCGCAGGGTGCCGGTCCACGGCATGTGCACGCGGTGGTAGTCGCGCGGCGACAGGTAGACGGTGGCGAACAGCCCATCGTTGAACGGTATGGCGGCGGCTTCGTCGCCCAAGAGTTCGGCGGCGGTGAAGGATTGCCCCTTGGCCTGGAAGATACGACCGGCCTGGATCGGGCCGAGCTGGCTGATGCGGCCGTCGGCCGGCATCAACAGTACCCGCGGATCGGCGTCGGCCACGCGCGCGCCGGCTTTCAGCGGGCGGGTGAAGAACGCATTGAAGCTCGGGTAGGCGGTCGGATCGGGCTCGGCGGCCTCGGCCAGGTTCACGCCGAACTTCGCCACCACCGCGTCGATCAGGCGCTGCTTGATTGCCGGGTTGGTCGAATAGGCCAGTCGGCGCGCCAGCGACGACAGAAAGCGGTGCGGCAGTGCGTAGGTCAGGGTCGTAACAAGGCTCAAGGGGCGGTTTCCTGGGTCAGCTTGGCAAAGTCGGCGGCGATCGCCTGCGGGTCCAGCGGCGGGCGGATCAGGCCGGCGAGGCGGCCTTCCGGGTCGAGCACGGCGATGCCGGCCGAGTGATCCATGCTGTAGTCGTTCGGGTTCTCGTCGAAATGCTTGCCCGGCACCTTCTGGAACACGAAGCCGAGCGCGGTGGCGAAGCGTTCCAGCGAGGGAGTGTCGGCGGTGGCGGCCAAGGTGTCCTTGTGGAAGGCGTGGGTGTACTCGCCCAGTCGCGTCGGCGGATCGCGGTCGGGATCGACCGAAACGAACAGCACGCGCGGGCGCAGCGTGTCGGGGATCGACTCCCACTGCTTCTGCGCGATCGCCAGATCGGCCAGTGTGGTCGGGCACACGTCCGGGCAGAACGTGAAGCCGAGGAACACCAGCGTCCAGTGGCCTTTGAGTTCACCGGGCACCAGCTGGGTGCCATCGGACTGGCGCAGGCTGAAGTCGGGCAGGGTGCGCGGCTGCGGGTAGAAAGTCACCGTGCGCGTCTCCGGCCAGGGGGAGGGCTTGCCACCGCCGAGCAGCTTCTGCCCGAGCAGCAGGCCGAGTCCGGCCGCCAGCGCCACCACCAGCACGATCAAGGTATTCCGATTGAACATGGACGTTTCCAATGCAACAGACGCTCAATGATAGCGGCCAGCCCTCTATAATCGGAGGCCGACTTTTATATAGCTGTTGCCATGACTGCCGCCGCGGCCGACGAACTACACACGATCATCGACCTGATCCGTTACGGCGCCAGCCGTTTCACCGAGGCTGGGCTGACCTTCGGCCACAGCTACGACAACGCGCTGGACGAGGCGACGCAGCTGGTCCTGCATACGCTGCACCTGCCGCACGATCTCGGCCCGGCCTACGGCCAGGCGCGCTTGCTGCGTTCGGAGAAAGAGCAGGTGCTGGCGCTGTTCCAGCGCCGCATCGACGAGCGCGTGCCGGCCGCCTACCTGACCGGCGAGGCGTGGTTCGCCGGATTGAGCTTCAAGAGTGATTCGCGCGCGCTGGTGCCGCGTTCGCCGATCGCCGAGCTGATCGAGTCCGGCTTCGAGCCGTGGCTGGCCGGTCGCGACGTGCATCGCGCGCTCGACCTGTGCACCGGCTCGGGTTGCATTGCGATCGCGATGGGCCACTACAACCCGAACTGGGAAGTGGATGGCGTGGACATCAGCGACGACGCGCTGGCGCTGGCCGCCGAGAACAAGGAGCGCCTGCTCGCGAACAACGTCAGCCTGCTCAAGTCCGACCTGTTCAACGGCCTGACCGGGCGTCATTACGACCTGATCGTCACCAACCCGCCGTACGTCACCAACGACGAGACCGACGCGCTGCCGAAGGAGTATTCCTACGAGCCGGAGCTAGGTCTGCGTGCCGGCGACGACGGTCTGGACCTGGTGCTGAAGATCCTGCGTGATGCCCCGCTGCACCTGAGCGAGGACGGCCTGCTGATCTGCGAAGTCGGCGATTCCGAGCAGCACCTGATCAAGCTGCTGCCGGAGCTGGATTTCGCCTGGATCGAGTTCAAGGTCGGGCAGATGGGGATCTTCGCGATCGAATGCCGCGATCTGATCCATCACAACGCCCGCATCGCGGAGCTGGCCGCGCAGCGATGAGTTCGAACACCTTCGGCAAGCTGCTCTCGGTCACCACGTTCGGCGAATCGCACGGGCCGGCGATCGGCTGTGTGATCGATGGCTGTCCGCCCGGGCTGGCGATCGCTGCCGAGGAATTCGCCCACGACCTGCAGCGCCGCGCCACCGGCAAGAGCCGTCACACCTCGGCGCGGCGTGAGGCCGACGAGGTCGAGATCCTGTCCGGCGTCTACGAAGGCGTCACCACCGGTACCCCGATCGCGCTGCTGATCCGCAACACCGACCAGCGCAGCAAGGACTACGCGAATATTGCCGCGCAGTTCCGCCCCGGCCACGCCGATTACAGCTACTGGCAGAAGTACGGCATCCGCGACCCGCGTGGTGGCGGCCGCAGTTCCGCACGCGAGACCACGATGCGCGTGGCCGCTGGCGTGATCGCCAAGAAGTGGCTGCAGCAGCGGCATGGCGTGACGGTGCGTGGCTTCCTGTCGCAGCTGGGCGAGATCAAGCCCGAGGGCTTCGACTGGAATGCCGTCGAGGACAACCCGTTCTTCTGGCCGCATGCCGCACAGGTGCCGGCGCTGGAAAGCTACATGGACGCGCTGCGCAAGTCCGGCGATTCGGTCGGCGCGCGCGTGGACGTGGTCGCCGATGGCGTGCCGCCGGGCTGGGGCGAGCCGATCTACGGCAAGCTCGACGGCGACCTCGCCGCGGCGCTGATGAGCATCAATGCGGTCAAGGGCGTGGAGATCGGCGACGGCTTCGCCAGCGTGGTGCAGAAGGGCACCGAGCATCGCGACCTGATCAGCCCGGCCGGCTTCCTCAGCAACCATGCCGGCGGCATTCTCGGCGGCATCTCCACCGGTCAGCAGGTCACCGCTTCGATCGCGCTCAAGCCGACCTCCAGCCTGCGCCTGCCCGGCGAGACGGTGGATGTGGACGGCAACCCGGTCGAAGTCATCACCACCGGTCGCCACGATCCCTGCGTCGGCATCCGCGCCACCCCGATCGCCGAGGCGATGGTCGCGCTGGTACTGATGGACCAGGCGTTGCGCCACCGCGCCCAGTGCAGCGACGTCGGCGAGGTGCGCCCGCGCATTCCGGGGAGTGTCGGTGGCTGAATCACGGCCACGCGTGTGGGTCAGCCAGCCGCTGTTCGACGATGTCGTCGAGCAGCTCGGCACGCATTTCGAGCTGACTACCACCGCGGACGTGATGAAGTATTCGTCTGATGACCTGATCGCCAAGCTGTCGCCGCTGGATGGCGCGCTGGTGACCCTCAACGAGCGCATCGGTGCCGCCGAGATCGCCAACGCGCCCAGGCTGCGCGCGATCGCCAATGTCGGTGTCGGCTACAACAACCTCGATATCCCCGCGCTCAGCGCGGCCGGGATTGTCGCCACCAACACTCCGGACGTACTCACCGAAACCACCGCCGATCTGGGCTTCGCCTTGTTGATGGCGGCTGCGCGCCGCATCACCGAGTCCGAGCGCTGGCTGCGTGACGGACAGTGGGGGCCGTGGTCGTTCAAGACCATGCTTGGCGCCGACGTGCATGGCGCCACGCTGGGCATTCTTGGCATGGGTCGGATCGGTCAGGCCATTGCCCGTCGTGGTCACCACGGTTTCGGCATGAAGGTGCTGTACCACAACCGCTCGCGGCTGCCGGAAGCGGCCGAGCGCGAGGTCGGCGCGCGGTACGCAAGCTTCGACGAACTGCTGGCACAGGCCAATCACCTGGTGCTGGTGCTGCCGTACAGTGCGACTTCCCACCACATCATCGATGCCGCTGCTCTGGCCAGGATGAAGCCGACCGCGACGCTGGTGAACATCGCGCGCGGTGGCCTCATCGATGAGCCGGCGCTCGCCGATGCACTCGCCAACGGTCGTCTGGCCGCCGCCGGACTCGACGTCTACGAAGGCGAGCCGAACGTACGCGCGGAACTGCTGGCGCTGCGCAACGTGGTGTTGACCCCGCACATCGGCAGCGCCTCGCTGGCCACGCGCCGGGCGATGGCGCAGCTGGCGGTGGACAACCTCATCGCGGCGCTGGGCGTCGGCCCGAACGCCGGCAACCCGCCGAGCGCGATCAATCTCGACGCGGCCGCCAAAGCGGCCGGCACCACCGTGGGCGCGACCAAAATCGGCGGCGGCAAACGATAGGGAACCTCCGTGATCGTGCCTGGAGGTTCCCCGAACCCTTTAGTGTGAGCCCCTCACAAGAGCACGGCACATCCATGTGCCGGGATCAAAATTTTTCCTTCGAGAATCCAGAAGAGTTCCTCATGAGTAACCAAGCTCGTCTTTTCACCGTCGCAATCGTGGGCGCCACCGGTGCCGTCGGCGAAACCATGCTGTCCATCCTGGCCGAGCGCAATTTCCCGGTCGGCAAGCTGATCCCGCTGGCCTCGGCGCGTTCGGCCGGCAGCCAGATCGAATACAAGGGCGAGAAGGTCGATGTGGTCGATCTCGAGACCTTTGATCCGGCCGGCGTGGACATCGCGCTGTTCTCGGCCGGTGGCAGCATCTCCAAGGAGTACGCGCCGAAGTTCGCCGCCGCCGGTGCGGTGGTGATCGACAACTCCTCGGCGTTCCGTTACGACGACGACGTGCCGCTGGTGGTGTCAGAGGTCAACCCGCACGCCTTGAAGAACCGTCCGCGCGGCATCATCGCCAACCCGAACTGCTCGACCATGCAGCTGATGCCGGTGCTGGCGCCGATCCACAAGCTGTACGGCATCGAGCGCGTCAACATCGCCACTTATCAGTCAGTGTCCGGCGGCGGCCGTTCGGCGCTGGAGGAGCTGGGCAAGCAGACCGCGCAGCTGCTGGCGTTCCAGGACATCGATCCGCAGCGTTTCCCGGTGCAGATCGCCTTCAACCTGATCCCGCACATCGATGACTTCCAGCCCAACGGCTACACCAAGGAAGAGATGAAGCTGGTCTGGGAGACGCAGAAGATTCTGGAGGACAGCAGCATCCTGGTGAACCCGACCGCAGTGCGCGTGCCGGTGTTCTTCGGTCACTCCGAGGCGGTCAACATCGAGACCAAGAAGAAGATCACCCCGGAGCAGGCGCGTGAGCTGCTGGCATCGGCACCGGGCGTGGAGGTCGTGGACAAGCACGAAGCCGGTGGTTATCCGACCCCGGTGACCCATGCCTCGGGCAAGGACCCGGTGTTTGTCGGCCGCATCCGCGAGGATTTCTCGCATCCGCGTGGCCTGAATCTGTGGGTCGTCGCCGACAACATCCGCAAGGGCGCTGCGCTCAACGCGGTGCAGTTGGCCGAACTGGTCGCTCAGGAGGGCTGATCCAGCCATCTTCGAGTCGATCCGAAGGGCCGCGCATGCGGCCCTTCGTCATTGTGGGAGGGACTTCAGTCCCGACGGGCGGTACCGGTAAAGCGTCGGGACTGAAGTCCCTCCCACAGGCTCACAGGATCATCATCCGGCGCGAACATCGCCTTGGCATTGGCGCGCTCGGGAGACTGCGACCAAGGGCGATATGGCAACCCGCGCAGTATTCGAATCAGGGGGTTGCGGCTATATTGGCGCCCATGAAACGTAGCGGCATGGGCGCAAAGCGCCCGTTACAAGCTTTGGCGGCATTGGTCCTGACGCTTTGCAGCAGTGCTGCAATGGCCTTGGGCCTGGGCGATATCCGGGTGCTGTCCAAGCCCGGTCAGCCGTTGATCGCCGAGATTCCGGTGATTTCCAACGAGCCGGGCGAGCTGGAGAACGCGCGCGTTGCGCTGGCTTCACCGACCACGTTCGCACGGGTCGGGCTGGAGCGGCCGGCCGGGCTGATCAGCGACCTGCAATTCCAGTTCACCCAGGATGCGCGTGGCCGTGCGGTGATTCGCGTCACCAGCAGCGTGCCGGTCGAGCAGAAGGCGATCAGCTTCCTGATCGAGGTGGACTGGGGCAACGGCCGGCTGGTGCGCGAGTACTCCGCGCTGGTCGATGCACCCAACACCGCCGCAGCGATTGCTGAGCCGGAGATCGAGGCACCACAGGCCGGGGCCAGCAACGCGATCGTGCGTGAGCCGGCGCCGGTCGCGGCCCAGCCTCAATCCGCCGCGGATGCGCCGGTCAGCGCGCCAGCCTCGCCGGCACCGGTAGCGCGGCCGCCACGACCGTCGGCGCCGGTGGCTCCTGTCGCGCCCGGCCAGAATCTTGCACCGATACGCCAGGGCCAGACCCTGTCGCAGGTCGCCGTCCAGTTGGCGCGCGGCAGCGGTCATTCGCTCGACCAGACCATGCTGGCGCTGCTGCGAGTCAATCCGGACGCGTTCATTGGCGGCAACATCAACCGGCTCAAGCAGGGCGCGGTGCTGCGCACGCCGCAGCAGGACGAACTGGCGCAGATCGGCGCGGCCGAGGCCACTGCCATGGTGCGCGAGCAGGCCGCCCAGTGGCGACAGGCGCGGGCGCCGATTCCGCAGCCGGCCGAGGCTGGCGCCGCACCGAAGGCCGCGGCGGCCACGCCGGCACCGCGCGCGACCGAAGCCCGGTTGGAAATCGCCCCGGCGGTAAGCAGCAACAGCAACAAGGCAGGCACGACGACCGGCACCACGGCCGGCGGCGAAGGGGACAGGCTCGTGAACGAACAACTGCAGCAGGCGAAGGAAGACGTCGCCACCCGTGATGCCGAAATCCAGGAACTGCGCACGCGCGTGGCCGACCTGGAGAAACTGCGGGAGCAGCAGACCAAGCTGATCGCGATGAAGGACACCGACCTGGCCGCTGCCCAGCAGCGCCTGGCCCAGCAGCCTCCGGCTGGCGAGACCGGCAGTTTCCCGATGTGGCTGTGGGGCGGTGTGGTGCTCGTGCTCGCGGGGCTTGCGGTGTGGCTGGCCTCGCGGCGGCGCAAGCCATCGCCGTTCACCACGTCATCGCGCCGCTTCGGCGACGTCGGGCCGGACATCGCAACGCCCGCCGCTGCAGCGGCGGCGAGCCGCAACGAGCCGGTGATCGGCGAGCGCGAGTTCGGCCACGAGGTCGAGATCGAGGAAGCCTCGCTGCATGACGAAGAGCGCTTCACCAGGAGCGAAGAGACCGACATCGCGCAGGGGCATGAGGTGCCGACTGCCGATGAGCGTCCGTTGCCAGCCGCCTGGGGACCGACCTGGCATGCGCCGGAGGTGTCCGAGGTCGCGCCGCTGAACCCAACCCCGGCCGGCCGCGACCGGCTGGAGCTGGCGGTGGCCTATCTTGACCTGGGCGACAAGGACACCGCACGCAGCCTGCTGCGGGAAGTGGCCGCCAGCGGCGATCCGGAAGCGCGCGCCGAGGCGTCCGCGCTGCTCAGTCAGATCGGCTGAAGCCACACTCTCGGTAGGAGCGGCTTCAGCCGCGATGAGGCTTTACCAGGGGCAAGCCCGTCGCGGCCAATGGCTCTGGGCCGTCCAGCGCCGTCCCTACAAGAAACCGCGCCGACAAGTGAGGTTTCGGTCCAAGCAGAGAGGTTCCAATGCGCTACGCCATGGGTGTGGAATACGACGGCAGCGAGTTCTTCGGCTGGCAGCAGCTTGGCGAGCATGGCGGTCCGAGCGTGCAGGCGACGCTGCAGCAGGCGTTGTCGTCGGTAGCCGCCGCGCCGGTGCAGGTGATCTGCGCCGGCCGTACCGATGCCGGCGTGCATGGCGAATGCCAGGTGGTGCATTTCGACAGCGATGCGCAACGCGAGCCGCGTGGGTGGATGCTGGGTACGACGGCGCGCCTGCCGTCGTCGGTGGCGGTGCGCTGGTGCGTGCCGGTCGCGGACACCTTCAACGCGCGTTTTTCCGCGCGTGCCCGCCGCTACCGCTACCGCCTGCTCAACCGCCAGGTGCGCCCGGCGCTGCATCGCCAGACCTTGAGCTGGGAGCGCCGTCCGCTGGATGCCTCAGCGATGCATGCTGCCGCGCAGGCGCTGCTGGGCGAGAACGACTTCGGCGCGTTCCGCAGCGTGCAATGCCAGGCGTTGCACGCACGCCGCGAGTTGCAGTGGATCCAGGTGCGGCGCGATGGCGACGTGATCGAGATCGGAGTCCGGGCCAATGCATTCCTTCATCACATGGTGCGCAATATCGTCGGCTCGCTGATTCTGGTCGGCACCGGTGAGAAGCCGGTGGAGTGGATCGCCGAACTGCTGGCCGGGCGCGATCGCACCGTGGCCGGGCCGACCGCGCCGCCGCAGGGGCTGGTCTTTGTCGGTCCGCTGTATCCGGCAGAATGGCAGTTGCCCGCCGAGGTCACCCTATGAACCGCACGCTCTACCGTACCCGCATCAAGTTCTGTGGCATGACCCGCGCCGGCGATATCCGCCTGGCGGGCGAACTCGGCGTGGACGCGGTGGGTTTCATCTTCGCGCACGGCAGCCCGCGCCGGGTCGCTCCGACCGAGGCGCGCGCGATGCGCCAGGCGATCGCGCCGATGGTCGATGTGGTCGCACTGTTCCGCAACAACCCCAAGGAAGAGGTGCGCGAAGTGTTGCGCACGGTACGGCCGACGCTGCTGCAGTTCCACGGCGAGGAGGAGGACGCGTTCTGCCGCAGCTTCAACCTGCCGTACCTGAAGGCGATCCCGATGGGCGGCGGAGCCGAGGTCAATGCGCGCACGCTGCAACTGACGTATCCGAACACCTCCGGGTTCCTGTTCGACAGCCATGCCACGGGTGCCAGCGGCGGCAGCGGTTTGACCTTCGACTGGTCGCGCCTGCCGACCGGATTGCACCGGCCGTTCCTGCTGGCCGGCGGCATCACCGCCGACAACGTGTTCGACGCGATCATCGCCACACTGCCGTGGGGCGTGGACGTGTCCAGCGGCATCGAGCTTTCGCCAGGCGTCAAGGACGGTCACAAGATGCGTCGTTTCGTCGAGGAAGTGCGGCGCGCGGACTGCCACGAGCTGGGCTGAGCGGGATATCCCATAGGAGCGGCGTCAGCCGCGATGGGGCTTGCGTGCAGATCCTTCTGCAAAAACCGCACATCTGCCTGCTGGGATTTGAACGGGAAAGCCCGATCGCGGCTGACGCCGCTGCTACGTCCGGCAGGGCATTCAGCGCTCCAGCTCGCCTCGGAACCATCCGGCCAACCGGTCGATACGCGGATCCGGGTTACGCCGTAGTCGGCACAACGCCCAGCGTGCAGGCGTTTCCACGAAACCCCAGGGCGCGATCAACCGTCCGCTGGCGAGATCCTCGCTGACCAGCGGCTGCGGTGCGATCGCGATGCCGAGGCCGGCCACCGCCGCCTCCAGCAGGTAGATCAGGTGTTCGAATTCGTTGCCGTAGCGCAGCGCCTCTGCATCGATACCGTGTGCCGCGGCCCATTCGGGCCAGGCCTGTGGGCGCGAGCGGGTATGCAGCAGCGGGTAATCGAGCAGGCGCTGCGGCGCACTGCCGGCCAGCCGGGTGGCATCCGGATGGCGCGGGCTCAGGACCGGGCCGATTCGCTCCGGTCCCAGGTCGGACACGTTCCAGTCCGTCGGCCAGGGTGGGGAAGCCAGCTGCAGCATCGCATCCAGCCCCGGCAGGTGCGGCTGAGGTGCCTGCTCGCGCGCCGACAGGTGCAGCCGGATCGACGGCATCGCCTGTTCCAGTCTGCCCAGACGCGGGATCAGCCAGCGTGCCAGCAGGCTGGCCGAGCAACCCAGCACCAGCGGCGTTTCGGTGGGCTGCAGACGCAGCTCCGTCCAGGCATCGCCGAGGCGCGAGAAGGCATCGCCGGTGGCATCGCGCAGGCGTTCACCGGCCGGCGTCAGGACCAGGCCGCGGCCGGCCTTGGCGAACAGGGCGGTGCCCAGGGCCTGTTCCAATGTGCGGACATGGCGGCTGACCGCACCGTGGGTGACGTGCAATTCGTCGGCGGCGCGACTGACGCTGCCCAGTCGTGCTGCGGCCTCGAAGGCGCGCAGTGCGGCGAGCGGGGGCAGGGGCTGGCTCATGACATGTGATTGTAGATCACGGATTGTGCGCAATCATCGATTTATCCGGATATGTCACACGGGTTAAAGTGCTGTCTGAATCAACGTGCCCCGCGCTGACGCGGGATGGATCGACCGATGTCTACTTCCCCCATTCGTGATTTTCACGCCTTCCCCGACGCCCAGGGCCACTTTGGCCGCTATGGCGGCCGCTTCGTCGCCGAGACCCTGATCGGTCCGCTGGAGGAGTTGGCCGCCGCCTACGACGCCGCACGCCAGGATCCGGCCTTCATCGCCGCCTATGACAAGGACCTCAAGCACTACGTCGGCCGGCCCAGCCCGATCTACCACGCCGAGCGGCTGAGCCGCGAGGTCGGCGGCGCGCAGATCCTGCTCAAGCGCGAGGACCTGAATCACACCGGTGCGCACAAGATCAACAACACCATCGGCCAGGCGCTGCTGGCCAGCCGCATGGGCAAGACCCGGATCATCGCCGAGACCGGCGCCGGCCAGCACGGCGTGGCTTCGGCCACCGTGGCCGCGCGGTTGGGTCTGGAGTGCGTGGTCTACATGGGCGCCACCGACATCGAGCGGCAGAAGATCAACGTCTACCGGATGAAGCTGCTCGGCGCGACGGTGGTGCCGGTGACTTCCGGCTCGGCCACGCTCAAGGACGCGCTCAACGAGGCGATGCGCGATTGGGTGACCAACGTGCAGGACACCTTCTACATCATCGGCACCGTCGCCGGCCCGGATCCGTATCCGCGCATGGTGCGCGACTTCAACGCGATCGTCGGTCGCGAGGCGCGCGCGCAGATGCTGGAGGATTACGGCCGGCTGCCGGACGCGATCACCGCCTGTGTC
The DNA here is from genome assembly GCF_058986605.1 of Pseudomonas sp. GW821-FHT07E12. Taxonomy (NCBI): domain Bacteria; kingdom Pseudomonadati; phylum Pseudomonadota; class Gammaproteobacteria; order Pseudomonadales; family Pseudomonadaceae; genus Pseudomonas; species Pseudomonas sp. GW821-FHT07E12. The sequence goes on along the minus strand of NZ_JBYSVX010000034.1, from coordinate 34,109 downwards.
GGCGGTGGCAGCAATGCGATCGGCCTGTTCCACGCCTTCCTCAACGACGCTTCGGTGAAGATCTACGGTGCCGAAGCGGCCGGTGATGGTATCGCCAGTGGCCGTCATGCCGCCTCGATCGCCGCGGGTCGTCCGGGCGTGCTGCACGGCAACCGCACCTATGTGATCTGCGATGACGACGGCCAGATCGTCGAAACCCACTCGGTGTCGGCCGGCCTGGACTACCCCGGTGTCGGCCCTGAGCACGCGTTTCTGTCCGACAGCGGCCGCGCCACCTACCTGGGCATCACCGATGACGAGGCGCTGGCCGCGTTCCACCTGTTGGCGCATACCGAGGGCATCCTTGCCGCGCTGGAGTCGAGCCACGCCGTCGCCCAGGCGATCAAACTGGCGCGCGACCTGCCGAAGGACAATTTGGTGCTGTGTAACCTGTCCGGTCGTGGCGACAAGGACGTGCATACGATTGCAGCGCGGGAGGGCGTGGTGGTGTAGCTGGCGGGCAGGGACCAGGGGCCAGAGGCCAGAGGCCAGGGATAGAGCAGCCAGGTCGGAACCATGGCGCGGATTCCCGGCTCTCGCAGATGCGCCGCTTTTCCCTGACCCCTGACCTCCGGCCCCTGGCCTCCCCAAAAACGCCCCCCTGCTTCCCCTTCCTCTCTTCTCGCCTTCCGATCCCATGAGCCGCATCGCAGACAAATTCGCCCAGCTCCAATCGCATGGCCGCAAGGCCCTGATTCCCTTTGTCACTGCGGGCGATCCGTCGCTGGAAGCGACCGTGCCGCTGATGCACGCGCTGGTGCGCGCCGGCGCCGACGTGATCGAACTCGGGGTGCCGTTCTCCGATCCGATGGCCGATGGCCCGACCATCCAGCGCAGCTCCGAGCGCGCGCTGGCGCGGGGTGCTGGGCTCGCCTATGTGCTCGAAGCGGTACATGAGTTCCGCCGCGAGGATGCCGTCACCCCGGTGGTGTTGATGGGCTACCTCAACCCGGTCGAGATCCACGGCACCGAGCGCTTTGCCTCCGAGGCCGTGGCTGCCGGCGTCGATGGCGTGCTGTTGGTGGATCTGCCGCCGGAAGAGGCCGCAGAGACCCGTGGGGCGTTCACCGCTGTCGGTCTGGACCTGATCGTGCTGGCCGCGCCGACCACCACCGACACGCGTCTGGCGACGTTGTGCGACAACGCGCAGGGCTATCTCTACTACGTCAGCTTCGCCGGCGTGACCGGTGCCGACCGGCTCGATACCCGTTCGGCCGGCGATCGCCTGCGGCAGATCCGTGAACGCTCGAAGGTGCCGGTGGTGGCCGGTTTCGGCATCAAGGACGCCGCCAGCGCCGCTGCGATGGCGGTCGATGCCGACGGCGTGGTGGTCGGCAGCGCCCTGGTGGCGGCCTTGGCCGAGGCGAGCGATGTCGCTGCCGCCCGCGAGCGCGCCGAGGCATTCCTGGCGCCGCTGCGGCAGGCTCTCGACGCAAACTGAAGCCAAGAGGCGGTGGGATGAGGAGCCAGATGCACGCAGCTTCGCCCGTACCCTCATCCGCTCCTGCGGAGCGCCATCTCCCGGAAGGGGCATGGCACCCGAGTGAGAAGAACGAGCCACCATTCGGTACCGTCCTGCACCCGAATGGAGCGCCGAGTTAGACTGTCGCCCCTCTGCGGCCCTCGGGGCCGCCTTGAATGGACCGTCACACCGCATGAGTTGGCTCAGCAAATTGATGCCCTCGGGCATCCGTACCGACAACACCCAGAGCAAGAAGCGCAGCGTTCCCGAAGGGCTGTGGGAAAAATGCAGCAATTGCGGCGCGGCGTTGTATCGGCCCGAGCTGGAAGAGAACCTGGAGGTCTGCCCGAAGTGCGACCACCACATGCAGATCCGCGCCCGTGCCCGGCTGGCGGCGCTGTTCGATGACGGCAGCACCAGCGAGATCGCCGCCACCCTCGGCCCGGTCGACGTGCTCAAGTTCAAGGATCAGAAGAAGTACGTCGATCGCATCAAATCCACCCAGAAGGCCACCGGCGAGTACGACGCGCTGGTCGCCATGCGCGGTCTGCTGAAGGGCCAGCCACTGGTCGCTTCCTCGTTCGACTTCGCCTACATGGGCGGCTCGATGGGGTCGGTGGTCGGCGAGCGCTTCGCGCGTGCGGCCGAAGTCGCGCTGGAAGTGGGCTGTCCGTACGTGTGCTTCTCCGCCAGCGGCGGCGCGCGCATGCAGGAGGGCCTGTTCTCGCTGATGCAGATGGCCAAGACCTCCGCCGCGCTGGGGCGCTTGCGTGAGGCCGGCCTGCCGTACATCTCGGTGCTGACCCATCCGACCACCGGTGGTGTTTCCGCCTCGTTCGCGATGCTGGGCGACATCAACATCGCCGAACCGCACGCGTTGATCGGCTTCGCCGGCCCGCGCGTGATCGAGCAGACCGTGCGTGAGAAGTTGCCGGAAGGTTTCCAGCGCTCGGAGTTCCTGGTCGAGCACGGTGCCATCGATCAGATCTGTGATCGCCGCCAGATGCGCGACCGCCTCGCCGAGCTGACCGCGATGATGATGCGTCAGCCGATGCCCTCGGACGCGGCCACGAGCGAGGCATGAGCGCGCGAAAGTATTTCGGCACCGACGGCATCCGCGGACGGGTCGGCCACGGGCCGATTTCCGCCGACTTCGTGCTGCGCCTGGGCAACGCGCTCGGGCGCGTGCTGGGGCAGGGGCGCATCGGCAGCAAGCGGCCCATGGTGCTGATCGGCAAGGACACCCGCATCTCCGGCTACATGTTCGAAGCCGCACTTGAGGCTGGGCTGGTCGCTGCTGGCGTGGACGTACAGTTGATCGGGCCGATGCCGACCCCGGCGGTCGCGTTCCTGACCAACACCCTGCGCGCCGATGCCGGCATCGTCATCAGTGCCTCGCACAACCCGCATTACGACAACGGCATCAAATTCTTCTCCGCCGATGGCGAGAAGCTCGATGACGCCACCGAGGCGGCGATCGAAGCAGCGCTGGACGAGCCGTTCCTCACCGTCGAGTCCGAAGGGCTCGGCAAGGCATCGCGCGCGCGCGATGCGATCGGTCGCTACATCGAGTTCTGCAAGTCCAGCGTGCCGCGTGGTTTCAACCTGCGCGGGATCCGCATGGTGCTGGACTGCGCACACGGCGCGACCTACCACATCGCGCCGATGCTGTTCCGCGAACTGGGCGCCGATGTGACCGTCATCGGTGCCGCGCCGGACGGTCTGAACATCAACGCCGGTGTCGGCTCGACCCACATCGACAACCTCGCCGCGCAGGTGCGCGAGGCCGGCGCCGATCTCGGCATCGCCTTCGACGGCGATGGCGATCGCGTGCTGATGGCCGACGACCAGGGCAACCCGGTCGATGGCGATGATCTGCTGTACGTGCTGGCCCGCGCCTGGCAAGCCAGCGGTCGCCTCAAGGGCACCGTGATCGGCACGCTGATGACCAATTACGGCCTGGAAAAGGCTTTCGCTGGACTTGATATCCCGTTTCAGCGCGTCAAGGTCGGCGATCGCTATGTGCATCAGGCACTGGTCGAAGGGCAGGGCGTGCTGGGCGGTGAAGCCTCCGGCCATGTGCTGTGCCTGGATCGTGCCACCACCGGTGACGGCATCGTCAGCGCGCTGCAGGTGCTGGAGGTATTGCGGCGCGACGGCATGTCGCTGCGGCAGGCGCTGTCGGGCCTGCACAAGGTGCCGCAGAAGACGGTCAACGTGCGCCTCGATGGCGCCAGCGCCAAGCTCACCGTTGCCGATGCCGGCGTGCAGCAGGCGCTGCAGCAGGCGCAGGCGGCGGTGCAGGGTCGTGGTCGCGCCTTCCTGCGTCCGTCCGGCACCGAGCCGGTAGTGCGGGTGACGGTCGAAGCCGACGACGCTGCGCTGATGCAGCGCACGCTCGACGCACTGGCTGGAGCGGTGCGCGACGCGGCGTGAACCGTCCGCGATGACGGTGACGGCCGAGTGCCGTCGCCGTGCTGCAAGGGATCCTGACGTGATCGCAGCGGCGCCTCAGGCGCCGCGCAGCATGCCTTTCTGGCGCGTCTTGAAGCCGTTGAACAGCGGCGCCAGCAGCGGGTTGTAGCTCAGCGCGATGCGCTTGCGCAGCCAGCGTGCCGGCCGATCGCGAATCGCGAAACGATAGATGTGCTCCGGATCGCCGCCGAGCACATTGCGGCCGAACGGATGCGTCGTATGCAGGTGGTGGAAGCCGTGCTTGCGCGCGATCTCGACATGGTCCGCATCGAAGTCACCATACGGCCAGCACAACGTGTCGGAGACTTCGCCCAGTCGCTGCTGCAGCACCGTGCGTGCGGTCGCCAGATCGCGATCCAGTCCTTCGCAGCGTTGCACGCGATCGAGATCGGTGTTGAGCCAGCGCGTATGCGTATGCGTATGGCAGTGCACCTCGAAGGTGCCCGCATCGATCATCGCCTGCGCCTCGCTCCAGCGCATCATCACGTCATCGGCGCGGTTCTCGCGCAGGATCGCCGCCTCGCAGCCGTGGTGATCCGGCGTGGCCGGCAGTGTCAGGCCTTGCTGGCCTGCGTGCGGGCGCACTGCGCCGTCGCCCATCCAGTTGCTGACCACGAACACCACCGCGTGCATGCCGTACTTCTGCAGGATCGGATGGGCGTAGACCCAGTTGTCCAGGTAGCCGTCGTCGAAGGTGATGACGATGGACTTGCGCGGCACCGGCGCGCCGGCGAGGAAGCCGTCGAACTGCGCCAGCGTCAGCGAGGTCCAGCCATCGCGGGCCAGCCAGGCGATCTGGCTTTCGAAGTTCTCCGGCGAGACCGTGATCATGCCCGCCGATGGCGAGACATGGTGGTGCATCAGGACGGGAACGGATTTTGCGCTGGCCATGGGCCAAGCTCCTGCAGCCATTGACGATAGAGACGTTCGGTGGCCTCGGCATGGCCGTGTGCGCTGAAGGTGGGATTGGTGCGTACCCACTCCCAGCCGGCCCGCCCCATGCGCCGGCGACGCTCGGGATCGTCCAGCAACGTCTTGAGCGCGGCGGTCAGCCCAGCCTGATCGCCACGTGCCACCAGCAATGCATTGTCTCCCTCCCGCAACATTTCCGGGACGCCGCCGACCCGGGTGGCGACGATCGGCAGGCCGGCCTGGGCTGCTTCCAGGAACACGGTGCCGGCCGCCTCCTTCTGGGTGGCAAGTGCAAACAGGTCGAAGCCGCTCATCAAGCGCGCGGCATCGCTGCGGTAGCCGATCAAATGGATCTGCGCCGTGAGTCCCAATGTCTCGCGGAGCGCACACAGGCGCTGCATGACCGGGTCGCCATCGCCGACGATCACCAGATGCAGGCGTCGGTTGGCGTGGCACAGCGGCGCGATCGCTTCCAGCAGTTCGACGTGGCCCTTGGGCTCGCGCAGCACGGCCGTGCAGCCGACCACCACGTCATCCGCATCGAAACCCAGTTCCGCGCGTACCGTCTCGCGGCTTTGCTGCAAACGCTCCCAGCAGGTCCGCGGGTTCTCGTCTTCCCACGCCGGCTGCGCGGCGATCGGCGGAACCACGCCGATGCGTGCAGGCGGAATGCCGCGATCGACCAGCATGTCGTGCACGTAACGGCTCACCGTGATGACCCGGTGTGGCAGGGCGGTGTAGGTGAGCCGGCTGTTGATCGGGCTCATCAGGTGGCGCGAACGCACCACCAGGGGGGCTCCCACCAGCCGCGCGCCAGTGGCGGCGATCAGCGTGTCGATGCGGCTGGTGGTGTTGACCACGTCGAATCCTTCGCGCCGCACCAGTTGCCGTACCGCACAGATGCCGGTGAGCAGGCGTCGCGTCCCCCCCATCTTCAGCAGATAGACCGGCAGTCCGGCGCTGCGTGCCAGGTCCGCAAGCGGCGTGTCCGGCTGGCAGAGCAGGGCCATGTGGTGGCCGCGCTCGCGCATGCACAGCATCTGGCGATAGATGTAGATCTCCTGTCCGCCCAGGCCGGTCGCGGCTTCGGTGTGCAGGATTTTGAGCGGAGGGAACGTCATGGGGAGACGTGCACGGCGGTCAGGGTGGGAGGCATGTTCGGTAGGTTCATGGCCGGAACGGTGCGCGACCGGTCTCGGTCACGGCCTCGTTCATCGAGGTGAGGAAGGCCAGGGTGAGTGGTATGCGACACGATGCCGCGGCGATGGAACATCCATGCGGGTTGGGTGGGATGCCGGGCGAGCGGGGCGTGGCTGCAGGAGCGAAATGTGTGCCGCTCCGTGATGAGTGGATTCTCATCATTATATCGCTGTGTATCAGATGAGCTGTGTCGTCACGTTGTCACAGTGCCGATGGGATCGTGCCAAGGGGCGGTATGTCACAATCCGTCGCCAGCCGGACGTGTGTCGCGGGCCGGACGTTATTTCATTCCAGATCACGCTACCGAGGGGCCGCCGTGAGCCGTATTCCGACCTTAGACATCACTCGTTTCGACAGCGACCGCGACGCATTTGTTGCCGAGTTGGGCGCGGCGTACCGCGAATGGGGTTTTGCCGGCATCCGCAACCACGGCATCCCGCAGGTCGAGATCGATCACGCCTATGGCGTGTTCAAGGCGTTCTTCGCATTGCCGGATGAAGTGAAGAAGAAGTACCACGTGCCGGGCAGCGGCGGCGCACGCGGCTATACCGCGTTCGGCGTGGAAACCGCAAAGGATTCCAAGCACTTCGATCTGAAGGAGTTCTGGCACATCGGTCGCGAGATTGCGGATGACTCCAAGTACCGCCCGGTGATGTCGCCGAACCTGTGGCCCGAGGAAGTGCCGGGCTTCCACGAGGCGGGTTATGGTCTATACCAGGCGCTGGACAAGCTCGGCGCCAAGGTGTTGTCGGCGCTGGCCCTGCACATCGGTTTGCCGGAGAGCTACTTTGCCGACAAGACCGACTACGGCAACTCGATCCTGCGCCCGATCCACTACCCGCCGATCACCAGCGAGGACATCCCGAACGTGCGCGCCGGCGCGCACGAGGACATCAACCTGATCACGCTGCTGGTCGGCGCCAGCGCCGCCGGCCTGGAAGTGAAGTCCAAGCAGGGTGAATGGGTCCCGTTCACCTCGGACGCCGACACCATCGTGGTCAACATCGGCGACATGCTGCAGCGCCTGACCAACCACGTATATCCGTCCACCACCCATCGCGTGACCAATCCGCCGGGCGAAGAGGCGCGCAAGCCGCGCTACTCGGTGCCGTTCTTCCTGCATCCCAACCCGGATTTCCTGATCGACGTGCTGCCCTCGACGATCACCGCGGACAACCCCAAGCGTTATCCGGAGCCGATCACCGCCCAGGGCTATCTGGAAGAGCGCCTGCGCGAGATCAAGCTCAAGTAGTGCCGAGCTTGCTCGGCTGAGGCGTTACCGGCTCTCCAGTCGAGTCCTGGGAGGGGGAGCACAGTTCGGCTCCATGTCACGGTGCAGGGTGCTTAATGGACAAAGGCCGGTCATTCGATCGGCCTTTTCCATGTCTGGAATGTCCCGGCGGTGTCCATCCATAACCTGATGGAAGTGGTCGATGGATTATCCTTATACCTTTGGTATGCCCTGAAGGAGTGTCGATGTCCATGCGTCGCAAGATCGTCGCCGGTAACTGGAAGCTGCATGGCACCCGCGAATTCGCCCACGAACTGGTCCGCGGAGTTGCCGCCGGCCTGCCGATCGAGGGGGTCGAGCTGATCATCCTGCCGCCGCTGCCGTACCTGGGCGACCTGATCGAGGACTTCGGCGATTGCTCGATCGGCTTCGGCGCCCAGAACGTCAGCAGCAACGAAGTCGGCGCCTATACCGGTGAGGTCTCGGCGGCCATGCTGGTCGATGTCGGGGCGGCCTATGGTCTGGTCGGGCATTCCGAACGGCGCGAGCACTACCACGAGGACAGTGAGTTGGTCGCGCGCAAGTTCCGCGCTGCGCTCAACGCCGGGTTGGTGCCGATCGTCTGCGTCGGTGAGTCCCTGCGGCAGCGCGAGGCGGGCCAGGCCGAGGCGGTGATCGCCGCGCAACTGGCACCGGTGCTGGCGTTGGTGGGGGCCGAGGGTGTCGGCAAGGGGATGGTGGCTTACGAGCCGATCTGGGCCATCGGCACCGGCCGCAGCGCCAGCCCGGACCAGGCCCAGGCCATGCACGCCTTCATTCGTGGCGAAGTGCGTCGCCACGATGCTAGAATCGCCGATTCGCTGCCGATCCTGTATGGCGGCAGCGTAAAGCCCGACAACGCCGCCGTGCTGTTTTCGCAGCCGGACATCGATGGCGGGCTGGTGGGCGGAGCATCGCTGGTTGCCGGGGATTTCCTGGCCATTGCGCGGGCGGCCGCTGATAGATAAGTCAAATAGGTCTCGTCCGGGGACGGATTCGAAATGCTGATGTTGATCCTCAATGTGGTCTACGTGCTGGTGGCGATCGCGATGATCGCGCTGATCCTGATGCAGCGTGGCGCGGGTGCGGCGGCTGGTTCGGGTTTTGGTGCCGGTGCCTCGGGCACCGTGTTCGGCGCGCGGGGTGCATCGAATTTCCTGTCCAAGTCCACCAAGTGGCTGGCCGTGGTGTTCTTCGGTATCAGCCTGTTCATGGCCTGGTACGCCTCGCATGGCTCGCGCCCGACCGAGCAGGGCCTGGGTGTGATGTCGCAGGCTGCAGCGCCGGTCCCGGCCGCGCCCGCTGGTGAGCTGGTCCCGTCGGTGCCGCAGGCACCGGCCACGGCGACGGTGCCCGCTGAGCAGGCCCAGCAGGCGCCTGTCAAGCGTGAAGAAAACGCTTCAGAACCATCGCAAAAAGACTGAAGCCGGTTACAATACGCTGCGCACTCGCTTGAGCAGGTGCGCGACGTAAGCCCAGGTGGCGGAATTGGTAGACGCACTACCTTGAGGTGGTAGCGACTTAGGTCGTAGGGGTTCGAGTCCCCTCTTGGGCACCATGTTTGGCTACGAGTCCTGTGTGCGGCGGCAATGCCAGCGTGCAGAGGTTCGTTTATCCCATGCCCGCATGCTGGTGATGCGGGCAGAGGCAAGAGAGAAACGTCGTGCTGGCCGAATATTTGCCGAGTCTGCTGTTCTTGGTCGTCGCCACCGGTATCGGCATCGCCCTGATGCTGATCGGTAGGTTCCTCGGCCCCCGTCGCCCCGACGCACAGAAACTCTCGCCGTACGAATGCGGATTCGAAGCATTCGAAGACGCGCGCATGAAGTTCGACGTGCGCTATTACCTGATCGCGATCCAGTTCATCGTCTTCGATCTGGAAATCATCTTCATCGTGCCCTGGACGCAGGTGTTCATGGAAATCGGCGCCCGCTCGCTGGTCACCATGGGCCTGTTCGTGGGCATGCTGTTCCTCGGTTTTATCTACGTGTGGAAGAAGGGAGCGCTGGAATGGGAGTGATTCAGACCCTCGATCGTCTGATGACCAATCCGATCCCCGAGGGTCGGGTCGATGACATCCTGCGCCCGGAAGGCGAGAACCCGCTGCTCGAGAAGGGCTACGTCACCACCAGCGTCGATGCGCTGCTGAACTGGGCGCGCACCGGCTCGATGTGGCCGATGACCTTCGGCCTGGCCTGCTGCGCGGTGGAGATGATGCATGCCGGCGCCGCGCGCCTGGACCTGGATCGTTACGGCGTGGTGTTCCGCCCGTCGCCGCGCCAGTCCGACGTGATGATCGTGGCCGGTACCCTGGTCAACAAGATGGCGCCGGCGCTGCGCAAGGTCTACGACCAGATGCCGGATCCCAAGTGGGTCATCTCGATGGGTAGCTGCGCCAATGGCGGCGGCTATTACCACTATTCGTATTCCGTGGTGCGTGGTTGCGATCGCGTCGTGCCGGTCGATGTCTATGTGCCGGGCTGTCCGCCGACGGCCGAGGCCCTGGTCTACGGCATCCTCCAGCTGCAGAAGAAGATCTGGCGAACCCAGACCATCGCGCGCTGAACCCTCTTCTACCTTAGAGAGCAGCCAAGCCCCCATGGCAGAGCAAGCATCCTCCTTCACCGACCGGCTCCGCGCGCGCTTCGCCGGCGCCCAGGTCACCGTGGTCGAGCCGCGTGGCGAAGTGACGCTCGAAGTACCTTCGGCCGACTGGCATGCGACCTGCCTGGCGCTGCGCGACGAGTTCGGCTTCGAGCAGTTGTCGGACCTGTGCGGTATCGATTACCTCGGCTACGGCAGTGCCGAGTGGGATACCGCGGACGTGTCCTCGCACGGCTTCAGCCGTGGCGTCGAGGGCAAGGGCGCCGGACGTTTCGGCTGGGGCGAGTTCCCGTCGGGCGAGACGTCGGAAGGCATCCGGCCGCAGCAGTTGCCGACGCAGCGCTTCGCGGTCATCGCCCAGCTGCGTTCCTATCAACACAACCTGGCCTTGCGCGTGCGCTGCTATGCGCCGAACGACGAGCTGCCGGTGGTGTCTTCGGTCAACGACATCTGGCCGGGCGTGAACTGGTTCGAGCGCGAGGCGTTCGACCTGTTCGGTATCGTTTTCGCCGGCCATCCGGATCTGCGCCGCATCCTCACCGACTACGGTTTCGTCGGTCATCCGTTCCGCAAGGATTTCCCGCTGATCGGCAACGTCGAAGTGCGTTACGACGAAGAGAAGAAGCGCGTGATCTATGAGCCGGTGACTTCGGTCGAGCCGCGCGTGAACGTGCCGCGCGTGATCCGCGACGACGCGCGCTACAAGACTGCGGCTGGTGAGTCCGCACAGACGGAGGCCGCCAAGTGAGCGAGTTCCACCAGGCGCATGCCGCCTTCGCGAGCAATCCTGCCGAGAGCAAGCAGGAGATCCGCAACTACACGATGAACTTCGGTCCGCAGCATCCGGCCGCGCATGGTGTGTTGCGTCTGATCCTGGAAATGGACGGCGAGACCGTGGTCCGCGCCGATCCGCATATCGGCCTGCTGCACCGGGGTACCGAGAAGCTGGCCGAGTCCAAGCCGTTCAACCAGTCGATCGGCTACATGGATCGCCTGGATTACGTGTCGATGATGTGCAACGAGCACGCCTACGTGCGTGCGATCGAGACCCTGATGGGGATCGAGGCGCCGGAGCGCGCCCAGTACATTCGTACGATGTTCGACGAAATCACCCGCATCCTGAACCACCTGATGTGGGTCGGTTCGAACGCGCTCGACCTCGGCGCGATGGCGGTGATGCTGTACGCGTTCCGTGAGCGCGAAGAGCTGATGGATGTCTACGAGGCGGTCAGTGGCGCGCGCATGCATGCGACCTACTACCGTCCGGGTGGCGTCTACCGCGATCTGCCGGACCGCATGCCGAAGTACAAGGAATCGCGTTGGCACAAGGGCGGGGCGCTGAAGAAGCTCAACGCTGCGCGTGAAGGCTCGATGCTGGATTTCCTCGAAGACTTCACCAACACCTTCCCGTCGCGGGTCGACGAGTACGAGACCCTGCTGACCGACAACCGCATCTGGAAGCAGCGTACGGTCGGCGTCGGCGTGGTCGGACCGGACCTGGCCAAGGCCTGGGGCATGACCGGCGTGATGCTGCGCGGCTCGGGTATCGCCTGGGACCTGCGCAAGAAGCAGCCGTACGCCAAATACGATGCGGTCGATTTCGATATCCCGCTCGGCACCGAAGGCGACTGCTACGACCGCTACCTCTGCCGCGTGGCCGAGATGCGCGAGTCCAACCGCATCATCAAGCAGTGCATCCAGTGGCTGAAGGCCAACCCCGGCCCGGTCATGGTCAAGAACTTCAAGGTCGCGCCGCCCAGCCGCGAGGACATGAAGGACGACATGGAAGCGCTGATCCATCACTTCAAGCTGTTCAGTGAAGGCTATTGCGTGCCGGCCGGTGAGACCTACAGCGCCGTCGAGGCGCCCAAGGGCGAATTCGGCTGCTACCTGTCCTCCGACGGTGCCAACAAGCCGTTCCGCGTGCATCTGCGCGCGCCGGGCTTCGTGCATCTGTCCTCGATCGACGCGGTGGTGCGCGGCTACATGCTGGCCGACGTGGTGGCGATGATCGGTACTTACGATTTGGTTTTCGGTGAGGTCGACCGATGAAGGCGACAGGTAATTTCGAAGCGGCGCGTGACGTCGATCCGATGGTGGTGCTCAACGCGCAGACGCGCGCGCACATCGACCATTGGCTCAGCAAGTTCCCGCCGGAGCGCAAGCGTTCTGCCGTGCTGCAGGGTCTGCATGCCGCGCAGGAGCAGAACCAGGGCTGGCTGACCGACGAGTTGATCGCCGGTGTGGCCAAGTACCTGGACATCCCGCCGGTGTGGGCCTACGAGGTCGCCAGCTTCTACTCGATGTTCGAGACCGAGAAGGTCGGCCGCAACAACGTCGCCTTCTGCACCAACATCAGCTGCTGGCTCAACGGCGCCGAGGATCTGGTCGCGCATGCCGAGAAGAAGCTCGGTTGCAAGCTTGGTCAGTCGACCGCCGACGGCCGTGTCTATCTCAAGCGCGAAGAAGAGTGCCTGGCGGGTTGTGCAGGCGCGCCGATGATGGTCATCAACGGCCACTATCACGAGAATCTGACGCCCGAGAGCGTGGACCGTCTGCTGGAGGAACTGAAATGATGGGTGGCATTCGCATCATGGTATGCGTCGGGCTGTCGCTGGCGATCGCCAGCGCGCTGCTGCCCGGCAATGCCCGCGCCAGCGAGAACTGGGCCAAGTTCCAGGGCAGCGCCAAGACACCGACGGTATGGGTCGATCTGGCCTCCGTGCAGAAGTTCGCCAAGCCGTGGTCGGCTTATGGCATCGACAATCAACCGGTCAACTGCCCCTTCTACCGGGCCAACGTGCGCACGTTCCGGATCGAGTCGAATTATCCCGCCGGCAGCGTCGAGAACGAGCAGCTGTGCTTCTATTGCGACGGCAAGCAGGCGCAGGCCAGCAGTGTTTGCGGCAGCTCCGAGTTGCGCAGCAAGAGCGGCGAAGTGCTGGATTCCAGCAAGGAAAGCGACGAAGGCACGCTGCTCTTCCTGGATCATGCAAAGTACGGCAACACCGGTATCGTTGCGGCCGCGCAGGCAGTCTGCAAGCAGGTGCAATCTTCCGGTCTGCCTCTGAGCGGCAAGGATTCTTCGAAATGAGCCACGCTCACGTTTCGGGTCCGGTCGGTCCCGCACCGCAGCCGCATCAAGTCGTCCTCACGACGCTGCACTACGACACCCCGTGGTCGTACGAGAGTTACCTCAAGACCGGTGGCTACGCTGCGCTGCGCAGGATCCTCGAAGAGAAGATCTCGCCGGCCGACGTGATCGAGATGGTCAAGCAGTCCGGCCTGCGCGGCCGTGGCGGCGCGGGCTTCCCGACCGGCCTGAAGTGGTCGTTCATGCCGAAGGACGCGCCGGTCAAGTACATCCTGTGCAACTCGGACGAGTCCGAGCCGGGTACCTGCAAGGATCGTGACATCCTGCGCTACAACCCGCATTCGGTGGTCGAGGGCATGGCGATCGCCTGCTACGCCACCGGTTCGAAGGCGGCCTACAACTACCTGCGCGGCGAGTTCCACCACGAGCCGTTCGAGCACTTCGAGCAGGCTCTGGCGGACGCCTACGCGAACGGCTGGCTGGGCAAGGACATCCTTGGTAGCGGCATCGACATCGATATCTACGGTGCGCTCGGCGCCGGTGCCTACATCTGCGGCGAAGAAACCGCGCTGATGGAGTCGCTGGAAGGCAAGAAGGGCCAGCCGCGCTACAAGCCGCCGTTCCCGGCCAATTTCGGCCTGTACGGCAAGCCCTCGACGATCAACAACACCGAGACCTATGCCTCGGTGCCGGCGATCATCCGCAACGGTCCGGAGTGGTTCAAGGGCCTGAGCAGGACCGCCAACGGTGGTCCGAAGATCTTCTCGGTCTCCGGTTGCGTGCAGAAGGGTGGCAACTTCGAAGTGCCGCTCGGCACCACCTTCGACGAACTGCTGGAAATGGCGGGCGGCTTGAAGCCGGGCCGTACGCTGAAGGCGGCGATCCCGGGCGGCGTGTCGATGCCGGTGCTGAAGGCTGAGCAGCTCAAGGGCCTGCAGATGGACTACGACACCCTGCGCGCACTGGGCACCGGCCTGGGTTCGGGCGCGATCGTGGTGCTGGACGACAGCGTGTGCTGCGTCAAGTTCGCTTGCCGTATCTCGCAGTTCTTCCACAAGGAATCCTGCGGCCAGTGCACCCCGTGCCGTGAAGGCACCGGCTGGATGCACCGCGTGCTGGAGCGCATCGTCGCCGGCAAGGCCACGATGGAAGACCTGCACCAGCTGCGTGCCGTGGCCGGTCAGATCGAGGGCCACACCATCTGCGCGTTCGGTGAAGCGGCGGCCTGGCCGATCCAGGGCTTCCTGCGTCAGTTCTGGGACGAGTTCGAGTACTACATCGTCAACGGTCATTCGATCGTCGACGGCAAGAAGGTGGAGGCTGCTGCCGCATGAGCGCGCAACCCGTGAATCCCAACGTGGCGCCGGCGCTTGTGCCGGAAGGACACGTCAGCATCGAGATCGACGGGCAGGGCCTGGTCGTTCCGAAGGGTTCGATGATCATCCAGGCCGCCGACAAGGCTGGCATTCCGATCCCGCGCTTCTGCTACCACGAGAAGCTGCCGATCGCGGCCAACTGCCGCATGTGCCTGGTCGATGTCGAGAAGTCGCCGAAGCCGTCGCCCGCGTGCGCGACGCCGGTGATGGAAGGCATGAAGGTCACCACGCGCAGCGAGAAGGCGCTGAAGTACCAGCGCAGCGTGATGGAATTCCTGCTGATCAATCACCCGCTGGACTGCCCGATCTGCGATCAGGGCGGCGAGTGTGAGCTGCAGGACGTTTCGCTCGGCTACGGCCGTTCGGTCAGCCGCTTCAACGAGCGCAAGCGCGTGGTGCCGGACGAGGACATGGGGCCGCTGGTCGCCACCGAGATGACCCGCTGCATCCAGTGCACGCGCTGCGTGCGCTTCACTGCGGACGTCGCCGGTACCTACGAGCTGGGCGGCATGTATCGCGGCGAGAACCTGCAGATCGGTACCTACGACGGCAAGCCGCTGACCACCGAGCTGTCCGGCAACGTCATCGATGTGTGCCCGGTCGGCGCGTTGACCAACAAGGTGTTCCAGTTCCGTGCCCGTCCGTGGGAGCTGCAGGCGCGTGAGTCGCTCGGCTACCACGACGCGATGGGTTCGAACCTGTTCCTGCACGTGCGTCGCGGCGAAGTGCTGCGCGCGGTGCCGCGTGACAACGAAGCGGTCAACGAGTGCTGGCTGTCGGATCGCGACCGCTATTCGCATCAGGGCCTGTACAGCGCCGACCGTGCGGTCAAGCCGCTGAAGAAGGTCAATGGCGAGTGGCAGGAAGTGAGCTGGGCCGAGGGCCTGGCTGCTGCCATCGAAGTGCTCAAGGCGCATCGTGGCGACGATCTTGGCGTGCTGGTGCATCCGTCCGCCTCGAATGAGGAAGGTGAGCTGCTGGTGCGTCTGGCTGAAGGGCTGGGGACCGGCAACCTCGATCACCGCATCTACAACCGCGATTTCTCCGACGCCGCCGTTGCGCAAGCGTTCGCGAAGCCGTTGGCCGAGATCGAGCAGGCCGATGTGATCGTGATCGTCGGCAGCAACGTGCGCCATGAACTGCCGCTGCTGCATACCCGCCTGCGCAAGGCGCAGACCACGCGCGCCGCCAAGATCCACTCGATCAACCCGGTCGATTTCGATTTCGCCTTCAGCCAGGCTGGCAAGCAGATCGTTGCTCCGTCCGGCTACGCGGCGGCACTGGACGACGCTGCGCTGCGCGATGCCGTCAAGGCCGGTGCCCGTGCGGTGGTCATCGTTGGCGGGCTGGTCGAGAACCATCCGCAGGCAGCGACGCTGCGCAAGGCCGTTGCCGATTTCGCCGCCGCAACCGGTGCCGTGCTGTGCCGTATTCCGCAGGGCGCGAATGCGCTCGGCCTGACCGCTCAGGGCGTGCTGCCGAGCGGGCTTGATGTTGCGGCGATGCTGGCCGCGCCGCGCAAGGCGTATGTGACCTACGGCATCGAGCCGGGCCTGGATTTCGCCGATGCCGCTGCCGCGTGCAAGGCATTGGCAGGCGCCAAGGTAGTGGCCTTCAGCCAGTTCGCCTGCGTTTCCACGCGCGATGTGGCCGATGTGATCCTGCCGATCGGTGCGCTGCCGGAAATCGAAGCGACCCTGACCAATCTCGACGGCCGTTCGCAGCTCTCGCGTGCTGCCGGCAAGCTGCCGGGCGAGGCTCGCGAGGGCTGGCGCGTGCTGCGTGCGCTGGGCGGCGAGCTCGGTCTGGCCGGCTTTGGCTTCACTGATCTGGCGGGCCTGCGAGCTGGTCTGCAGGCGCGCAATGTTTCGCCGAAGGCTTCGGTCCAGCCGTCTGCGGCCGTTGAAGGCCTGGAAGTAGCCGCGACCACTGCGATCTACCGCACCGACGCCGTCGTGCGTCGTGCGCAGGCGTTGCAGGCGCATCCGTTGAACATCGCGCCGTGCATCACTCTGCATCCCGACGAGGCCGCCAAGCTGCAGGTCGGGGAAGGGCAGGTAGTCAAGGTGGGCACCGCGACGGGACACGCCACGCTGCCGGTGGTTCTCGACAAGCGGGTGGCTGCGGGTACGGTCTGGATCGAGTCGGGCCATGGCGCAACTGCGCCGATCGGTGCCGGTCGCGTAACGGTGGTGGCTGCATGAACGAGATGCTGTTGAACGCGGTGGACCCGCTGCACCAGTGGTTCCTGGGACTGGGCGCGATCGGCGCGCTGATCTGGATCATATTGAAGATCCTGCTGATCGCCGTGCCGGTCATCACCGCGGTGGCGTTCTACGTGGTGTGGGAGCGCAAGCTGATCGGCTGGATGCACGTGCGCCACGGGCCGATGTACGTCGGCGCGGGCATCCTGCAGGCCTTCGCCGACGTGTTCAAGCTGCTGTTCAAGGAGATCGTGCAGCCGACCAACACGCACAAGGCACTGTTCGTGATCGCGCCGCTGATCACGCTGGCGCCGGCATTCGCGGCCTGGTCGGTGGTGCCGTTCGATTCCAAGCTGGTGCTGTCCAATGCCAACGTCGGCCTGCTGTACCTGCTGGCGATGACCTCGCTGGGCGTGTACGGCATCATCCTGGCCGGTTGGGCTTCGAACTCGAAGTACGCCTTCCTCGGCGCGATGCGTTCGGCCGCGCAGGTGGTCAGCTACGAAATCGCGATGGGCTTCGCTCTGGTCGGCGTGATGATTGCCGCGCAGAGCGTCAACCTGAGCGAGATCGTGCTGGCGCAGGCCGGCAGCTCGGGCTTCTTCGACTGGTTCCTGATTCCGCTGTTCCCGTTGTTCATCGTGTACTGGGTGTCCGGCGTGGCCGAGACCAACCGTGCACCGTTCGACGTGGTGGAAGGCGAGTCGGAGATCGTGGCCGGCCACATGGTCGAGTACTCGGGTGGTGCATTCGCGCTGTTCTTCCTGGCCGAATACGCCAACATGATCCTGGTCAGCTTCCTGATCTCGATCTTCTTCCTGGGTGGTTGGTTGAGCCCGATCCAGGGCTGGGTGACGGCGGATGTGTCGCCGTGGATCAACTGGATCTGGACCGGCGGTTGGCCGTGGCTGCTGCTGAAGGTGTTGTTCTTCGCCAGCGCGTACATCTGGTTCCGTGCCAGCTTCCCGCGCTACCGCTACGACCAGATCATGCGGTTGGGCTGGAAGGTATTCATTCCGCTGACCATCGTATGGATTGCGGTCACGGCACTGATGGTGTTCTACGGCGTGATCCAGAAGGGCGTGTAATTCGATGAACAAGATCACCCACTATTTCAAGAGCCTGCTGCTGCTCGAGCTGCTCGCCGGCCTGTGGCTGACGCTGAAGTACACCTTCAAGCCGAAGTACACCGTGCTGTACCCGATGGAGAAGTTCCCGCAGTCGCCGCGTTTCCGTGGCCTGCATGCGCTGCGTCGCTACCCGAACGGTGAAGAGCGCTGCATCGCCTGCAAGCTGTGCGAAGCGGTCTGCCCGGCGCTGGCGATCACCATCGACTCGGCCAAGCGCGAGGACGGCAGCCGCCGCACCACGCGTTACGACATCGACCTGTTCAAGTGCATCTTCTGCGGCTTCTGCGAAGAGAGCTGCCCGGTCGATTCGATCGTCGAAACCCACATTCTCGAGTACCACTTCGAGAACCGCGGCGAGAACGTCGTCACCAAGCCGCAGCTGCTGGCGATCGGAGACCGGCTGGAAGCCGAGATCGCCGAGCGTCGCGCCGCCGATGCCGCCTTCCGCTGAGGTCATGATGGACTGGGTCAATATCGCTTTCTGGGCCTTCTCTGCCATCGCGGTCATCGCCGCGGGCGCGGTGATCAGCGTGCGCAATCCGGTGTACGCCGTGTTGTGCCTGATCCTGACGTTCTTCTCCATCGCTTGCGTATGGCTGCTGGTCGGTGCCGAGTTCCTCGGCGTGACCCTGGTGCTGGTCTACGTCGGCGCGGTGATGGTGCTGTTCCTGTTCGTGGTGATGATGCTCGACATCGACACCACCCGCATGCGCGAGGGTTGGGTGAAATACCTGCCGGTCGGGCTGATTGTGGCGGTGGCGATGCTGGCGCAGATGGTCACCCTGATCGGCGTCAAGGCGCGCTCGGTTGCCCCGCTGCCGGCCGACAACGCCGCCGCACAGGCCGCCGACGTGTCCAACCTGAAGTGGCTGGCGCACGCTTTGTTCACCGAGTTCCTGCTGCCGTTCGAGTTCGCCGCGGTGATCCTGACCGTGGCGGTGATCGCGGCGGTGATGCTGACCTTGCGCAAGCGCGAGGGCATCAAGACCCAGGACGCTGGTGCGCAGACCCGGGTCAAGGCCGGTGATCGCCTGCGCATCGTCAAGATGGCGGTCGAGAGGAAGCAACCGGTCGCGCCGTCGGCCGATTCCGCAAATGGTCAGGCACAGGAGGCCAAGCCGTGATCACACTGGGCCATCTGCTCGGACTGGGTGCGGTGCTGTTCTGCATCAGCCTCGCCGGCATCTTCCTCAATCGAAAGAACGTGATCGTGTTGCTGATGTCGATCGAACTGCTGCTGCTGTCGGTCAACATCAACTTCATCGCCTTCTCTCGCCAGATGGGCGATCCGGCCGGTCAATTGTTCGTGTTCTTCATCCTGACCGTGGCTGCCGCCGAGGCCGCCATCGGCCTGGCGATCCTGACCACCCTGTTCCGTACACGCCGCACGATCAATGTGGCCGAAGTCGATTCGCTGAAGGGCTGAGCCGTAGATGGAAATCACTCTCTCCAAGAATCTGCTGATCGCCGTGGTGCTTGCACCGCTGGTGGGCAGCATCATCGCCGGTCTGTTCGGCCGGCAGGTGGGACGCAAGGGGGCGCAGTTCGCCACCATCCTCGGCGTCGCGGTCAGCTGCGCATTGTCATGCTGGACGCTGTACCAACTGGCCGGGCAGGGCGCGGTGCCGTTCAACCAGAACCTCTACACCTTCTTCGAAGTCGGCAACTACTCGGCGCATATCGGCTTCATGGTCGACCGCCTGACCGCGATGATGATGGTCGTGGTGACCTTCGTGTCGCTGCTGGTGCACATCTACACCATCGGCTACATGGAAGAAGACCCGGGCTACCAGCGTTTCTTCAGCTACATCTCGCTGTTCACCTTCTCGATGCTCACCCTGGTGATGAGCAACAACTTCCTGCAGCTGTTCTTCGGCTGGGAAGCCGTGGGCCTGGTGTCGTACCTGCTGATCGGTTTCTGGTTCAAGCGTCCGACCGCGGTGTTCGCCAACATGAAGGCGTTCCTGGTCAATCGCGTCGGCGACTTCGGCTTCATCCTCGGTATCGCGGGTGTGCTGCTGTGGTTCGGTTCGCTGGACTACTCGGTGGTGTTCGCCAACGCACCACTGTTGGCGGGTGCTCAGGTGCAGTTGCTGTCCGGGCACACCTGGAGCGTGATGACGCTGATCTGCATCTGCCTGTTCATCGGTGCGATGGGCAAGTCGGCGCAGGTGCCGCTGCACGTGTGGCTGCCCGACTCGATGGAAGGCCCGACCCCGATCTCGGCGCTGATCCACGCCGCGACGATGGTGACCGCTGGTATCTTCATGGTGGCGCGCATGTCGCCGCTGTTCGAGCTGTCGCAGACCGCGCTGGACTTCGTGTTGTTCGTCGGTGCCACCACCGCGTTCTTCACCGGCCTGATCGGTATCGTGCAGAACGACATCAAGCGCGTGGTCGCGTACTCGACGCTGTCGCAGCTCGGCTACATGACGGTTGCGCTGGGCGTGTCGGCCTACTCGGCGGCAGTTTTCCACCTGATGACCCACGCCTTCTTCAAGGCGCTGCTGTTCCTGGCGGCCGGCTCGGTCATCATCGGCATGCACCACGAGCAGGACATGCGCAAGATGGGCGGCCTGCGCAAGTACATGCCGATCACCTACTGGACCAGCGTGATCGGTACGCTGGCGCTGGTGGGCACCCCGTTCTTCTCCGGTTTCTACTCGAAGGACACCATCATCGAGGCGGCCCAGCACCATGCCCACGAGGCACACAGCTGGGTGGCGACCTACGGCTACTGGGCAGTGCTCGGCGGCGTGCTGGTGACCAGCTTCTACAGCTTC
This sequence comes from Pseudomonas sp. GW821-FHT07E12, assembly GCF_058986605.1. Lineage (NCBI taxonomy): Bacteria > Pseudomonadati > Pseudomonadota > Gammaproteobacteria > Pseudomonadales > Pseudomonadaceae > Pseudomonas > Pseudomonas sp. GW821-FHT07E12. The sequence continues at coordinate 13,560 of NZ_JBYSVX010000034.1, read as the reverse complement.
CGTCTGCTGTTCATGACCTTCCACGGCAAGGAGCGCTTCCGCGACGCGCACGATGATCATGCACATGGTCACGACGCGCATGCGCATGACGACCATGCCCACGACGATCATGATCACGGCCATGGCCACCATGGCGCGCACGAGCCGCACGAATCGCCATGGGTGGTGACGCTGCCGCTGGTGCTGCTGGCGATCCCGTCGATCGCGGTCGGTTTCTTCTCGATCGGGCCGATGCTGTTCGGTACCGACTGGGCAGGTCACCATGCCGCCGAGGCGATCAAGGGCCAGGCCGTGTCGTTCTTCACCGGCATCATCGATTTCTATGATCCGGCCCGTGACACGGTGGGTGCGCTTGCCGAGGAATTCCACGGTCCGGTCGCGTTCGCTCTGCACGGCATGACCGCGTGGCCGTTCTTCCTGACGGTGGCCGGCTTCCTGCTCGCGGCGCTGTTCTACCTGTGGAAACCGGAGCTTGCGACCAAGGCACGCGAAGTGTTCTCGCTGCCGGTGCGCATCCTCGAAAACAAGTACGGCTTCGACAAGCTCTGGATCGGCGGTTTTGCCGGCGGTGGCGTCAAGCTGGGCAAGGCCTCGCGTGCGATCGATACCTACGTCGTGGACGGCGCTGTGGTGAACGGCTCGGCGCGACTGGTCGACTTGGCCGCGAACCTGCTGCGTCGCACGCAATCCGGGCTCCTCTACCACTACGCCTTTGCAATGATCATCGGTCTGATCGCCTTGTTGGCGGTACTGATGCATTTCTGGCGTTGACCTGTACGGAATAAGAAGACGTGTCGAACTGGCCCTTACTGTCTATCCTGATCTGGCTGCCGATTGTCGGCGGTGCCCTGATCCTCGCCCTGCGCAACGCACAGACTGCCCGTTGGGCGGCGCTGCTGGTCGCCGTGGTGACGTTGCTGCTCAGCCTGCCGTTGCTGAGTGGTTACGACACCGGCAACGATGCCCTGCAGTTTGTCGAGCAGCACGCCTGGATCCCGGCCTACGACATCGGTTACAACCTCGGCGTGGACGGCATCGCGATCGCGCTGATCGTGCTGACCACGCTGGTGACGGTGCTGGCCCTCGTAGGTGCCTGGACTTCGATCGAGAAGCGGGTCAACCAGTACGTCGCGGCGTTCCTGATCCTGGAAGGCGTGACCGTGGGCATCTTCGCGGCGACCGACGCGATGCTGTTCTACGTGTTCTTCGAGGCGATGCTGATCCCGATGTTCCTGATCATCGGCATCTGGGGCGGCCCGCGCCGCATCTACGCCGCGGTCAAGTTCTTCCTGTACACCTTCCTCGGCTCGGTGCTGATGCTGGTGGCGCTGATCTACCTGTACCTGAAGGGCGGCAGCTTCCAGCTGCACGACCTGTACGCGCTGCAGCTGACCGCCCGCGAGCAGACTTGGATATTCTTCGCGTTCCTGATCGCGTTCGCGGTCAAGGTGCCGATGTTCCCGGTCCACACCTGGCTGCCGGATGCGCACGTGGAAGCGCCGACCGCCGGTTCGGTGATCCTGGCGGCGATCGCGCTGAAGATCGGCGGCTACGGCTTCCTGCGCTTCAACCTGCCGATCGTCCCCGACGCCAGCCACGAGTGGGCCTGGCTGGTGATCACGCTGTCGCTGATCGCGGTGATCTACGTCGGCCTGGTCGCGCTGGTCCAGGACGACATGAAGAAGCTGGTTGCGTATTCCTCGATCGCGCACATGGGCTTCGTCACCCTCGGCACCTTCATCGCCTTCACCCTGGTGCGCGACTACGGCAGCGTCGATGCCGCTCGCCTGGGTCTGCAGGGCGCAATGGTGCAGATGATCTCGCACGGCTTCGTGTCCGGTGCGATGTTCTCCTGCATCGGCGTGCTGTACGACCGTATGCATACTCGCCGCATCGCCGATTACGGCGGCGTGGTCAACGTGATGCCGTGGTTCGCCACCTTCGCGATGCTGTTCTACATGGCCAACGCGGGCCTGCCCGGCACCAGCGGTTTCGTCGGCGAGTTCATGATCATCCTGGCGAGCTTCCAGAAGCATCCGCTGATCGCCTTCGGCGCGGCGACCACGCTGGTGATCACCGCCGCCTACACGCTGTGGCTGTACAAGCGCGTGTTCTTCGGCGAAGTGGCCAATGCGCACGTGGCCGAGCTGAAGGACATCAACGGTCGCGAGAAATTCGTGCTGAGCGTGTTCGCCGCCGGTGTGCTGGCGCTGGGCGTGTATCCGAAGCCGCTGACCGATCTGATGGAGCCGTCGATCGCCAAGCTCGCCACGCAGATTGCTGCGAGCAAGCTCTGAACGGCCGTTGCAAGACTTGATTCCAGGATTTGATGATGACCACGCCAACGCCTTTGCCGTTGACCACCGCTGATCTGGCCCCCCTGGCTCCCGAGCTGGTGCTCGTCGCTGGCGCCTTCGCGCTGCTGATGATCGACCTGTTCGTGAGCCAGCGGCACAAGGTCGTCACGCACGTGATTTCGGTGGCCATCCTGGCCCTCGTGTTCGCCATGTTGGCCACCGGTACGGGCGGGCAGGGCGAGATCTTCCACGGCATGTTCGTACGCGACACTGCCGCCGACGTGATGAAAACGGTGATCGTGCTGGTCAGCGGCCTGTCGCTGGTCTATGGCTGGAGCTATCTGCGCGAGCGCAACCTGTACCAGGGCGAGATCCCGGTGCTGGTGCTGTTTGCGACCTCCGGCATGATGATCCTGGTTTCCGCCGGCAGCCTGCTGATGGTCTACCTGGGGCTGGAGCTGCTGGCGCTGTGCTCGTACGCGCTGGTGGCCTCCAACCGCGACAACGGCCTGGCGACCGAGGCGGCGATGAAGTACATCGTGCTCGGCTCGCTGGCCTCGGGCCTGCTGCTGTACGGCATGTCGCTGATCTACGGCGCCACCGGCACGCTGAGCCTGCAGGGTATCCATGAAGCCATCGATGGTTCGGCCGAGCGGACGCTGCTGCTGACCGGCACGATCTTCATGATCGCCGGCGTGGCTTTCAAACTGGGCGCCGCGCCGTTCCATATGTGGTTGCCGGACGTCTACCAAGGTGCGCCTGCGCCGGTCGCGCTGTTCATCAGCTCGGCACCGAAGCTCGCCGCATTCGGCATGGCCTATCGTCTGCTGGAAGTCGGTGTGGGTCCGCTGTCGCCACAGTGGCATCTGCTGCTCGGTGGCCTGGCCGCGGCGTCGCTGGTGATCGGCAACCTGATGGCGATCGCGCAGACCAATCTCAAGCGCATGCTGGCGTATTCGACGGTCTCTCACATCGGCTTCCTGCTGATGGGCATGGCGGGCGGCGACGAACGCGGCTACACGGCGGCGATGTTCTATGCGGTCAGCTACGCGGTCATGTCCACCGCGGCGTTCGGCGCGATCATCGCGCTGTCGCGCAACGGCTTCGAAGCCGAGAACATCGATGACTTCAAGGGCCTGAACGCCCGTAATCCGTGGATGGCGGGCCTGGTGCTGTGCATCATGGCGTCGCTGGCCGGCATCCCGCCGTTCCTGGGCTTCTGGACCAAGCTGGCGGTGCTGGCCGCGGCGGTGCAGGGCAACATGCTGTGGCTGGCGATCCTCGGTGTGATCTGCGCGGTGATCGGTGCCTATTACTACCTGCGCGTGATCAAGGTCATGTACTTCGACGAGCCTGTCGGGCAGCCGTTGCCGGCTAATAACGACCGCGTGCTGGGGATCGTGCTGGGCGTCAATTCGCTGGCCCTGCTGGCCCTGGGCCTGTCCTGGAACTCGATCATGGTCTGGTGCAAGGCGGCGTTCGCGCATCTGGCCTGATCTGCGGGCGCTTGTGCGCTACGCGAGAACGCCCGCGATGCCGCGGGCGTTCTTTGTTTCAGGGTTATTTACATTTATTTGCGCTATCGCTATTCCGAATTCCAAACGCATCACGTATGATGTGCGTCTCGGTTGAGTGCCTCGGCATTCAACGGATTGAAAAACCCGGGGCTTGTAATTTTCTTCCGGGTTCTTCATAATTCCGCTTCTGCTGCGGGGTGGAGCAGTCTGGCAGCTCGTCGGGCTCATAACCCGAAGGTCGCAGGTTCAAATCCTGCCCCCGCTACCATGTTTCGTTTGTTGCTTATGCGGCGGGCGTTCTTGGAACCGCAAAGACGCTTGTTCCCGTCTTTGCGCCAACCCTTCGAGGTTGGATTTTTTCGCACAAGGGGCCCATTGGGCCCCTTGTTGTTTCCGGGGCTCGGTGTTTCATGGGCCCGCTAGACAGACTGGATCAGGTAGCTGTGAGCGACAAGGCAACCGAAATCGCGAATTTGCTGGCTCCCACGGTGCAAGCCCTGGGACTCGAACTGCTGGGCGCGGAATATCTTCCCGCGCCTGGGAGCGCGACTCTGCGGCTGTATATCGATGTGCCGTTGGACGAGCAGCCCGAGCGCGTCGTGAACATCGACGATTGCGAGCGCGTGAGTCGTGAAGTGTCGGCGCAGCTGGACGTGGAAGATCCGATCAGCGGCAATTACACGCTGGAAGTGTCCTCGCCCGGCGTCGATCGTCCGTTGTTCACGCTTGAGCAGTTCGTCCGTCACGTGGGTGAGTCGGCGAAAGTCGGCCTGAAACTGCCGCAGGACAATCGCCGGCGTCTGCAGGGTGCAATCGTGAGCGCCGACGTGGCGACGGGCCAGATCGTCTTCAACGTGGATGGCAACGAAGTAGCGGTCGCGTTCGACAATATTGACAAGGCGCGGATCCTCCCCGATTGGGTCGCTCTGGGGTTGGCTCCGCAGAAACCGAACAAGCCGGGCCCGAAGAAGCCGGGTCAGGCGAAGAAGAAACCATCCAACCAGTCGGCGGCCGGCAAGCCGCGCGCGGAGTGATCAGATGAGCAAAGAGCTTTTGCTGGTAGTGGACGCGGTCGCCAACGAGAAAGGCGTGCCGCGCGAAGTGATCTTCGAAGCGATCGAGGCCGCGTTGGCTTCGGCGGCCAAGAAGCGCTATCACGACCAGGACGTGCTGGCCCGCGTTTCCATCGACCAGAAGGACGGCAACTACGAGACCTTCCGTCGTTGGGAAGTGGTGGCCGACGACGTGGTGATGGAATCGCCCGATCGCCAGATCCGTCTGATGGACGCGATCGATGAAGCCGATGGCGTCGAAGTCGGTGATTACATCGAAGAGCAGATCGAGAATCCGGATTTCGGCCGCATCGCCGCGCAGGCTGCCAAGCAGGTGATCGTGCAGCGCGTGCGCGAGGCCGAGCGCCAGCAGGTCGTCGATGCCTGGAAGGATCGGGTTGGCGAGCTGGTGACCGGCGTGGTCAAGCGCGTCGAGCGCGGCAACATCTACGTCGACCTGGGTGGCAACGCCGAGGCGTTCATCCCGAAGGACAAGGGCATTCCGCGCGACGTAGTGCGCGCCGGTGACCGCGTGCGTGGCTACCTGGCCGAGGTGCGCTCGGAACCGCGCGGCCCGCAGTTGTTCATCAGCCGCGCTGCACCGGAATTCATGATTGAGCTGTTCAAGCTCGAAGTGCCGGAAGTCGGCCAGGGTCTGGTCGAGATCAAGGCCTGTGCCCGCGACCCGGGCGATCGCGCCAAGATCGCGGTGATCGCGCACGACACCCGTACCGATCCGATCGGTGCCTGCATCGGCATGCGCGGTTCGCGCGTGCAGGCGGTCTCCAACGAGCTCAATGGCGAGCGCGTGGACATCGTGCTGTGGAACGAGAACCCGGCCAACTTCGTCATCAATGCGATGGCGCCGGCGGAAGTGCAGTCGATCATCGTCGATGAAGAAAAGCATTCGATGGATCTGGCGGTCGCCGAAGAGCGCCTGGCCCAGGCGATCGGCAAGGGCGGCCAGAACGTGCGTCTGGCCAGCCGCCTGACCGGCTGGCAGCTCAATGTGATGACGGCCGACCAGGTCGCGGCCAAGTCCGAGGCCGAGCAGGCTTCGGCGCGGCAGCTGTTCATGGACAAGCTGGAGGTCGACGAGGAAATCGCCGGCATTCTGGTGGCCGAGGGCTTCAACACGGTCGAGGAAATCGCCTACGTTCCGGTCGGCGAGCTGCTGGCGGTGGAGGGCTTCGACGAGGACATCGTCGAGGAACTGCGCGCCCGTGCCCGCGACGCACTGCTGAACGCGGCGCTGGCCGAGGAAGAAGGGCTGGACGATCAGCAGCCGGCCGAAGATCTGCTGGCGGTGGAAGGCATGGACGAGGCGACCGCCTTCGCCCTGGCCAGCCATGGCGTGCGCACCAGCGAGGACCTGTCCGACCTGGCCGCCGACGAGATCGTCGAGTTTGGTATCGAGGGCTTGACCGCCGAACGTGCCGCCGCGCTGATCCTGGCTGCCCGTGCCGAGGAGATCGCCCGCCTGGAGCGCGGCGAATGAGCCGGCGATGAACCGCGCCCTGACCCCCTCAGGGCTTAGAATCTGCGCTTCCCTTGCGCTGGGCGAGGGGGCGCCCACCAGAGCATAGGATTCGAATGTCGCAGCAAACCACCATCCGCAAGCTTGCCGAACTGGTCAACACGCCGGTCGAGAAGCTGCTGGAGCAGCTGGCCGAGGCCGGCATGAAGTTCAGCGGCCCCGATCAGGTCGTGACCAGTACCGAAAAGATGAAGCTGCTGGGCTTCCTGCGTCGCACGCACGGCAAGACCGAGGCTCCGGCCGAGGCTGCCGGCGAGGCGGACAAGAAGATCACGCTGAATCGCCGCAAGCTGCAGGAGGTGACGGTCAGTGCCGGCCGCAGCAAGACCACGGTGAACGTGGAAGTGCGCCAGAAGCGCACCTACGTCAAGGCGAACGAAGGCGAGGCCGCAGCAAGGACACCGGGCGCCCCGGTGGACGACGAGCGTGCCGAGATCCTGCGCAAGCTCGAAGAATCGCGTCAGCGCAATCTGGCCGAGCAGCAGCGCCTGGCCGAAAGTGATCGCAAGCGCGCCGAGGAAGTCGATCGCAAGCGCAAGGAAGAACAGGCCGAGCGCGAGCGTGAGGACGCCAAGTTGCGTGCCGCCGTGGCTCCGCCGGAAGAGATCGCTCCGGTGGTCGAGATCAGCGATGTCGGTGGTGCTCCCGATCAGGACGCATCGGCACCGCGCGCCGCCCGTCCGGCACCTGCATCGCGTCCGCCGGCATCGGCTGCGCGTCCTGCGCCCGCCGGAGCCCGTCCCGCACCTGCTGGGGCGCGTCCTGCGCCTACCGGTGCGCGTCCCGCGCCGCGTGCTGACGACCGCAATGCGCCCAAGCACAAGGCTCGCGGCTCGCACGTGATGGTGGCCGGCGTCGAGGATGACGATGCCACCAAGCGCTTCGCCGGCCAGTTGCACCTGTCGGCGGCCGATCGTGCCCGCCGTACCAGTTCCAACAACCGTGGCCGTCCGGGCAAGCCTTCGCATGGTTCACGTCGTGGCAACGAGCCGGCACGCGGCGGTGGCGGCAGCCACGGCTTCGAGCGTCCGACCGCACCTGTGGTGCGCGAGATCGCCATCGGCGACACCATCACCGTGGCCGATCTGGCGCAGAAGTTGGCGCTGAAGGGCGGCGACGTGGTGAAGACGTTGTTCAAGATGGGCGTGATGGCGACCATCACCCAGAGCATCGACCACGACACCGCGGTGCTGGTGACCGAAGAGCTGGGCCACAAGGCCTCGCGCGCCAACAGTGCCGACTTCGAGGATGCGCTGCTGGCGCATGCCGAGGAAGCGCAGGGTGAAGTGGCATCGCGTCCGCCGGTGGTCACCATCATGGGTCACGTCGATCACGGCAAGACCTCGCTGCTGGATTACATCCGTCGCACCAAGATCGCCTCGGGCGAGGCGGGCGGCATCACCCAGCACATCGGTGCGTATCACGTCGAGACCGCCAAGGGCGTGATCAGCTTCCTGGATACCCCGGGCCACGCCGCGTTCACTTCGATGCGTGCCCGCGGCGCCAAGATCACCGACATCGTGGTGCTGGTGGTAGCGGCCGACGATGGCGTGATGCCGCAGACCAAGGAAGCGGTGCAGCATGCCAAGGCGGCCGGCGTGCCGCTGATCGTGGCAGTGAACAAGATCGACAAGTCCGACGCCGATCCGCTGCGCGTGAAGAACGAGCTGCTGGCCGAGAACGTGGTGGCCGAAGATTTCGGCGGCGAGACCCAGTTCATCGAGGTGTCGGCCAAGACCGGCCTGGGCATCGACGATCTGCTCGACGCGATTTCGCTGCAGGCCGAAGTGCTGGAGCTGAAGGCGGTCGTCGATGGTCGCGCCAGCGGCACGGTGATCGAATCCTCGCTCGACAAGGGCCGTGGCCCGGTCGCGACGGTGCTGGTGCAGCAGGGCAGCCTGAAGAAGGGCGACTACCTGGTGTGCGGCATCCAGTACGGCCGTGTGCGTGCGCTGTTCGACGAGACTGGTACGCAGCCGGCTGCCGCGGGTCCGTCGATCCCGGTGCAGGTGCTGGGCCTGTCCGGCGTGCCGGATGCCGGCGACGACTTCGTGGTCGTCGACGACGAGCGTCTGGCCAAGGACGTTGCGCAGCAGCGCGAAGCCAAGCGTCGCGAGTCGCGCCTGGTGGCCTCGGCGGGCAACCGCATGGAGGACATCCTGGCGCAGATGGGCAAGGGCGAGGGTCAGCAGGTCCTCAACCTGGTCATCAAGGCCGACGTGCAGGGTTCGGTCGAGGCGCTCAAGCAGGCACTGGTGGCGCTGTCCAACGACGACATCCGCATCAACGTGATCCACTCCGGCGTTGGCGGCATCACCGAGTCGGACGCCAACTCGGCGGCCGCGGCCAAGGCCACGGTGATCGGCTTCAACGTGCGTGCCGACGCCTCGGCGCGCAAGATCATCGAATCCAACGGCGTGGACCTGCGCTACTTCTCGATCATCTATGACGTGATCGACCAGGTGAAGCAGGTGGCATCGGGTCTGCTGGGCGTGGAGATCCGCGAAGAGATCATCGGTATCGCCGAGGTTCGCGACGTGTTCCGCAGCTCCAAGTTCGGTGCGGTCGCCGGCTGTATGGTGGTCGAGGGCGTGGTCAAGCGGAACAAGCCGATCCGCGTGCTGCGCGACAGCGTGGTGGTGTTCGAGGGCGAGCTGGAATCGCTGCGCCGCTTCAAGGAGAACGTCGAGGAGGTTCGCAACGGTACCGAGTGCGGTATCGGTGTGAAGGCCTACAACGACGTCAAGGCCGGCGACCAGATCGAGTGCTTCGAGCGCATCGAAGTGGCGCGGACGCTGTAAATAAAGCAGGGGCCGGAGGCCGGGGGCCAGGGGTCGGGGAAAGGCGCAGACGTTTGGTCTGTCGCTTTTCCCTGGTCTCTGGCCCCTGGTCCCTGGCCCCTGAATCAACGAGGTTCCGGACATGCCTACCAAATCCTTCTACCGTACCGACCGGGTCTCGGCGCAGATGCGTCGGGATCTGGGCACGATCGTGCATGCTGCCGTGCGTGAGCATGGGCTGCCTTCGGTCAGCGTTTCCGATGTCGAGGTGAGCCGGGACCTGGCGCATGCCAAGGTGTTCGTCACCGCGCTGCAGCCGGAGCGTTCGGTCGAGGCGATCAAGGGGCTGAAGGCGCTGGCCGGCGAGCTGCGTACGCAGCTGGCGCGTGCGATGAAGCTGCGCCACGTGCCCGAGCTGCACTTCCAGTACGACGATTCGGTCGATCGCGGCGAACGCATCGACAACCTGTTGCGCGATCTGCCGACGACCGACGGCGAATAAGGTCGTCTCGGGCGCATCGCCGGGCTGTTGTGGGAGGGACTTCAGTCCCGACAGCCGGCCAGGCAGGCCCGTCGGGACTGAAGTCCCTCCCACAACGGCAGGCCTGGCCCTGCACTGCACTCCGATCCTGAATGACCTCGAAGAAGATTTCCTTCCGCCGCCTGGACGGCATTCTGCTGCTCGACAAGCCGGGTGGCATGAGCTCGAACGGGGCGCTGCAGGCCGCACGCCGATTGCTGCGCGCGGAGAAAGGCGGCCATACCGGCAGCCTGGACCCGCTGGCGACCGGCCTGTTGCCGCTGTGCCTGGGCGAGGCGACCAAGATCGCCGGGTTGCTGCTGGGTTCGGCCAAGGCCTACGAGGCCGAGGTGGTGCTCGGCGTCACTACCGATACCGACGATGCCGACGGCGCAGTGCTGCGCGAGCGAGCGGTGCCGGCGTTGGATGAGGCGGCGATCCGCGTGGCGTTGCAGCCGCTGACCGGGCGCATCTTCCAGCGTGCACCGATCTATTCGGCACTCAAGCAGGGCGGAGAGCCGCTGTATGCGCGGGCACGGCGTGGCGAGGCCATCGAGGCGCCGGTGCGCGAGGTCGAGGTGCAGGCGATCGAGATCCTGGAGCTGGCCGGCGAGCGTCTGCGTTTGCGGGTGACCTGCGGTTCGGGGACCTACATCCGTAGTCTGGCCCGCGATCTGGGTGAAGCGCTGGGGTGCGGTGCGCACATCGCCGCGTTGCGGCGGCTGTGGGTCGAGCCGTTCCACGCGCCGCGGATGGTCACGCTGGAGGCCCTGGAGGCGGCAGGAGAGGCGGCGGCCGAGACCTGGCTGCTACCGCTGGCGGACGGGCTGGCCGGCTTCCCGCGACTGGAACTGGATGCCGAACAGGTGCGTCGCTTCCGCATGGGCCAGCGCCTGCGCGACACGGCATTCCCGAATGGGCAGGTGGCGGTGTTCGGTCCGGATGGGCAGCCCAGCGGGCTTGGGATGGTGGACGGTTCAGGTTTGTTGTCGCCGCAGCGGCTGTTCAACCTCTGAACCCGGGGCTGTCCGGAAGCGGCCAGGACCGGCCGCCTTGTCCCCGGAGGCCGCCAACGTTACAATTTCGCGCGCCTTTACGGCGCTATCCTGCGCCGAGAGCGCATATCCCTTAGCAAACGGCGAGTCGGGCGGTGCGCAACGTGCGTTCCTGCCGGCCACGCATCTATCGAGAAAATATCATGTCGATCGACACCCAGAAGGTCATTGAAGACAACAAGCGCAGCGCCCAGGACACCGGTTCGCCGGAAGTGCAGGTCGCTCTGCTGACCGCCCGCATCGAGCTGCTGAGCGAGCACTTCAAGGCCCACAAGAAGGATCACCACAGCCGTCGTGGTCTGCTGCAGATGGTCAACCGTCGCCGCAGCCTGCTGGACTACCTGAAGAAGAAGGACGGCGAGCGTTACAAGGCCCTGATCGAGAAACTCGGCCTGCGCCGCTAATCAGCCCTATCCGCCGCGGCGCAGCGATGCGCCGCGGCTTCGTTTTGGTCGTCCGTAAAAGTTTCGCGGGCCGGAGCCTCCCGGCCACCCGTTCTCGGCAAGGGTCGACGACGGTCCATCAGCAGAAAGCATCATTCCCAAGGAAATCCCCGTGGCAAAAATCACCAAAACCTTCCAGTACGGTAAACACACCGTCACCCTGGAGACGGGCGAGATCGCTCGCCAGGCCGGTGGCGCCGTCATCGTCAAGATGGACGACACCGTGCTGCTGGTCACCGCCGTCGCCGCCAAGAGCGCGCGCGAAGGCCAGGACTTCTTCCCGCTGACGGTTGACTACCAGGAAAAGTTCTACGCCGGCGGCCGCATCCCGGGCGGCTTCTTCAAGCGTGAAGGCCGTGCGACCGAGAAGGAAACGTTGATCTCGCGCCTGATTGATCGTCCGATCCGTCCGCTGTTCCCGGAAGACTACAAGAACGAAGTCCAGATCATCGCCACGGTGATGTCGCTGAACCCGGACATCGACGGCGACATCGCCGCCCTGATCGGTGCTTCGGCCGCCCTGTCGCTGGCCGGCACCCCGTTCAAGGGCCCGATCGGCGCCGCCAAGGTCGGCTACAAGAACGGCGAATACATCCTCAACCCGACCGTGTCGGAGCTGAAGGAATCGCAGCTCGAGCTGGTCGTTGCCGGTACCGCGGGCGCGGTGCTGATGGTGGAGTCGGAAGCGGCGCTGCTGTCGGAAGACGTGATGCTGGGCGCGGTCACCTTCGGTCATCGCGAGATGCAGAAGGTCATCAACGCGATCAACGAGCTGACCGTCGAAGCCGGCACCAAGCCGAGCGACTGGGTTGCTCCGGCCAAGAACGAGGCCCTGATCTCCGCACTGAAGGAAGCTGTCGGCACGCAGCTGGCAAGCGCCTTCCAGGTGCGCGACAAGCTGCAGCGTCGTGACGCGATCTCGGCGATCAAGAAGGACGTGGTCGAGCAGTTGGCTGGCCGCGTTGCCGCCGAAGGCTGGAGCTCGGCCGAGCTGTCGAAGGAATTCGGCGAGCTGGAATACAGCACCATGCGCAACTCGGTGCTCGACACCAAGGTCCGCATCGACGGCCGTGCGCTGGACACCGTCCGCCCGATCGCCGTGAAGACCGGCGTGCTGCCGCGTACCCACGGTTCCTCGCTGTTCACCCGTGGCGAGACCCAGGCGATCGTGACCATCACGCTGGGCACTGCCCGCGATGGCCAGGTGATCGATGCGGTCAGCGGCGAGTACAAGGAAAACTTCCTGTTCCATTACAACTTCCCCCCCTACTCGGTGGGTGAGTGCGGCCGCATGATGGGCCCGAAGCGTCGCGAGATCGGCCACGGCCGTCTGGCCAAGCGCGGCGTGCTGGCAGTGATGCCGTCGCTGGAAGCCTTCCCGTACACCATCCGCGTGGTCTCGGAAATCACCGAATCCAACGGCTCTTCGTCGATGGCTTCGGTGTGTGGTTCCTCGCTCGCCCTGATGGACGCCGGCGTGCCGGTGAAGGCGCCGGTCGCAGGTATCGCGATGGGCCTGGTGAAGGAAGATGACCGCTTCGTCGTGTTGTCGGACATCCTGGGTGACGAAGATCACCTGGGCGACATGGACTTCAAGGTCGCCGGTACGTCCGAGGGCATTTCCGCCCTGCAGATGGACATCAAGATCGAAGGCATCACCGAAGAGATCATGAAGCAGGCTCTGCAGCAGGCCAAGGCTGGCCGTCTGCACATCCTGGGCGAAATGGCTCACGGCCTGACCGCCCCGCGTTCGGAGCTGTCGGACTACGCGCCGCGCCTGCTGACGATCAAGATCCACCCGGACAAGATCCGCGAAGTGATCGGCAAGGGTGGCTCGACCATCCAGGCGATCACCAAGGAAACCGGCACCCAGATCGACATCCAGGACGACGGCACCATCGTCATCGCCTCGGTCAATGCGATCGCCGCGCAGGCTGCCAAGGCCCGCATCGAGCAGATCACCTCGGACGTCGAGCCGGGCCGGATCTACGAAGGCAAGGTCGCCAAGATCATGGACTTCGGCGCGTTCGTCACGATCCTGCCGGGCAAGGACGGCCTGGTGCACGTCTCGCAGATTTCCAGCGAGCGCGTGGAGAAGGTCGGCGACAAGCTGAAGGAAGGCGACGTGGTCAAGGTCAAGGTGCTTGAAGTCGACAAGCAGGGCCGCATCCGCCTGTCGATCAAGGCTGTCGAGGAAGAAGCCGCGGGCGCCGCCGCCAGCGAGTAATCGCTGCTGCTTTTGCTTCGATGAGAAAGCGGGCTTCGGCCCGCTTTTTCTTTGTCCCGGACAAGTGGTTTTTGTAGGAGCGGCTTCAGCCGCGATGAGGCGTTACCGTTATCGGTAACGCCTCATCGCGGC
>NZ_JBYSVX010000033.1:31562-65782 GCF_058986605.1 Pseudomonas sp. GW821-FHT07E12 | reverse complement strand
GCCGCGATGGGGCTTTACCGTGAAAGCCCCATCGCGGCTGAAGCCGCTCCTACAAATACATGCACAACGGGCAAATGCACGCATCAACGGGCCGGTCGCATCCCCTGTCCCTGCGGCATCCACCCCCGTCGCAACGCGCGCAGCACCTGCACCATCTGCTGGTAGCTGCGCGCCAGTGCGTCGTAGAACGAGGACGTCTCGCGCGCACTGCACTCGGCCAGCTCGCGGTAGGCGCCCCGCCCCAGTCCGACGAAGTAATCCACGCTGACGTTCCTCCGCTGCGCAAGCACTGGAAACAACCCGGCGATCAGCAAGCACTCGTCGCCCACGCGCTGCAGGCACTCGTTGCGCCACTGCCCGACCTGATCCTGCGCATGCAGCCACCCCAGCGCCTGCGTGCGCGCAAGCAGGTCGCCGTCGCTCTGGTAGCGCAACAGCACGAACACCAGATGCGCCTCGCGCCATTCGTCGAGGCGATGGCCGGCGCGCTCGCCAGCCTCCTGCACCAGCGCCTGCCACAACTCGACAGGCGCGCCGTTCATGAAAGTCTCGCTCATGCGGTTACCTCCATCGGCGTCAGCAGCATCTCTGTTCTACACCAATCGCAAAGGCCGGCTCCAGTACAATCGGATCAAAAACGCCAGTTTCGAGCCCCCGCCTTCCCACGTCGCTCACGCAGCAACATACGTTCCAGCAAGGATCCCGCCATGCCCCTGCCATCCATCCAGAACCAACCCGGTGTCGCAGCACAGCCGCCGGCCGAAACCGCCGGCTTCGTGTTCAACCACACCATGCTGCGGGTGAAAGACAACGTGAAGTCGCTGGACTTCTACACCCGCGTGCTCGGCTTCCGCCTGCTCGACCAGCGCGACTTTCCCGAGGCGGCGTTCAGCCTGTACTTCCTCGCGCTGCTGCCCGACACCGTGCAGGTGCCCGAGGACGACACCCAGCGCCGCATCTGGATGGCAGGCATCCCCGGCGTGCTGGAACTGACCCACAACCACGGCACCGAGACGCAGGACGGCCCGGTCTATCACGACGGCAACTCCGATCCGCGCGGCTTCGGCCATATCTGCGTGTCGGTGCCGGACCTGCACGCGGCCTGCGCGCGTTTCGATGCGCTGGACGTGCCCTACCAGAAGCGCCTGACCGACGGCCGCATGCGCAACATCGCCTTCATCAAGGACCCGGACGGCTACTGGGTCGAGATCATCTCGAACACTTCACGCGATTGATCCCGGGCGTAGCGGTCAAGCCCAGCCACGATCAGGGATGATGAAGACGATCTTTTCACGATGATGAGGAGGACACATGGAAACCATGGAATTGCATCGCGGGAGGCTGATCGATCACCTGCAACTGGTGGTGAGGGACTTGCCCGCCAGCCGCCGTTTCTATCAGGCAGTGTTCGACGTGATCGGCATCCCGATCGCCGGCGAAGGCGACAATTACTTCTGGGCCGACGAACTGTTCGTCTCCAGCGCCGACAGCAAGGACGCGCTGGGCCAGCTTACCGGGCGCCATCACCTCGCTTTCCAGGCCCGTGATCGCGCCACCGTCGAAGCCTTCCACAAGGCCGCACTCGCTGCGGGCGGTCACAACAACGGTGCGCCCGGCGAGCGCGATTACCATCCCGGCTACTACGCCGCGTTCGCGCTCGATCCGGACGGCAACAACATCGAAGTCGTGTACCACGGCCCGGCCACCTACAGCGCCGATTCGGTAAAGGTCACGTTCTGAGCCGGCCATTGCCCTGAAATGACGAAGCCGGGCAATGCCCGGCTTCCATTCATCACGCTGCGCCAGCGTCAATGCGCGGCCATGTAGATGTCCTGCAGAACCGCCTTCTCCAGTTCGACCTCGCCCAGCAGGTTCTTCACGATATCGCCCAGGCTGAGGATGCCGACCAGCTTGGCGCCTTCGGTCACCATCAGATGACGACGACGCGAATATGTCATCAGCGACATGGCCTGCTTGAGGGTCGCCTCCGGCGCGATGCCTTCCAGGCCGGTCGAGGGCAGCGTGGAGATCACACGACGGCCCGCCTGCGGACCGTCGTCGGCCAGGGTACGCACAATGTCCTTTTCCGAGATGATGCCGACCGGGGCATCATCCTTCATCACCACCAGCGCGGCGATCCGGTTCGCGCTCATCTTGTGCGCGGCCGCGCCGATCGTGTCTTCCGCGTCGATCGTGATGACGGCTTCTTTCTTCGATTGCAGGAGTTCGCGGACGTTCATTCTTGTTTCCTGTTGCAGGTCACTGAAGTCAAAAAAGTGTGCTCTGCCGATACTCGCCCTTGCGGGGAAAAGATCTTCCAGCGCACGTCTGGAGCACTGTGCTGCCTTTGGCGACCATCGGCAGGCCAGGTACCGCATCACGAACGGGGTCGCTTGCCAGGCCGCGGTCCGTTCCCGGTCGGTTCGATTCTACGACTGCGCCAAACGGCCACTACCGGCATCCGTGGGACGGTTCGTCGTGGAATCGACAGACGATTCAGAGAATCGCACCCGCGCCGAAACCACCGCTGAATGCCGGCGGTGGAAAGGTCTAAAGTTCGCCACCCGACGACCGGCCCGGCACCCGCGGACAGCTTTGCTTCACACGCCGGACAGATGCCGCCGCTTCACTCGCCGCCGTCCTGCGGTTGAGGCCCTGACGCGTCGAGCAGATCGTTGTCCTGCCCCAGCACCGGTGCGGCGAACGGCGCCGGGCCGGGCGTGCGGCCATAGGTGATCGGTCGGGTGACGCCTTGATAACGGCCGACGACAGGATGCTCGACCTCGCCGATCATGTCCTCCGCACGCACCTGCGGATGCTGGAACATGTCCTCGACCCGTCGCGCGGCCGCACACGGCACGGTTTCACCGAAGATCGCCTCCCATTCGAGCGCGGTATGCGCCTGCAGGGCGGCGTGCAGCCGCGGCAGGATTTCGTCGGCGTGTTCGGCACGCAGCCGCACGCTGGCATAGCGCGGATCGTCAGCCAGTGCCTCCAGCCCGGTCAGCGCACACAGCGATTTCCAGAAGCGTGGTGTGTTGGCGGAAACATAGAGATATCCGTCCTTGGCGGGATGGATGCCGGTCACGCCGCCCGAACGCATGTCGCGGCCGATATCCAGCGACTCACCCTCGGCCCAGATCAGCCGTGCCGATTGCATGGTCAATGCCGCGCGCAGCAGCGACACGCCGACGAACTGCCCGCTGCCGCTGCGCTCGCGTTCGTACAGTGCAGCGGCCACGCCCGAGGCCACCAGCGCGGCCGCGTAGTAATCCACCACCGAGCCGTAGATGATTTCCGGCGGGCCACCGCGCTTGCCCTGCAATGCGCACATGCCGGTCATGGTCTGCAGCACCTGGTCGTAGCCGGCCTTGTCGCGCAGCGGCCCGGTTTCGCCATAGCCGGACACCGCGCAGTAGATCAGGCGTGGATTCAAGGCCGCAAGACGCGCATGGTCGATGCCAAGCCGCGCCGGAACGCTGGGCCGGAAGTTGTGCACCAGCACGTCCGCCTCGCGCACCAGCCGCAGCAACTGTGCGTGCTGCAAGGGATCCTTCAGATCCATCACCACGCCGCGCTTGCTGCGGTTCACCCCGAGGAAGGCGCGGCTTTCGCTGGCCAGGGTGGAGGGATACTGGCGCAGGTTGTCGCCACCCGGCGGCTCGATCTTGAGCACCGCCGCGCCCTGGTCGGCCAGCAGCGTGCATCCATAGGGACCGGCGATGTAGGCGCTCAGGTCCAGCACCTTCACGCCGCTGAGTGGGCCGGGAGGACCTTCCCGATGCAGCGCTTCAAACAAGGAGAACGGTGGCATCGTGTTGTGCGTCTGCGGATGTCCCATGCGGCTCAGTCTGTGGCACCACGAAGTGCCGATACAGACGCAAGCGCTAGATTCAGGAAGGACAATTTGTTGGGTCAGCGCTGGAAACCGACAAGACCGGTCCCGGCGGCAGGCGGAACCAAGTGATGTGCCAGGCGCCGTCCTTCTTTCCATCGACCCGCCATGCAGGCAGCAGCCGCAACGGCGCACGCCCCGGGAAGGAGACTTCCAGCTCGGCGCCGTCATCGTCGTTGGACACGCGCAGCCACTGCGCCGAAGGCAGCCGTGCCAACGTCACCGTCGGTGCGGTATCGCCGCCCGGCGGCAGTGGAGCGGCATAGGCCAGCGGCCCCAGGCTGAAAGCGGCGTAGTCGTAATGCAGCACTTCCTGGGATACCGGCGAGCCGTCGGGGGCACGCGATTCCTGCACGTTGATATTGCTGCGGCGATGCACGATCACCGAGGTGCCGAATTCGATGTCGACCCGTTCGCCGCCTTGCCAGCGGCGATGCACGCGCACGTAGCCATCCTCGTCCGCACGCACTTCTGCCGGACGTCCATCGATGCGCACACGCAAGGGCGTACTCCATTCGGGTTGCCGCAGTGCCAGCGTGAATGCGGATGACCGCGCCGGCTGCAGCCGTAGCTGGACATTCGAAGGCAGCAGCCCGCCACCGCTCTGCACGATGCGAATCCCGCCCGATGTCGCGTGATCGAGGCTGACCTCGCCAGGCAGATACAGATTGACGCGCACCTCGTCATCGTCGGCCAGCGCGTAGATGAGCGGCGGCAGATCCTCAAGCGCCATCGCGCCGCTGGATTTGCAGCAGCGCCAGTACGTCGTATGCACGCGACGGCCATTGGCGAAGCTGTAATAGCACCAGTCTTCACCGTTGCTCCCCATCGCACCGAGCAGGTCGTTGAGCGCGGTCTTCTCGATGGCTTCGGCGTAGCGCGCATGTCCGGTCAGCATCAGCAGCTCGCGACTGAACTGCAGCCACGCCAGTACCGAACATGTCTCGACATAGCCCTGCGGGTCGAACACGAACGGGGGATTGAAGCACTCGCGTGAACGCAGCCCCGCACCGCCCCAAGGTCCACCGCCCAGGCTGAGATGGTGCTCGCGCACGTTGCTCCAGAGCTGCTCCAACGCCGGCAACAACGTCCTGCCACCGCTCACGCGTACCAGCTTGGTCAATGCGGTGGCGTTCCACAGCAACTGATAGGCCTTGCCGGTCGCGATCTCCGAAGCATCGGCTCCGGTCAGCAGGCGCTGCACCAACGCCAGCGGCGGATAGGCTTCAGCCTGCTCGACAATGCTGTGCGCCAATGCCAGATAACGCGGCTCCTGCGTCGCCAGGAAAAGCTCGACGGCGCCATCGAGCAGTACGGTCGCGGACATCCCATGGTGGTTGCCGCACGTGGTGATATCGAGTCCATGTTCGACGAACGCCGCGCAGCAGAGATCGCCGATGCGCGAGGCCGCATGCAGATGCGTGTCGTGCCCGCCCAGCCGATAGGCTTCGAGCAGGCCGAGAATCAGATAGGTGTGGGTCCACACGTCCCAGGTACGCAACGCTGGCGCGCCATCCCAGGTCCAGGACCGCGGCGGTTGCGGCACGCTGAACTGGCGATCGGGTGCATAGGTGCCCAGGTAACCGTCATCACGCTGTACGCCGGCCAGGTAGTCGGCCACGCCCAGCACGCGCTTGCGCAGTCCGGCATCGCCGCTGCGGGCAGCCGCGCGGGCGGCGGCATACAGCCACTTGCCAGCATGCTCGCCATACCAATCACCTTCCTGGTTGTGCTCGGCACGCGCCGGATCGAACAACGCGATCGCCGGGCTGTCCGCATCGACAATGAAATGCGACAGCCGCCCGCGACGGCTCGCTTCCAGCGCCTCGCCGAGAGCGCCTCCCAGTTTCACTTGACCGGTGGAGGGGAAACGCAGCACCTGGTTCATGCGGCATCGACCACGCAACGGAACCCGATGAACGCGGAGCGATCCCGGCACGGCGCCATCAGCAGGTACTTGCCGTGCTGATCCAACCGCAAGGCCTGCGGAAAATACCAGTGCGACGTTTGCGGCCGGTAGCGGCTGCCACCGCGCAGGATCGCTGCGCGCGTGTGCTCGTCACGGTACTCATCGGTCCATTGCCAGACGTTGCCGACCAGATCGAGCACGCCGAAGGGACTGCCACCACCCGGATGCCGGTCCACATCGGCTGGCGTACCCGCCTGCGGACCATAGTGCGGCGTCGGCACGGCGGCATCGTCCCAGGCATCGCCCCACGGATAGGCGCGCCCATCGTGCCCTTGCGCGGCGTACTGCCACTCCCACTCGCGCGGCAGACGCTTGCCGGCCCAGCTCGCATAGGCGCGTGCATCTTCCAATGCCACCCATGTCACCGGCTGGTTCTCGCTGCCCGGCAGCGGCGCTCCATCGTGCCAGTGCAGCAGGAAGTTGTGCGCATCGGCAGGCGCGTAGCCGCTCGCATCGATGAATGCCTTGAACTGTGCATTGGTCACCGGCGTCCGGTCGATGTGGAAGGCCTGCATCTGCAGACGTTCGCGATGGAACCGGCGCGCACTGTCCTCCCACGGATACTGCACGTCCACACCATCCCAGACGCCGCCTTCGACCTCGATCCCGCCCACCGCAAATACGAACTCAGCGGCAGGAATCGTGACCATTCCATGCGGCGCCTGGGCCGCGGGTGCCGTCGGCGCGACTTCCGTCACTTGCTGCGGCAGCGCCCGCCACTCGGAAGACAGTGTCGAAAGCGGCTGCTTCGAAAGCGTGGCCATGCTCGCGAGGAATTCGTCCAGACCTTCAGCCTGCACACGGGGCCCAAGCGCAAGTACGGCGCCGAAACCCAAGGCTTCCAACTCCAATGCGAGGAAGGCGCCACCATCGCGCAGCACGGGTTGCAACTCGCGGCCATTCCATACGTCGAAGTAACGCGTGCCCTCCACATGGTCGATGCGCAGCAACTCTCCGCGCAATGGTGACTCCAGTCGGTTGACCAGCGTCCACAGCGCTTGCCCATCCCCCGGAAACCGGCTGGCGAACACGCCGCGCAGCAGCGTCGGCCAGTACGGCTCCCAGTCCATCGACACCATCAGCGGCGCGAAACGGCGCTCGATGCTGGCGATGCGACGCAGCGCTTCGGCATCACGCGGGGTCAGGCCATTCCAGATGCCCCACACGTTCTCCCAGGCGTTGTAACCGATGCCGTTGAAGAAGATGTACTGCAGATCGTGCCGGCGCTCGCGTCCCCACCGGTTCTCGTAATTGATCATGTGGCGCGGTTCGAGCCACTTGTACTTGGCCAGGGGCGGCACGAATTCGTTGGGCGCCTTCTTGCCCCAGCTCTGCACGTTCCACACCAGCTGTTCCTCGGCGCTGATGGTGGACTCGGGCTGCAATACCACCGGCCGCCCCGCTGCCAGGCAGGCATCGAAGAAAGCACGCGGCACGCCGTTGTAGGTGTCGCCATTGATGCCATCGGCACCCACCGCCACGACGATCCTTGCCATCGCCTCCCAATGCGACTGCCCGGGATCACGCGTGCCATGGTCCCAGGGCATGGTCGGCAGGAAGACGCGCACGCCGCGCCGATGGAAATCATCGACCGCCTGCTTGAGTCCCTCCAGACCACCCGGCAGATCGCGCGCCATGTCGAACTGGCTGCGGTCGTCGATGCCGATGTTCGGATACACGTACCAGATCAGGACGCTGTCGATGCCGCCGAAGCGCGCCTCCAGATCATCCAGATAGCGATCGACGGTGTAGCGGTGCGCCACCGGATCGTAGAAATAGCGATCCTCCACCATCATCTGCGCGTGCACGAAGTTGCGCTGGGCCCACTGCAGTTCCGCTCGGCGATAGTTGGCATCGTCGTAGCCGATCCGCACCAGGTGTTCGCGTCGCCAGTCGCGCAGTTCGGTCAGCCAGTCCTGCCAGGCCGGCACGGTGTCGATCTTCCAGTGGCCGATGTCGGCGAACGGCCATCCGGGCGCCTTGCCCGGCGAAGGCAGGTAGCGTCCCGTGGTGACGTGGGAGAACTTGAACTCGGTGCGCACGGGCTGGCGCGTGGAGGGATCAGAGTCGGGCACGGGCATCACGCATGAAGAGAATGGGGAAAAACCTGAGCCAGGCCTGCATACTCGGCCAGCTCAGCCATGGCAGCAACATCCGCCGGCGGCTGCACATGCAGGAACGCGTCGACTTCGCTCGGGGTGGGCACGCCTGACTGTGCCCCCACGCATGTGCAGGCGAGGGCTGACACCGCAGCCGCGCGTTGCAGCGCTTCCGGCAGATGACGACCTTGTGCCAGGGCTGCCGTCAATGCGCCACAGAACGCGTCGCCCGCGCCCGTGGTATCCACCGCATGCACACGGTAAGCGGGCTGCAACAGGACGCGCCCTTCCATCCAGGCATAGCAACCGCGCGCGCCCAGCGTGACCACCACGCAGGGCACCGGCAGCGCGGCCAGCTTTTCGCTTGTGGTCGCCGCGGCCGGGACGCCGAGTTGTGCAACGACGATGTCGAGTTCGCCCTCGTTGACCACCAATACATCCAGCGTGCGCAGCAACGCCGGTGGAAGCAGACATGCCGGCGCCGCATTCAGCACCACGGCGACGTCAGCGGCACGTGCGGCCAACGCCCAGGCGCACACCGCGTCCATGGGAACTTCCAACTGCATGAGCAGATGGCTCACACCTTCAAGCGATGGCAGGTGCTGCGACGCGAGCGCCTGATTGGCGCCGGGCGCGACGATGATCGCGTTCTCCGCATCGTCCGTCAGGCACACAAACGCGGTACCGGTGGTGCGCCCGTGTCCGCCGATCACATGAAGTTGCACGCCTGCGGATATCAATGCATCCCGCAGCGGATTGGCGAAGTCGTCGTCGCCCAGCGCCAGCAGCATGCGCGTCGCCACGCCACCGGCGCACGCACAGGCCACCGCCTGGTTGGCCCCCTTGCCGCCCGGAAAGCTGCGCAGGTCGCTGCCGAGCACGGTCTCGCCCCGCGCCGGCACGTGTGGGGCCTGCACGACGAAGTCCAGGTTGGCCGAACCCGCCACCAGCACGGTCGCACTCATGGCATGGCCTGATAGACGAGGTTGTAGAACGGCGTGGCCAATCGCGGCAGATCGCCGGGAGCATCGTTCGGCAGATGTTGCAGCAGCAGGATCGCGACCAGATGCTCGCGTCGGTCCACGGTGAAATAGGTCGAGGCGGCGCCCGACCAGCCGAACTGGCCTTCGCTGCCCAGTCGTCCCCGCGCAACCGGATCGGTGACCACGTAGCCTCCCAGGCCGAAGCCTTCGCCGCGCGTGAAGCCCTGCAACGGTGGATCGAAACGCTGGAGTTGATCGCTCATCATCAGGTCGATTGTTTTTCGCGAAAGGATGCGCACGCCATCCAGTTCGCCATTGCCCAGCAGCATGCGCGCGAAACGCAGGTAATCGCGCGCCGTGGAATAGAGCCCGCCGGCGGCACTGTCATACCGGCGCAGCCGCGAGCCCGGAACACGCGCACTGTCGGTATCGGCCAGACGCAAGCGTCCATCCGTTCCCATCGTGGTCAGATCGACCACACGCCCGCGCTGTGCGATCGGCACTTCGAAGCCTGTGTCGCGCATGTCCAACGGCTGCAGGATGTGGCGCCCGAGGTAATCGGCAAACGACTCGCCGCTGACCACCTCGACGATGCGCGCCAGCAGCTCGGTATTGGCTGCTTCATAGTGGAAGTGCGTGCCCGGCGGCTCGGCCAGCGGCACCTGCGCGAGGCGATCGGCAACCTGCATCAGATCGCCCGCATCATCGAGACCGGCGCGTGCCAGCCGCTCGGACGCGACCGGATGGCGGTCGCGGTCCGCGGCAAACCCGCTGGTGTGGGTCATCAGATGACGGAGGGTCAGCGGCGTGGACAGCGGTTGCATCACCGGCTTGTCCACGCTGCCTCCCACGATGACCTGCGTCTTCGCGAAGGCCGGCAGGTAACGTGAAACCGGATCGTCCAACGACAACTTGCCCTGCTCCATCAGCACCAGGATCGCGACCGACGTCACCGGCTTGGTCATCGAATAGATGCGGAAGATCGCGTCCTCGCGCATCGGTGCAGTGCGCTGCAGGTCGCGATGACCGAATGCGCCATGGAAAGCGACGTGCCCGCCCACTTCCACGATCGCCACCGCGCCCAGGTAGCCATCGTGGTCGGTTGCCTGCTGCAGGAACCCATCAAGCCGCTGCCAACGATCCTCGGCAGATGCCGCACCCACCGCCAAGGCGACCAGGCAGGCGGCAACCGACAGCCGCCACCACCCCTGCCTGCGCACAATCGTTGCCTGCCTGCGCGGTCGCATCCGCTGCATTACGCCCATGCTCAGAAGGTGTAGTTGTAGGTGAGCGACACCACACGTCCACGACCTGCCCAGTAGTTCTGGTAACCGGCCAGCTGCGACCAGGTCAGGATGTAGTACTTGTCGAACAGGTTCTCCACGCCCAGCGAGAACTTCCCGATCTTGCCCGTATCGTAGTTCACGCCCAGATCCCACAGCGTGTATCCGGAGGTGTTCTCGTCGTAGCTGAAGGCCTGGCCGTCATAAGCCCGCACGTCGCTACCATGCAGGTGGCGGTCCAGCAGCTTGGTCGCACCCAGGTTCGCATCGGCGTTGGGCAGGAATTTCCATACCGCGGAGATGCCGATCTTGTCCGGGCTGATGTCGAGGATGCCCATCGGCTTGGTCAGCGGACCGGCGCCATAGCGGCCCTGCGAATCCGAACCCCAGAACGAGGTCCAGCCACGGATGCGCGAGTACAGGCCGGTGAGCTTGAAGGTGTCGGTGAAGTTCCACTCGCCACTCAGCTCGACGCCTTTGATGTCGGTCGGCACGCGGGCCATGATGAAATCGCTGGTGTTGGGATCGATCTGCAGCGACACGCCCAGGTCGGACTTGGAGTGGTACCAGGTGCCGTTGAGCGCACCGCGATCGCCACGCCAGTTGAAGCCCACATCGATGTTGCTGACGATCACCGCCTGCAGATCCAGGATTCCCTTGACCGACTGGCCGGCATAGCTGACGTTGCGGAGCGGGATGCCGACGTTGGGCAGGGTGAAGCCCTTGCTGTAGGCGGTGAACAGCGACCACTGATCACTCACGCGCCAGATCGCGCCGAAGTTGGGCAGGCTGGCGGTGTAATCGAGCGTGCCGCCCTCGACGAACACGCTGTTGCGGTAGGCGGTGGTGGTGTAGCTGTTGACCTTGAGCTGGCCGTCCTCGCGTCGATAGCCGCCACTGAGGGTGACCGGCCCGATGTCCCAGGACAGCTGCGCGTACGGCGCCACGCTCTTGTAGTCCATCGGAGGCACCCAGACACGGTTGGTCAGCGCCAACCGCTGCTGCGCCTCGTCTTCCACCAGGTCCACGCCGGTATGCAGTTCCAGGCCGGACACACCGAACAGCGTCGGCCGCGTCCAGGACGTGCGCAGGCCCTTCTTGTCCGAGTTGATTTCGGACTGGTCGTAGATGCGTTGCGATTCGTCGAAGCTCGACGTCACCTTGACCAGTTGCTTGTCATCGCCGTTCTCCGGCAGATAGCGCATCGCCTGCACCGCCTTGTAGGCCAGCAGGTCCAGGGTTCCGCCGAAGAAGTCGTTGTGCGTGTACTCCAGGCTGTACTGCTCGAAGTCGTTGAACGCATCCTTCGAACCGTAGATGTGCCCCTTGACGGAGGTATTCGGGTACGGCGTATCGCAGGGCGGACTGTCGGTCGGCCCGCGACAACCCAGCACCTGGATCCAGTCACCCTTGCCCTCGATCTTGAAGCGGCTGTAGGTGGCCTGCAGGCGCTGTTCGCCGTCCTCGCCGAAGTTGAAACCACCCTTGAGATAGAGGTTGCGCGACTCCGAGTCCGCCAGCGAGCCACTGGTATTCATGCCCACGGTGCGGCCCTTGCCGTCGTAGGCCATGCCGCGATCGATGGTGGAGATCGCGCCGATGAAGTCGTACTCGTCCTGCTTCAACGCATAGGTGAGACCCAGCTTGTAGCCGGCGCTGTCGGCACCGGACTGGGTCTGGTAGCGCGCGGTCAACGTGGTTTGGCTGCCGATCTTGTCGGGCACCTTGGAGATGTAATTGATCACACCGCCGGTCGCGCCGATGCCTTCCGAGGCCGAGGGGCCGTTGATCACCTCGATGCGCCCGACGATGCCCATGTCGGTGAAGGTGCCGTTGCGGGTGCCTTCGCGCAATGGCGAGCCTTGCGGGATGCCGTCGAACAGCCGCAACGGGATGCGGCCGCGCAGCGTCTCGCCGGTGTTGCTCATCGCCTGCGACGACTCGGAGTATCCCGGGATCGTGCGCGCCAATACCGCGGTGGCGTCCTCGGTCACCAGCAGCGTCTGCGCGATCTCCTCGCGCGAGATCACCGAGATCGCACCGGGAATCTTGTCCACCGCCTTCGGTGAGCGCGTGCCGGTGACGATCATGCGATCCAGGTTCTTTATCCTGTCCTGCTCATTTTTCTTCTGTTGGTCGGCCGCGGATTGGGCGCCATCGACGGTCGCCTGTTGCGCGCGCACGCTGGCACTCACGGCGGTCGCCAGCACCAGCACCCCCAGGGTCACGGGCATCTTTCTCATGTGTTGAACTCTCGGACATTGGCGAATGCGGACGCGCGAACAGCGACCGCGACGGATGCATGCAATGCAGGCCGGTACGGCCTGCCAGTGAGACCCGCTCCTCCCAGGCGCGTCTTCCGGACCATGCGCACAGCCTAGGAGCGCCATCGCGGTGGTGGAAGCGCCGCGGACTTCGTTCATACCTCAGGTTTTGTTGCTTACCGGCGCCGCTGCGTCGCAGCAAATCCGGCGCGTGTCATTCGCGCCCCGGAGCGATCGCACCCTGATCATGCTGCGCACTGATCATGGCGCGACACTCGCGCAGCAGCGCATTGACCAGACGCTGGCGTACCGTCGAACGCGACCACACCACCCCGATCCGACGCGAGATGCCCGCACCCGGCAGAGGAATGCGCACCAGTTGCAGTCCTTCCGGCCACGGCCTGGCCCAGTCCGGCACCAGCGATACGCCGAGCCCGCGATCGACCATCACCGCGATGGCATTGAGAGCATTCAGTTCAAAACGCTCGTGGGTGACGATCCCGTGCTGGCGCAGGTATTCGTCGGCCTGGCGCCCGCCCCACTGATGCCGGTCATAACGGATCAGCGGCTCGCTGGCCAATATCTCGTGCGGCTCGCGCCCGGCCATATGCGCCGGCGCCAGCACGATCAGCGGCTCCTCGCGCCAGAGCAGCCAGTCACAGGTCTTGGGCAGTTCGAACGGTGCCTCCAGCACCACGGCCACATCCAGTTCGCCAGCCTCGACTGCACGGTAAAGATCGGCCGAATAGCCCGGTTTGATGAAGACATTGATCTTCGGGAACGCCGATACCATGCGCGCCAGCACGTCCGGCAGCATGCCTGCCAGCGCGGTGGGGCAGGCACCCAGTTGCAGCTCGCCGCTCATGTCGCCGTCGTTGGCCACCGAGCGCATGTCGGCCACGTCGCGCAGCATTTCGCGTGCGCGATCGAGAATGCGTGCGCCGGCGTCGGTCAGCGTCACGGTGCGACCGGAACGCGCGAGCAGGCTGGTGCCCAGCTCGCGCTCGAGCGTGCGCAGCTGCTGGGCGACTGCGGCCGGGCTGATGTCCAGGTCACGCGCAGCGGCCGCCATCGACCCGCGGTCCGCCACCGTCACGAATGTTTTCAGGAACTGAGTGTCCACTCCCTCCCCCTCATGCGCACGCAGGGCGTGCGAGGTCGAACGCTACCTCATTCACTCCACGTCGCGGTAGATCGTCAGCCCATTCAACGAGCGCCGGGGCGCGGGGAAGCACAGGCTGGCCAGATAGCCGATGACGATGCTCAACAGGATCGAGATGGCCAGGTAGAAGTACGGATGCACCAGGTCATGCCACCAGGCGATGAACGTCAGCACGATGCTGCAGCCTATGCCGATGGCCACGCCGGGCGAGTTGGCGCGATGCGTGAACATGCCCAGCGTATAGGAGCCCGCAAAGCCGCCGCCCAGCAGTCCGGCCAGTTCGATCGACACATCGAACAGGGACCGGATGTCGTAACGCGACATCAGCAGCGCCAAGCCAATACCGACCAGCCCCACCACCACCGTGGTGATCTCGGCGAACAGGACGCTGCGACGCTGATCCGGCTTCTTCACCAGCCGTTCGTAGAAATCGACGGATACCAGTGTCGCAACGCTGTTCATGATCGACGAGAGCGTGGCCATCGCCGCGGCGAAGATGCCGGCCACGATCAGCCCGGTCACGCCGGTCGGCAATTCGGCCGCGATGAACAACGGGAAGGTGGCATCGATCGGCAGCGCCGGATTGAGCCGCTCCGGATGGGCCTTGTAATAGACGAACAGCGCGGTGCCGATCGAGTAGAACACCAGCCCGCCCGGAATCATGATCGCCGCGAACGCCCAGATCGAACGCCCCGCCTCCCGCGCCGACGAAGTGGACAGCGTGCGCTGCATCAGCACCTGATCCTTGGGGAAGGTCAGCACCACGTCGAACACCACCAGGAAGATGAAGCCCCAGACCGTGGCCTTGGTGAGGTCGAAGCTGAAATCGAAGGTCTTCATCTTGTGGTCGGCCATGGCCACGTCGAAGAACTCCGACATCCCGCCTTTCAGGTGCCAGATGATGAAGACGATGGCGAATATCGCCCCGCCCATCTTCACGATCACCTGCACCACGTCGGTCCAGATCACCGCCTTCATCCCGCCCATCGCGGTGTAGATGATGGTGAACACGCCCATCAGCACCACGCTCACGGTGACGCTGATCCCGGTGATGGTGGCGATGGCCAGCGCCGGCAGGAACAGGATCACGCTCATGCGCGAACCGACCTGCATCGCGATGCACAGCGCGCTGGCCAGCATGCGGATGGCGGGATGGAAACGGGTCTCCAGATAGGAGAACACCGACATCAGATTCAATCGCCGCAGCAACGGCACGATCCACACCGCCACGAACATCAACCCCAGCACGGCAATGAGGTTGTTGGTCATGTACTGCCAATTGCTTTCGAAGGCCTTGGCGGGAATGGCGATGAAGCTGATCGAACTGGTGTTGGTCGCGTACAGGCTGATGCCTGCCGCCCAGAACGGAATGGAGCGCCCGCCGACGAAGAAATCGGAGGTCGATTGACGCTTCTCGCGCAGATAGAAGAAGCCGCCGATGCCGATCACCGAGGCCAGGTAGACAATGATCACCGCCCAGTCCTGCCATTTGAGCAGGTACTTGCCGGCCTCGACGCTGGCGGTGGTCATCCCTCCATGCGCATCGCTCCATACCAGGCCATTTCCCTGCACGGTCGCCACCGTGGCATCGCGTGCCTCTGCCAGCGGCATGCTGTTCCATGCACGCGTGATGGTGTGGAACGTGAGCAGATCCGGCCGTTCCTGCAGCAGGAACATCAGATGCGCCTGGCCCAACGCCTGAGCCGAGCCGGGCACGATTCTCCCGGGCAAAGCGCCCAGTGCATGCCATCCCTCATCCTTCGACCAGGAAAGCAGCTGGGGATCGGCTTCACCGGTCAGCAGGTACAGATGCGGCCCCTGCACCAGCAGCGCCTGCACCGGACCCGCGCCCGGCCAGACCGGCAGCGCATTCCACGCCATGCCCGACAACCCGAACATCCGGGGCTGCCCGGCCACGTCGGTTCCGGCAATCGTGAGCTGTCCATTGGCGACGACAAGCCGTCCGTCACGCATGGGCACCGGCAACGGCGGAACCTCGCCGGCCGCCCCCCATGCCCCCTTCACCAGACGGACCGGAAACACACGGAGGTCTGCTCCCTCCTCGCCCGCCAACAGCCAGCCGGAGCCAGCACCATCGCCGACCAGCGCGCGCACCTGGGATGTCGCGACCGGCAGCGACCAGCGAAGCGGTTGCCAGGCTTTTGATTGCGGCTGCAGTTGCCACGCCCGCGTCGTGTCGAGCGCGACCGTGCCGCCGGCAAAGTTCGCCAGAAGTCGCGGCGTCTCCGGCAACGACGGAACTGCCTGACGATTGAGGCCCACCAGGTTTCCGGCCATCGCGGGAACGACCGACAGTGCCGACCACACCAGCAACAGCGCACTTGCGCAGTATTTCCATCGAGCGGCCATCACCAGGTCACGCATCTGTCCGCTCATCAACTGTTCTCGTTCTCGCCGGCTTGCGCCAGCAGCGCACGTGCTCGTGCCAGATACGGTGCATCGATCATGCGGCCATCCACCAGAAACGCGCCATGGCCGCGCGCCTGCGCTTCCTCGGCCGCGGCAACGACCCGCCGTGCCTGCGCCAGTGCCCGCGGATCGATGCTGAAAACCGAATGCGCCAGCGCCACCTGGCGCGGATGAATACAACTCTTCCCGATGAAGCCGAGCTGCTGCGAAAGCCTGGCTTCCGCCAGGAAGCCGGCCTCGTCGGTCACGTCCGGCCAGGCACCATCGCAGGCGAATATACCGGCCTGTGCCGCTGCCATGCGCACGGCGAACATCGCGGCCTGCACGTTGTCATGCGTGCGTGCGATGCCGAGCGGAGCGAACAGGTCGCCCAGGCCCAGCTGAAGGCCGACCACGCGTGATGCGCTCGCCAGCGCGGCGGCGTTGGCCAAGGCGGCAGGCGTTTCGATATTGATGAGCAGGCCGATCGGCGTCGCAACCGCGTTGGCCTCTTCCGCCTGGACCAGCCGGCGGACCACCGCCCGCACAGCGCCCGCATCTTCGAGTTTAGGGATGTTGAGCAACACCACGCCGGGCACTGCCAGCCGGGCCAAGTCCTCCTCGAACCAGGGCGTGTCCGGGGCATTGAGCCGCACGATCACCCGCTTGCCGGACGCCTGCGCCGCACCTCCACGCAGGAAGGCAGCGACATCGGCACGCGCCTGTGCCTTGCCATCGGCCGGTACCGAATCCTCCAGATCGAACGACACCGCATCGGCCTCGCCCGCCATGGCCTTGGCGAACAGCTCGGGACGCGCGCCCGGCACGAACAGCTTGCTGCGCATTGCGCCCCTTCCCTCACGACACTCCGCGAAGTGTGCGGGAAGCAACCCTGGAAACCAGCGCGCGCCAGGCGGGTTCAGAAGCAACGTTTTGTAGGGAATTCCCGTTCCCGCGATG
Source organism: Pseudomonas sp. GW821-FHT07E12 (assembly GCF_058986605.1). NCBI lineage: Bacteria > Pseudomonadati > Pseudomonadota > Gammaproteobacteria > Pseudomonadales > Pseudomonadaceae > Pseudomonas > Pseudomonas sp. GW821-FHT07E12. The sequence continues at coordinate 48,758 of NZ_JBYSVX010000033.1, read as the reverse complement.
CACTCCGCTGTCGCGGTGCCCGGGGATGGGGATCCTCAGCCTGCAGAGCTGAAAGGATTCGCTTGTCGCGCGGAAGCGCCTGGCCGGGTGCGGGTGACACCCAGCGCAGCGTGCTCTGCCCGCTCGTGCTCCATCCTGCAGGAGATGGAGTTCGGCACCCTACTTTCCGGTCATCTTCAACGCTGCTTCCGGCAGACGCTCGCCGCTGATGCGGATCTTCGCCAGCTCCTGGTCGATGCGGGCCAGATCGCCCTCGTCCAGCACCAGATCCACCGCACCCAGATTTTCATCGAGCCGATGCAGCTTGGTGGTGCCGGGAATCGGCGCGATCCACGGCTTCTGCGCAAGCAACCAGGCCAAGGCCACCTGCGCCGGCGTCGCGCCCTTTTCGGCCGCCAGTGTCTTCACGACCTCCACCAGCACCATGTTCGCGCGCCGGGATTCTGCGGAGAAGCGAGGCACAACATTGCGGAAATCCGTCGGGTCGAACTGAGTGTGCTCGTCGATCTTGCCGGTCAGGAATCCGGCGCCCAACGGGCTGAAAGGCACGAAACCGATCTTCAGCTCTTCCAGGGTGGGCAGCAGTTCCTGCTCGGGTTCACGCCAGAACAGCGAGTACTCGCTCTGCACCGCGGTCACGGCCTGTACCGCATGCGCCCTGCGGATGGTCTGCACACCCGCTTCGGAGAGTCCGAAGTGCTTGACCTTGCCCTCTGCAATGAGCGCCTTGACCGCACCGGCCACGTCCTCGATCGGCACCGCCGGATCGACACGATGCTGGTAGAACAGGTCGATGCGATCGGTGCGAAGACGCTTCAAGCTGGCTTCGGCCACCGCCTTGATGTGTTCCGGCCGGCTGTTGGTGCCGCCTCCCCGTGCTCCGGTCGCAAGATCGATGTCGAAGCCGAACTTGGTGGCAATGACAACGCGATCGCGCAATGGCTCAAGTGCCTCGCCCACCAGCGCCTCGTTGACGAAAGGACCATACGCTTCGGCGGTATCGAAGTGGGTCAGGCCGCGCTCGACGGCATCGCGGATGAGCTTGATCATTTCCTGCTTATCCGCCGCGGGACCGTAGGCGGAACTCATGCCCATGCAGCCCAGGCCGAGGGCGGACACTTCAAGGCCTTGCCCAAGCATGCGTGTCTTCATTGCTGACTCCTTATCGGGATTTGTTTGGATGGGCCAACCAGCTGTTGACGCTTTCCATGGTTTTTCGCTCCTGGTCGGCCTGCATCGTGAAAGCCTCCAGGATTCGTGCCTTCGGTGCGTGATCGGCGAGGACGCGCAAGCTGCTGCCCACGCCGTAACCACCGTGGGTGATGAAGGGGATGATGTCCTTGCCGCTCATGTCATGCCGGGACAGCAACGAGCGGATGATCGCAGGCGCGGTCTCGCCCCAGATCGGGAAGCCGAGGTACACCGTGTCGTAGCGGCCGACATCCGCAATGGTCGAGCGCAGCGCCGGCTCATCGCCCTGGTCGCGCTCCTGCCGCGCCTGCGCCACCGTTTCCAGATAGTCCTCCGGATAGGCCGTTGCGGGCTGGATCTCGAACAGGTCGCTTTCCCGGCTCCGATGGATCAGCCCGGCGACGACCCGGGTATTTCCCGAGCGCGAAAAGTACGCCACCAAGGTTCTCGAAGCAGCACGCACGGGCCCCACCGGGCTCTCTGATTTCCCGGCAGCGCACCCCAGCGGAAGCGATGCGAGGGCGGCGATGACCGTGCGACGCCCGGTGTTGGGGGATGGACTCGTCATGCAGGCAATCTACGCCCGCACGAATCCACCTTGTAGAGGCATAATCGGATATCGCTTATATCCGGTATGCATCAATGGGCGTGGAGAACTACGACCAGCTGGCCATGTTTGCCCTGGTGGCCCGCGAGCGAAGTTTCACCCGGGCCGCAGCCCAGCTGGGCATGTCCCAACCTGCACTGAGTCGATCCATGCGCCAGCTGGAAGAGCGCCTGGGCGTGCGCCTGCTGGCGCGCACCACCCGCAGCGTTTCGCCGACCGAAGCGGGTGAGCAGCTGTTGCGCGTGATCGCACCGCGGTTTGAAGAGATCGACACCGAGCTTGCCCAGCTCAACGCCTTCCGCGACAAACCGGCCGGCCGGCTGCGCATCACCGCCGGAGAGCATGCGGCGATCACGATCATGCAACCGGTGCTGGGCAAGCTGCTGCCGGAGCATCCCGACCTCAACATCGAGGTGATCGTCGACTACGGCCTCACGGATATCGTCGCGGAGGGTTACGACGCAGGCATCCGCATGGGCGAACAGGTGGCCAAGGACATGATCGCAGTCCGCGTCGGGCCCGAACTGCGCATGGCGGTGGTGGGTTCGCCCGACTACTTCCGACGCCACCCAAAGCCGAAGTCACCGCACGATCTCACCCGGCACAACTGCATCACCATCCGCCTGCCGACGCACGGCGGCATCTTCGCGTGGGAGTTCGAAAAGAAGGGCCAGGAGCTCAAGGTGAGGGTCGAGGGCCAGCTGGTGTTCAACAACATCGGCATGCGGTTGACCGCAGCCCTGGAAGGGCTGGGGCTGGCCTATATGCCCGAGGATCTGGTTCTCCCCTATGTCGAAGCGGGCACGCTGGCCCGCGTACTGTCTGACTGGTGCCCGCCTTTCCCCGGCTACCATTTGTATTACCCCAGCCGGAGGCAGTCTTCCCCCGCCTTCACCCTGCTTCGCGATGCGCTGCGGTATCGGGACTGAGACTGCAACGCCGCATCATCGCAACAGGACTCGCGCTACTTCACAGGCGCCTCCACACCGCTGAAGGCGAGTATTCCTGGCGGCAACCTCTCGCCCTGGATGGTCACCGCGCCGAGTGCGGCGTTCAACTCCTCAAGCTCTCCCGTGCTCAATGCCACGTCTGCGGCACCGATGTTGTCGAGCATGTGCGCCATCTGCGTGGTGCCGGGAATCGGCACGATCCACGGTTTCTGTGCCATCAACCATGCCAGCGCGATCCGGGCGGGTGTCGCGCTCTTGCGCTCGGCCCAGGTCTTCAGGATCCGCACGAGCGCAAGATTCTGGGTAATGCTTTCCGGGGCGAAACGCGTTTCGGCCCCGCGGATATCGCCCTCGGCGAATCGCGTTCTCTCATCGATGGCGCCGGTGAGGAAACCCACGCCGAGCGGGCTCCATGGCACGAAGCCGATGCCGAGCTCTTCGCAGATCGGAATGATCTCCTGCTCCGGACCACGCCACAGCATCGAATACTCATTCTGCACGGCAGTCACAGGCAACACGGCATGGGCGCGACGCAACGTCTGCGGGCCCATCTCGGAAAGACCCCAGTGCAGCACCTTGCCTTGCGCCATCAGGTCCTTGATCGCGCCGGCCACGTCTTCGATCGGCACCTGGGGGTCTACCCGATGCTGATACAGCAGATCGATGCGGTCCGTACGCAGGCGCTTGAGCATGCCTTCCACCACCTGCTTGATGTGGTCGGGCCGGCTGATCAGTCCCGGGCCACGCGCGCCGGTCTCCAGATCGATGTTCCAACCGAACTTCGTAGCGATCACGATCTCGTTGCGGAAGGGTGCAACGCCTTCACCGAGAATCCGTTCGACCTCGTGCGGTCCGTATGCCTCCGCCGCATCGTAGAAGGTAAGACCACGATCGAATGCGCTCCGGATGATGTTGTGCATCTCGGTTCGCGACGGAATCGTGGTCTGGTAAGTGCGGCTCATGTTCTGCACGCCAAGACCCACGCTGGAGACCTCCAGTTCCCCCAGCTTTCTGCGACTGCTCAGCATGGCGGCGGCGCCCGCTGCCGTTGCACCGCCACGCTTGCTGCCGGCAGCACCGTTTCCGTGCTGCCGGTCTGAAGCCTGGCAGGCGGCCAGTCCGCTCACCAGCGGGAATGCGGCCAATGTGGCGGCCCCCATCAGCAGCTCGCGGCGTCGCGTATTGGGCGGGGTGTTGCTCATCGTTGTCTCCACGTCATGACGGATGGCGTTTCTGCCGCGGTGTTGTCGGCAGGCATTGCTTCAGCGGGTTGAAGCCAGATGTTGATCCAGTGCCTCATTGGCTCGCCCAGCGGCCGCTGTGTCGCCGCTTTCGGCCAGCAGTTGCGCCAGCTGACGCAGTTGCACGCTGGTCAGGCCGACCCGCCTGCTGGCCCCCATGTGCGAGCGCAGTTGCGCTTCCACACCCGGCGTGGCCGCCAAAGCGCCGACCGTGGCCAGCTCTCGACTCTGCCAATCCAGGTTGTCGCGTTCGAAGATGTCGCCAAACAGGTGCGCTTGCAGGTACTGGTTGATGATCGGTGCGAACTCCATCACCGGCCCCTTCACCGGCGCGCCGGAAATGCGGGTCTGGTTGGCCGTCCCTGCTGCCAGCAGTGCATCACCCACGGGGATCGGGCGGCTGGGCTCTCGCCCTGGCGCGTCCTCGATGCCCTGCTGCCTGCGTGCGTCGACCACCCTCATGAGCTCACCCAGGGCATTGAGGCTGCGCGGGAAACCGGTATAGGCGTAAAGCTGCACGAGGATTTCCTTGGCCTCACTGATGGTCAGGCCGGCATCGAGCCCTCGATTCAACGCGGCGTTGAGCTGGGACATGTTGCTGGTGGCCATTGCGGCGGCGATCAGCGGAATCGCCTGTTGTCTGGCCGACAGCACCTGTGAGACGGGCTGGGCGCTGCTCATGGCCTGGAGTTCCTCTGCGTGCGTGCCTGCTTCCGCCGGCGAGATCATCAAGCCCGCGCTCAATGCGCAGGTCGCGGCCCATCCACCCCATAAGCGCTCAACGAAAGTTGTACTGGTCATCGCTGACTTTCTCCATCCATTCAACAGTCTTGCCGTCCGACACGCCGCTCACGGCGAGGTGGGTCATCGCGCTGTTCGGAGCGGCGCCATGCCAATGCTTCACACCCGGCGGACACGCCACCACATCTCCTACGCGGATCTCCTGCACCGGCTTGCCCCATTCCTGTGTCAGGCCGATACCGGACACCACGACCAGTCGTTGGCCCCCCGGATGGACGTGCCATGCCGAACGCGCACCTGGCTCAAACGTCACATAAGCCGCGGAGGCTTGAATGCTCGTATCGGCCTGGAACAACGGATCCACGCGCACCTTGCCGGTGAAATACTCGGCCGGGCCCGATGTGGAGGACTGTGTGCCCGCGCGCGCGATCCGCTGCGCGGCCTCGCTGCCCTGCGCAAAGGGCGCCGCGACACAAAGCGCAAGCCCCAGCAGGGCATTGACCGTGATCGATGCCGCCACGTCAGAGGGTCCGGCCGTAGAAGGTCGTCAGCTTGCCCACCGCGGCGTCGACATACTTGGGCACCCAGTATGTTTCGATGTGGGTGGCGCCATCGAGCTTGAACAGTTCCTTGTCTTTCGTCCCGGTCGCCTTGGCGAAAGCGTCCTCGGTCATGTACAGGCTGTCGGCCTTGCTGCCGGCGATCATCAGCAGCGGCTGATCGATCAGCGCGATCTGATCGGTCGCATCCCAGCGCATCAGATCCAGCAAGCTGCTGGTGGTGTACTTGAAGGTGGAGCGAGGGTGGGCATGCGTCTTCCCGTAGTACTCGTACCCCTGCCGATACAGGTCGAACGGAAGCTTCGCGACCTGCTCATCGGTCAACTTGACATCGCCTGAGTAGAGCACTTCGCCGCCCGCCGCCTCCTGCGCCCGCGCATCGGAGGCCTGCTGCAGACGCTGCTGGATGGTCTGCACCTGCGAATCGACGTAGCCGTTGCGACGGACACGGCCGGAGTTGAACATGCTGATCGTCGCGATCGCCTTGAAACGCTTGTCGGTCTTCGCCGCCGCCAACGAATAACCGCCACCGCCACAGATGCCGAGCAGGCCCAAGCGCGTGGTATCGACACCCGGATAGCGGGCGATGTAATCCGCCATGCCGTGGATGTCCTCGACACGGAAGGCAGGCTTGTCCACATTGCGTGGCTGGCCGCCACTGGCGCCCTGGTAGGCCGCATCCGCCGCAATGGTGATGTAGCCCTGCTCGGCCAGGCGCTGCGCATACAGGCCTGCCACCTGTTCCTTCACCCCGCCATTGGGGTGCGCGACCACCACCGCGGGATATTTCCTGCCCGGGTCGTAGTTGGCAGGTGTGTAGACGTTGGCGGCGATCTCCAGGCCATTGAGCGGGTAGGACACCGGGTGGATGTTGACCTTGCCGGGCTCGTTGCGGGTGATCGCCCCTTCATAGACCAGGGTGTACGGATTGAGCCTGTAGTCGGCGGCATTCGCATTGCCTGCGGCGAGTCCGAGCATCACCGCGAACAGCGTGGCTCTCATGGCGTTTCGTTTCATGGGGTTCTCCTGTCAATCCAGGTGCTTGTCGGCGAGAAATCTCGACACGAGGTCGGCGATCTCGAGGTTGTTGAGGTCCGAGAAGATGAAGTGGCTGTTGCCCTTGATGCCGATCTCCGGCAGATGGATGAGCCGCACGTCACCGCCGTGCCGATTGACGGCATCCCGCCAGAGCCGGGCCATCTCCAGGCGGGCACGCCAGCTGTCCTGAGCAGGCAGGCGAACCGGTTCGGCGGGGATGTTGTCCCCGTAGAAGATGACGATCGGAATGTGGGTGAGCGCATCGAACTGCGCCTTTGAAACGACACGCGGCTTGAGCGTGTCGAACGCACTGGCGATGGGCTCCGGTGCCTCGCCTTCGGGAAACACGAAATCGCTGCCGGGTTCGAAGGCGACGATGGCCCTGACGTTGCCGCTCTTGGTGGCAGTCAGCCAACCCGGGCCGCCGCCCTGGGAATGCGTGAACAGGATGGCCGGGCCGATCTTGTCGAACAGGGCCGACATCCCATCGGAGACGACCTCGATATCGTAAGGACCGGTGTTGGGCGTCATGGAGCGGAAGAACTGCTCGCGAGCGACGTCGCCCGGTGGAAACTGGCTGCCCTGGAACGCGTTCGGCCACACGCCGATACGGAACTGGTTGAACCACAACTGCTCGTCGGCAACAGGCTTCACCGTCTGCTCGACCATGCTCCTTCCGGCCTTCCCGCGCCTGGGTTGATCGACCAGGTACGTCGCAAATCCTCGACGGAGAAAGATGTTCTGAAAGCCCTCGCGGCCATCCGCCGTGGTCTCCCAGCTTCTGGAAGACTGGCCAGCGCCATGCAACATCACGATCGGCAGCGGCTTGGCGTTTACCGGTATCTGGTAGAACGCGTAGACGTGATCGCCGTGGAAACTCTGTCCATCCGGCTTGAGCGGACTATAGGGATCGAACGTGCCGGGCTGGGTCATCTCCGAGCCGCCGGCAGACAGACCGCCCTGTTGTTGAATCTGCAGCGGCCCCAGCGGTGCCGCCGAGACAAAGCCGGCCAAGGTCAGCAGGATGATCAGCACGCCTGGACCGAACAGGGCGGTGCGGAAGCTGGAATCTGGACGCATCGGGGCGCGCTCGTATTGGGCAAGCCCCCAAGCTAACCGCGCCACACTGATGGAAACAGAGCATCAGCTGGATATCACTCATGCACGCTGGATATGAATGGACGGCGCGGTACGTCCTTCAATGCCGGCCGGCACGACCCAAACAGATGATCAACATGCCAGGTGCAACAACCCCGTCAGAAATACCCGGCGCCGTTCAGCAAGAACGGCCCCTGGAGCGTGTCATGCACCTCTCATGAGGTGAAAAAGCGCACGACACACTCCGGATAATCGTCGGATTTTCCAGCAACAACGAAGACCTACTCCACCGTCACGCTCTTGGCCAGATTGCGCGGCTTGTCCACATCGGTGCCGCGCGCCAGTGCGGCGTGGTAGGCCAGCAACTGCACCGGGATCGTGTGCACGATCGGGCTGAGCAGGCCAGTGTGGCGCGGGGTGCGGATCACGTGCACGCCTTCGGACTCGGTGAAGTTGCTGTCCTGGTCGGCGAACACGAACAACTCGCCGCCGCGTGCGCGCACTTCCTGCATGTTGGATTTCACCTTCTCCAGCAGGCTGTCGTTGGGCGCGATCACCACCACCGGCATCGCTGCGTCGACCAGCGCCAGCGGCCCGTGCTTCAACTCGCCGGCCGGATACGCCTCGGCGTGGATGTAGGAGATTTCCTTCAGCTTGAGCGCGCCTTCCAGCGCGATCGGGTAATGCAGGCCACGGCCGAGGAACAGCGCGTTGGGCTTGGTCGCGAAACGCTCGGCCCAGACCTGGATCTGCGGCTCCAGGTTGAGCGCGTGCTGCACGCTGCCCGGCAGGAAGCGCATCTGTTCCAGATAGCCGGCCTCGTTGGCCTCGCTCACGCGTCCACGCACCTTGCCCAGCACCACCGCCAGCTGGAACAACACCGCCAGCTGGGTGGTGAAGGCCTTGGTCGAGGCCACGCCGATCTCGGCGCCGGCGCGGGTGTAGCAGACCAGTTCGCTGGCGCGCGGGATCGCGCTCTCGGGCACGTTGCAGATCGACAGCGTGTGCCGATGGCCGAGCGACTTGGCGTATTTCAGCGCCTCCATCGTGTCCAGCGTTTCGCCGGACTGGGAAATGGTGACGATCAGATGCTTCGGGTTCGCGTAGGCCAGGCGATAGCGGTACTCGCTGGCGATCTCCACGCTGCACGGCAGGTTGGCGATCGACTCGATCCAGTAGCGCGCGGTCAGGCCAGCGTAATAGCTGGTGCCGCACGCCAGGATCTGGATGCCCTCGATGCCGGCCAGCACCTCGGCCGCATGCTTGCCGAACAGCCCGGCGGGAAAACCACCGGCGTCGATCGCCGCTTCCAGCGTGTCGCCGAGCGCGCGCGGCTGCTCGTGAATTTCTTTCTGCATGAAGTGGCTGTACGGGCCCAGCTCCAGCGAAGCCAACGACACGTCCGACAGGTGCAGCTCGCGTTCGACCCGCGCATCGCTGGCATCGAAGATGCGCACGCTGTCGCGACGGATTTCAGCGGTGTCGCCTTCCTCCAGGAAGATCACCTTGCGGGTGGCCTGCAACACCGCCGAGACGTCGGAAGCAACGAAGTTCTCGCCCTCGCCGATACCGATCAGCAACGGGCAGCCCATGCGCGCGCAGACGAAGCGGTCCGGCTCGTCCTGGCTCACCACCGCCAGTGCATAGGCACCATGCAGTTCCTTGACCGTGCGTTGCAGCGCACCGAGCAGATCGACGCCGTCCTGCGCCAGATGGTGATGGATCAGGTGCGCGATCACCTCGGTGTCGGTCTGCGACTCGAACGCATAACCCAGCGCGCGCAGCTTCTCGCGCTGTTCCTCGTGGTTCTCGATGATGCCGTTGTGGACCAGCACCACGCCCTGGCTGAGGTGCGGGTGGGCGTTGGCCTCGGTCACGCCGCCGTGGGTGGCCCAGCGGGTATGGCCGATGCCGATGCTGGCGTCGAAATGCTCGGCCTCGGCGGCGGCGGCCATCTCGGCCACGCGTCCGGTACGACGCACGCGGCGGATGTGGTCGCCGTCGATCACAGCGATGCCGGAGGAGTCGTAACCGCGGTATTCCAGGCGCTTGAGGCCCTCGATCAGGACCGGAACCACATCGCGATCCGCGATCGCGCCGACGATACCGCACATAGGGCAAGCCATCCGAAGGAAAGAACGCATTCTAGCGATGTCCGATCTTGTCCTCGCATTGGCTGTGGCCGGACAAGGTGTCCGGGACCGGTGTCCGCGGACACCCGGACACCCGGTCCGCGATATAAAAATTGTTCTATTTCAAAAACTTGCGATTGGCACGCCGCCTGCTTAATGAATCACGACTTCACTGGGGCGACGTTTCCGATGATCCGCGACACCTCCGCACAGGACCAGGTTCTTATCTCTCGCTCGCCACGCGCGGCGTGGCGGCGCTGGCTGTGGCCGGCCGTGGCCGGCCTGGCCGTACTGGCCGCCATCGGCTGGGCTATTTCGGGCTGGAGCGCCGGCACGCGCTCGTTCGATGCCTCACGCGTACGCATCGCCGCGGTGACCCGTGGTGATCTGGTCCGCGACATCGCCGCCGATGGCCGGGTGATCGCCGCCAACAGTCCGATCCTGTACGCGATCTCGGCTGGCACCGTCGACCTGAAGGTCGTCGCCGGCGACGTGGTCAAGCAGGGCCAGGAGCTGGCGGTGATCGACAGCCCCGAGCTGCGCAGCAAGCTGGCACAGGAACAGGCCACGCTCGCCGGCCTGGAAGCGGAGACCAGCCGCGCCACGCTCGACGCCACGCTGGCCAAGGCGGAGGGCCGCAAGCTCAACGACCAGGCACAGATCGACCGCCAGGCCGCCGCACGCGATCTGGAGCGCTACCAGCGCGCCTTCGATGGCGGCGCGGTGCCGCAGGTCGAACTGGCCAAGGCCCAGGACACGCTCAAGAAGACCGACCTCGAACTGCAGAACGCGCAGCGCGAGGCCAACATCAAGGGCGAGGCCGGTGACCTGGATGCACGCAACAAGCGCCTGCTCGCCGACCGCCAGCGCGCGGTGGTGAACGAGGTGCAGCGCCAGGTCGATGCACTGACGCTGCGCGCACCATTCGACGGCCAGGTCGGCCAGGTGCAGGCGGTGCAGCACACCCAGGTCATCGCCAACGCGCCGGTGCTGGGCGTGGTCGATCTGAGCAAGTTCGAACTTGAGATCAAGGTGCCGGAGAGCTTCGCCCGCGACCTGGCGATCGGCATGCCGGCGCAGCTCACCAGCGGCAGCGGCGAACCGTTCCCCGGCGCGATCTCGGCGGTGTCGCCGGAAGTGGTCAACGGCGAGGTCACCGCACGCATCCGCTTCTCCGACAAGCAACCGCCGGGCCTGCGCCAGAGCCAGCGCATGAGCGCACGGGTGTTGATGGATACCCGCAGGAACGTGCTCAAGGTCGAACGCGGCCCGTTCGTCGAGCAGTCCGGCGGCCGCTATGCCTACGTGATGGACGGTCGCACCGCGGCACGGCGCCCGGTCCAGCTCGGTGCTGCAAGCCTCGGCGAAGTCGAGGTGATTTCCGGCCTGCAACCCGGCGACCGCGTCGTGGTCTCCGGCAGCGATCAGTTCGGCGATGCCGAGCGTGTGACAGTGCATTAGAAGCGGGGATTGGGGATTCGGGATTGGGGATTCGTTGAAGCACGATCCTGCTACCTGATCCCGAATCCCGAATCCCAAATCCCCACTCCCGACCCACCAGAGGAAACAGCCATGCTGCAAATGCAATCGGTCTCCAAGGTCTTCCGTACCGAGCAGGTTGAAACCCACGCGCTGCGTTCGCTCGACCTGCACGTGCGCGAGGGCGAGTTCGTCGCCGTCACCGGTCCGTCCGGCTCGGGCAAGACCACCTTCCTCAACATCGCCGGCTTGCTGGAAACCTTCAGCAGCGGGCAGTACCTGCTCGATGGCGAAGACGTGAGCCACCTCGGCGACGATGCGCGCTCGCGCCTGCGCAACCAGAAGATCGGTTTCATCTTCCAGGGCTTCAACCTGATTCCCGATCTCAATCTGTTCGACAATGTCGATGTGCCGCTGCGCTATCGCGGCATGGCCGCCGCCGAACGCAAGCGCCGCATCGAGGAAGCGCTCGGAAAGGTCGGGCTCGGTTCGCGCATGAAGCATTACCCGGCCGAACTGTCCGGCGGTCAGCAGCAGCGCGCGGCGATCGCGCGCGCCCTGGCCGGCAGCCCGCGCCTGCTGCTCGCCGACGAACCGACCGGCAACCTCGACTCGCAGATGGCCCGCGGCGTGCTGGAACTGCTGGAGGAGATCAATTCCCAGGGCACCACCATCGTGATGGTCACCCACGACCCGGAACTGGCCGCACGCGCACAGCGCAACGTGCACATCGTCGATGGCCAGGCCACCGATCTGGAGCGTGAGCCGGTGCTGCTGCGCCCGCATCCGGTGTCGGCCACCTCCATCGCGGATGCCTGAGGAGGTCGCCATGCTCGGCTACTACACCAACCTCGCCCTGCGCAGCTTTCGCCGCAACAAGGTGCTCACCGCACTGATGGTGCTGGCGATCGCACTCGGCATCGGCGCCTCGATGACCACGCTGACGGTGTTCCACGTGCTCTCGGGCGATCCGATTCCGTCCAAGAGCACCCGCCTGTTCAACGTGCGCCTCGATCCGGAGCCACTCGCCTACTACCAGCCCGGCGCCGAACCGGAAGGCCAGCTCACCCGCTACGACGCCGAAGCACTACTGCGCGAGAAGCATGCGTTCCGCCAGGCGATCACTACCGGCGGCACCGGCGCGATCGAACCGGAGGGCAGCACGCTCAAGCCATTCCAACTGATGTTGCGCTTCGCCACCGCCGACTTCTTCCCAATGTTCGAGGTGCCGATGCTGCATGGCCGAGGCTGGAATGCCGCGGACGACGAGGCGCGCGCGCGGGTGGTGGTGATCTCGCGCAAGCTCAGCGAGAAGCTGTTCGGCACGCCCGACGGTACCGGCCGCAGCATGCGCATCGAGAAGACAGCGTTCCGTGTGATCGGGGTGATGGACGAATGGCGGCCAAGTCCGCGCTTCTACGACCTGTACAACGGCCAGTACGGTGAGACCGAGCAGGCGATCGTGCCATTCGCCACCGCGATGGACGTCAAACTATCGCGGCGCGGCAACATGAACTGCTTCTCCGCCGACGGCTCATCCACAGGCGACGGCACCGCGCTCGAGGCCAGTTGCACCTGGCTGCAGTACTGGGTGGAGCTGAAGAACGCCGGCCAGGCCGCCGACTACAAGGCCTACCTCGACAACTACTCGGCCCAGCAACGTCAGGCCGGCCGTTATCAACGTCCACCCAATACCCGCCTGCGCAACGTGATGGAGCTGCTGGAATACCGCAAGGTCGTGCCCAGTGATGTGCGCCTGCAGATGTGGTTGGCGATGAGCTTCCTGGTGGTATGCCTGATCAACAGCGTCGGGCTGTTGCTGGCCAAGTTCCTGCGCCGCAGCGGCGAGATCGGCGTGCGCCGCGCGCTTGGTGCCAGCCGTCGCGCCATCTTCATGCAATGCCTGGTCGAAGCGGTGAGCGTGGGCACGGTCGGCGGCCTGCTTGGCCTCGGTCTGGCTTTGCTTGGTCTGCTTGCAGTGCGAAAGCAACCGGTGGACTACGCCCCGCTGGCGCATCTGGACCTTCCGATGTTGCTGACCACCATCGCGCTCACCTTGCTCGCCAGCATGCTCGCCGGTCTGCTGCCCGCCTGGCGCGCGATGCAGGTCGCGCCCGCCCTGCAACTCAAGAGTCAGTAGCGCGGAGCTTGCTCCGCTGCTCCCAGGAGATCCCATGGACATCCGCCCCATATTTTCCGCCCTATCGCGGCACAAGACCGCCGCTGCGCTGATCGTCATCGAGATCGCGCTGACCTGCGCCATCATCTGCAACGCACTGTTTTTGATCACTCAGCGCATCGAGACGCTCAGCGAACCCAGCGGCCTGGCCGAAGACCAGGTACTGGAAATCAGTCTGGCCGGCATCGGCAAGCAGACCGACGGCGACGCACGCACCGCCGAGGACCTGGCGGCACTGCATGCGATACCCGGCGTGGTCTCCGCCGTGGTGGGCAACCAGGTGCCGTTCTTCGACAATTCCAGCAATACCGGCCTCGGGCTGGTGCCCAACCAACAGCGCGACACCGTCAACGCCGCGCAGTACCAGGGCGACACCCTGGTCAAGACATTCGGCCTGCAACTGGCAGCTGGACGCGACTTCCTGCCCGACGAGATCCTGCTGGCCACCGCGGTAGACAAGATGCTCGCCGAGCACCCGGAAAAGGTCTCTTCCGCAGTGATCATCAGCCAGCCCCTGGCCCATAAGCTGTTTCCCGATGGCCCCGCGGTAGGCAAAACGATCTACACCGGCAACATCCCGCTGACCGTGGTCGGCGTGGTGGAGACACTGGCGCGCCCGAACACCTGGGAAGGCATCGACAAGGGCTACTCACTGATCCTGCCGATCCGTCAGCCTTATACCGGCGGCTTCTACTTCCTGCGTGTCAGCGATCCGGCCCGTCGCCAGGAAGTGCTCAAGGCAAGCGTGGACAAACTGATGCAGCTCGATCCGAACCGCCTGGTACTGCGCAGCCGCACCTACGAAGAGATCCGCAACGAGTACTTCCGCAACGACCGCGCGATGGTCGGCCTGATGATCGTGGTGTGCGTGTCGTTGATGGTGGTCACCGCGCTCGGCATCGTCGGCCTGGCCAGCTTCTGGGTGCAGCAGCGCACCAAGCAGATCGGCATCCGGCGTGCGCTCGGCGCCACGCGCGGGCAGGTGCTGCGCTACTTCCAGACCGAGAACTTCCTGCTGGCCAGCATCGGCATCGTGCTCGGCATGTTGCTGGCCTACTCGCTCAATCAACTGTTGATGGGCCGCTACGAGCTGCCACGCCTGCCGCTGATCTATCTGCCGGTCGGTGCGGTGCTGCTGTGGCTGCTCGGACAGATCGCGGTGTTCGGTCCGGCGCGCCGCGCTGCGGCCGTGCCTCCGGCCGTCGCCACGCGCAGTGCTTAAGGACGAAAACCTCATGTTCGCCTATTACCTACAGCTGGCACTGCGCAGTTTCCGCCGCAACAGGATCCTCACCGCGCTGATGGTGGTGGCGATCGCGCTGGGCATCGGCACCTCGATCACCACCCTGACCGTGTTCCACGTGCTGTCGGGCGATCCGATCCCGAACAAGAGCGATCGACTGTTCTATGTGCAGCTCGATCCACGTCCGCTCAGCGGCTACCACCCCGGCGACGAGCCTGCGCAGCAGCTCACCCGCCTGGACGCGGAAACGCTGCTGCGCGAGAAGCACGCCAAGCACCAGGCAATGATGTCCGCCGGTGGTGTGGCCATCGAGCCGGATGACGCGAACATGCCGCCCTTCCTGTCCGAAGCACGCTACACCTCGGCGGATTTCTTCAAGATGTTCGAGGTGCCGTTCACGGAGGGCGGTGGCTGGAGCACATCAGACGACGAAGCACGCGCACGGGTGGCGGTAATCAGCCAGTCGATGGCACATAAGCTGTACGGCGCCGCCAATCCGGTCGGACGCATGCTCAAACTGGGCGGCACCGGTCTGCGCATCGTCGGCGTGATCGGTGACTGGAATCCCAATCCACGCTTCTATGACCTGACCAATCAGCAGTACGGTGACGTCGAGGACGTATTCGTCCCGTTCTCCACCTCGCGCGACCTCAAGATGGGCACCAGCGGCAACATGAACTGCTGGGGCGACACCGGCAGCAAGGATCCGGAAGGCCCACTCAGTCTGCGCGCCGACTGCGCCTGGGTGCAGTACTGGGCGGAACTGGAGTCGCCGGCACAGGCGTCGGACTATCGCGCCTACCTCGCCAACTACAGCGCCCAGCAACGTGCCGCTGGGCGTTACCAGCGCCCCGTCAACGTGGCCCTGTACGACGCTGCAGGTTGGCTCGACCACAACGAGGTCGTCCCCGCCGACGTGCGCCTGCAATTGTGGTTGGCATTCGGCTTCCTCGGCATCTGCCTGCTCAACACCGTGGGATTGATGTTGGCCAAGTTCCTGCGCCGCAGTGGTGAGATCGGCGTGCGCCGCGCACTGGGCGCGCCACGCGGCGCGATCATGGCGCAATGCCTGGTCGAAGCCGGCACGCTCGGCCTGGCCGGCGGCACGCTCGGTCTGGGGCTGGCCGCCATCGGCCTATGGCTGGTGCGCCATCAATCGACCGAGTACGCCAAGCTGGTGCATCTGGATGCAGGAATGCTCGCCGCCACGTTCGGCCTGGCGATTGTCAGCAGCGTCATCGCCGGCCTGCTGCCGGCGCTGCGCGCGATGAAGATCGCTCCGGCACTCCAGCTCAAGTCGCAGTGAACATCGAGGCCTCCTCCTGCATGTTCAACAGAGGCCTCATGGTTGTCCCATCCACCGGCGTCGCGCATTCGTCAGCGCAGACGCGGCGGCAATCCAGCTAAAGATTCCGAAGGTCTCCCCTATGGAAATCCGCCCCATCATCTCCACCCTGAGCCGCCACAAGCTCGCCGCCATGTTGATCGTGCTGGAGATCGCGGCCAGCTGCGCGATCGTCTGCAATGCGTTGTTCCTGATCAACGACCGGCTGGGATACATCCAACGCCCCAGCGGGGTCGATGAGACCCACCTGGTCACGGTCAAGACCAACGCGATCAACCGCGACGGCGACATCATGGCCATCACCCGCACCGATCTGGATGCACTGCGGGCGCTGCCCGGCGTGCGCTCGGCAGCGATCATCAGCCAGATCCCCTACGGCAACTCGGTCTGGAACAGCGGCATCAAACTCTCGTCCGGTCAGCACGAAGACACCATGCAGGCCACCAACTACATGGTCGGCGAAGATGGGCTGCGCACGCTGGGCCTGCAGCTGGTGGCCGGTCGCGACTTCAACGCGGACGAGTACGTCGATACGAATCTCAGTGACAGCGAGCTGAGTTTTCCCTCGGTCATCCTCACCCAGCCGCTGGCGCAGCGCCTGTTTCCGAATGAACAGGCCATCGGAAAATCGATCTACGTCTTCGGTGACAACCCGCATCGCGTGGTCGGCGTGGTGGCCCGACTGGTTCGCCCGCGCGACGGCAAGACCGCGTCCAGCTACGAGGAATCGATGCTGTTTCCCGGCCGCTCCAGCTACGCCAGTGGCGCTTACCTGCTGAATGTGGCCGACCCGAGCCGCCGCGATGAAGTGCTGGAGGCCGCCAAGAAGACGCTGAACGGGCACGGACCGCTGCGCATCATCAGCAAAAAGCAGAGCGACACCCTGCAAGCGCTGCGCGATCGCTACTACAGCAACGACCGCGACATGGCCTGGTTGCTGGTCGGCGTATGCGGACTGTTGCTGCTGGTCACCGCATTGGGCATCGTCGGCCTGGCCAGTTTCTGGGTGCAGCAGCGCACCAAGCAGATCGGCATCCGCCGTGCGCTCGGCGCCACCCGCAACCAGATCCTGCGCTACTTCCAGACCGAGAACTTCCTGCTCGCCAGCGTCGGCATCGTGCTCGGCATGCTGCTGGCCTACTCGCTCAACCTGATGCTGATGAACCTCTACGAGTTGCCGCGCCTGCCGCTGTTCTACCTGCCGATCGGCGCGGTGCTGCTGTGGTTGCTTGGGCAGATCGCGGTGCTGTGGCCGGCGCGCCGTGCCGCGGCGGTGCCGCCGGCGGTCGCCACGCGCAGCGCTTGAACAAAAGCAACGAGCGTCATAGACCGTAGGAGCGGCTTCAGCCGCGATGGAGCTTTACCGGTAACGCCCCATCGCGGCTGAAGCCC
>NZ_JBYSVX010000033.1:0-31556 GCF_058986605.1 Pseudomonas sp. GW821-FHT07E12 | reverse complement strand
CCGCCCCCCTCCCCCCCCCCCCCCCCCCCCCCCCCCCCCCCCCCCCCCCCCCCCCCCCCCCCCCTCCTACGGTGAACGACCGCTCCGCAACCGTTGCAGACAAGACGCGTTGGTCGAACCAACACGCTCATCCTCTGAAAAGCCCTCTGCGGATCACAACGCTAATGAAAAACAACCTGGCCTTCCTGCTCTCCGCGATGTCCCTGTTCGCCTTCCCGGCCCTGGCCGAGAAACCGGCCAGTGACGCCGGAGCCGACCTTCAGACCACCATCGCCGCCCTGGACCAGCAGGTCTTCGACAGCTTCAACCACTGCGCCGAGCCCGGGCAGCTGGACAAGCACGCGGCCTACTTCGACCCGGCCGTCGAGTTCTATCACGACACCGGCGGCGTGACCTGGACCCGCGAGGCGATGCTGGCCAACACGCGCAAATACGTATGCGGGCACTTCACCCGCGAGCTGATCCCCGGCACCCTCAAGGTCTATCCGGTCCGCGACTTCGGCGCGATCTCCCAGGGCCAGCACCGCTTCTGCGATGCCGCCACCGGCAAGTGTGAAGGCGCCGCCGACTTCGTGATGGTCTGGCACCTGCACGACGGACATTGGACCATCACCCGCGTGCTGAGCTACGCCCACCGTTCGCTGGAGGACGGCTAGCCGTTACGATGTCCTCCCGCCCGAACCCATACGCCATGTCCACGGTCCTGATCATCGACGACAACGCCGCAGTGGCTACCGCACTGGAAGTGCTGTTCTCGCTGCACGATATCGAAAGCCAGTACGCGGACAGCCCGCAATCGGGGCTGGCGCTGCTGGACACGCAGGCGTTCGATCTGGTGATCCAGGACATGAACTTCACCGCCGATACCACCTCCGGCGAGGAGGGTCAGGCGCTGTTCGCGCAGATCCGCCAGCGCCACCCGGATCTACCGGTGATCCTGCTCACCGCCTGGACGCATCTGAACAGCGCTGTCGAACTGGTCAAGGCTGGCGCCGCCGACTACATCGGCAAACCGTGGGACGACAACAAGCTGCTGGCGACGGTGAACAACCTGCTGGAGCTGTCCGAGGCGCGCCGCGAACTCGACCGCCGTCGCGAACGCGAACAGCGCAGCCGCCAGCAACTCGCCGCACGCTACGAGCTGTGTGGCGCGGTGTTCGCCGATCCCGCCAGCGAACGCGCGATTGCACTGGCCTGCCAGGTCGCGCGCTCGGAACTGCCGGTGCTGATCACCGGCCCCAACGGCGCCGGCAAGGAGAAACTTGCCGAGATCATCCAGGCCAACTCGCCGGTCAAACGCGGCGCGTTCGTCGCGCTCAACTGCGGCGCGATCCCGTCCGAACTGATCGAGGCCGAACTGTTCGGCGCCGAGGCCGGCGCCTACACCGGCGCCAACAAGACCCGCGAAGGCAAGTTCGAGGCCGCTGATGGCGGCACGCTGTTCCTCGACGAGATCGGCAATCTCTCGCTGGCCGGACAGATGAAACTGCTGCGCGTGCTGGAAACCGGACGCTTCGAACGGCTCGGCTCCAACCGCGAGCGGCAGGTGAAGGTGCGCGTGATCAGCGCCACCAACGCCGACCTCACCGCGATGATCCGCGAAGGCACGTTCCGCGAGGATCTCTACTACCGCCTCAACACCGTGGAAATCGCCATGCCGGCGCTGGCCGAGCGCCCCGGCGACATCCTGCCGCTGGCCGAGCACTTCCTCGGCGGCGACAAATCGCTCTCGCTGCAGGCACGCAGCGCACTGCAACGTCATGCCTGGCCGGGCAACGTGCGCGAACTGCGCAACGTGATCCAGCGCGCCGAACTGCTCGCCACCGGCGAGCGCATCGAAGCCTCCGACCTCAACCTGCCGCGTCCCGCACCGGTACGCATCGTCGCCAATACCGAAGAGCCCGACCGCGAGCGCATCGAGACCGCACTGGCACGCGCGCACGGCGTGATCGCCCAGGCCGCCGCCGATCTCGGCATGAGCCGCCAGGCGCTATACAGGCGCATGGATCGGTACGGAATAAAATCGTCGTAATGCCTGCGATGCGCGCCCGCTCCTTCACCCTGCACCTGTTCCTGCGGCTGCTGCCGGTGCTGGCGCTGGCCGCGGCAATGCCGTGGCTGCTGGCGTACTGGCTGGATCGCGGTTGGGAAATCGCGTTGATCTCGGCGATGATCCTGCTTGCGCTGATGTGGTGGGTATTGCGCCGCGCGACCGCACCGATGCGTTCGCTGTTCCGTGCACTGGCCGGCACCACCAGCAGCTATCGCGACGGCGAGTACAACTTCGGCGTGCACTGGCACGGCATCGACGAGCTCGGCC
Organism: Pseudomonas sp. GW821-FHT07E12; assembly: GCF_058986605.1. Taxonomy (NCBI): domain Bacteria; kingdom Pseudomonadati; phylum Pseudomonadota; class Gammaproteobacteria; order Pseudomonadales; family Pseudomonadaceae; genus Pseudomonas; species Pseudomonas sp. GW821-FHT07E12. The sequence goes on along the minus strand of NZ_JBYSVX010000033.1, from coordinate 29,236 downwards.
AGTTGGTGCAGGCGCATGCCGAACTCGGCGAAGTGCTGCGCCAGCAGCGCCAGAACCTGGTGCAACGCGAGCTGATGCTCGATGCGATGGTGCAGAACACCCCGGTGGCGATGCTGCTGATCGCCGCCGGCGGCGATGGCATCCGCCGCATCACCTTCTCCAACATCGCCGCGCGCAAGCTCCTGCATGGTGGCCGCAGGCTGGAAGGCGAGCGCATCGACCTGCTGCTGGAACAGGTGCCGGAAGAACTGCGCCAGGCCCTGGAGCGTGGCGGCGACAGCCTGTTCGCGGTGCGCGAACCCGATGGCGATGAGGATGACGAACAGGTATTCCACCTCGCCCGCCGCAGCTTCCACCTCAACGGCCGCGAACACGAGCTGCTGCTGATCCGCACCCTGACCGCCGAACTGCGCCGCCAGGAAGTGCAGACCTGGAAGAAGGTGATCCGCGTGATCAGCCACGAGTTGAACAACTCGCTGGCGCCGATCGCCTCACTGGCCCACTCCGGCGCCGAACTGGTGAAGCGGCAGAAGACCGAACGTCTCGGCGAAGTGTTCGGCACCATCGAAGAGCGCGCCCGACATCTGGAAGGCTTCATCCGCGGCTATGCACGCTTCGCCAAGCTGCCGCAGCCGCAATTGCAGGACGTCGGCTGGGGCGATTTCCTCAGCCGCCTGCACCAGCACATTCCCTTCCACCTGCGCGACGACGTCAGCGACATCCACAACCGCATCGACGTGGCGCAGATGGAACAGGCGCTGCTGAACCTGCTCAAGAACGCCCACGAAGCCAGCGCCGAAGCGACGCCGCCCAACGACGACGTCGAACTGCGCCTCACCCGCCTGCCGCAATGGCTGCGCGTCGAGGTGATGGACCGCGGCAACGGCATGAACGAAGCGGTATTGCAGAACGCGCTGATGCCGTTCTATTCGACCAAGCGCAACGGCACCGGACTGGGCCTGGCGCTCACCCGCGAGATCGTCGAAGCCCACGGCGGCCGCATCGCCCTGCAGAACCGCCCAGACGGCGGCCTGTGCGTGACCCTGCTGCTGCCCCTGTAGGATCGGCTCTGGGTGGCCTCGGGCCATCAGCCGCGATGAGGCTTTCTCGATAACGCCTCAGTCGAGCAAGCTCGACGCTACGAGCGTCGAAGCAACCGGCACCTTGCGACTCACCAACCGATCACGTCCCCACAGACCGCGATCGCCAGCCGCATCACTTCTTCACCGGCCGGTGCCAACCTTCGATCGTGCTCTGGCGCGCACGCGCCACCGTCAGCTTGCCTTCCGGCGCATCGCGCGTCAGCACGGTGCCGGCCCCCAGCGTCGCACCCGCCCCCACTTCCACCGGCGCCACCAGCGACGAATTGGAACCGACGAACACGTCGTCACCGATCGTCGTCTGCGCCTTGTTCACGCCGTCGTAGTTGCAGGTGATCGTGCCGGCACCGATGTTGACCTTGCTGCCGATCACCGCATCGCCCAGGTAAGTCAGATGGTTGGCCTTGCTGCCCACGCCCAGCGTGGCCTTCTTGGTCTCCACGAAGTTGCCGATGTGCACGCCGTCGGCCAGCACCGTGCCCGGACGCAACCGCGCGAACGGACCGATCAGCGCCGCACCCTCGGTCACCACGCCCTCCAGATCGCAATGCGCGCGCACCTCGGTGCCCGGACCGAGCCGGACGTCCTTCAGCCGCGTGAACGGCCCGACGCTGACGCCATCGGCCAGTTCCACTTCACCTTCGAAGATCACATCGACATCGATGCGCACATCGCGCCCGACCGTCACCCGACCACGCTGATCCACCCGCGCCGGATCGGCCATGTGCGCGCCGGCCTGGCACAGCGCACGCGCCGCGCGCAGCTGCCAGCCGCGTTCCAGCTGCGCCAGCTGCCAGGGATCGTTGGCCCCTTCCACTTCCTGCGGATCGTCCACATGCACCATCTCGGCCGCCGCGAACTCGGCCGCGGCCCGGGCGAAGATGTCGGTCAGGTAGTACTCGCCCTGCGCGTTGTCGTTGGACAGGCTCGACAGCCAGCGCGTCAGCACGGTGGATTCGACCGCAACGATGCCGGTGTTGACGGTGCGGATACGCCGCTGCTCTTCATCGGCATCCTTCTGCTCGACGATCGCCGCAACCCTGCCCTCCCCATCGCGCACGATGCGGCCATAACCGCTCGGATCGACCAGATCGGCCACCAGCACCGCCAGCCGTCCCGGCGCCTGCAGCAAGCGCTGCAAGGTCGCGGCGCGGATCAGCGGCACGTCGCCGTACAGCACCAGCACCGTGGCCGCATCGGGCACCTCCGGCAGCGCCTGCTGCACCGCGTGACCCGTTCCCAACTGCTGCGCCTGTTCGGCCCACACCAGATCCGGCTGGTCACCGAACGCCGCCCGCACCTGGTCGCCGCCATGGCCATAGACCACATGGATGCCGGCCGGCTGCAGCGCCCGTGCAGTGTCGATCACGTGCGCCAGCATCGGCCGGCCGGCCAATGGTTGCAGCACCTTCGGCAATGCCGATTTCATCCGCTTGCCTTCGCCAGCGGCCAGGATGACTACGTGCAGGGGCAGACTCATGCGCAGTTCTTCGTCGTGGAATGCTGCGGATTCTACGGACTCGTGGTTAGCATGGCGTCCCCTCACCTGGAACGCGTCACGATGAAACTGCTTCGCCAGGGCGGCCAATTCATCATCATCGGCCTGCTGCAACTGCTGCTGGACTGGGCGGTATTCGTCGCCGCCACTGCGCTCGGCGTAGCCGTGACACCCGGCAACCTGCTCGGCCGCACCAGTGGCGCCACGCTCGGCTTCTGGCTCAACGGCCGCTACACCTTCGCCGAGGAGGATGGTGCCCGGCTGGGCTGGCCACGCTTCCGCCGTTTCGCCTTGATGTGGATCGTGCTCACCGCCATCAGCACCTGGCTGCTCTCGGTGACCACGCATTCGCTGGGCCTGCAGTGGGCGTGGCTGGCCAAGCCCCTGGTCGAAGGCGTGCTGGCCGTGATCTCGTTCTTCCTCAATCGGCACCTGATCTACCGCTGAGGTCGCAAACTCATTGGCAGAAGTCGCCCAGGCTGCGCGTCAGCGCCACGCGATGCACGCCATCAAGCCGCTTCTTCCGTGCATACACCTCGGCATCGCGTGCGAGGTCCACGGCACATCCCGGGGCCGTGCGCAGCGATGCGCTCCGCGCCAGCGCATCGAGCAGTTCACCCTGAAGCCGGTCCAGGCGGGCGCGCAGCAGCGCCAGATCCGGTCGCGGCCGGTCCGGCGCATGGCCGCGCAATCGCCAATCCTCCAACTGCTGGTACTGCACCAGTTTGTTGGACTCGATCTGTGCGGCAAAGAAACGTGCGGCCAGTTCCGGATCCAGCCCATGTGCCGGTGCCTGCTCGCGCACGCTCTGCAAGATCGCTGCCTCGCGTGCCGAATCCAGCACGGGCTTGCCACTGTCCCACTTGCTCAACGCGACCTGGTCGCCGATCGCATTGCGCTCGACCATCAGCTCCAGCAACGGCGGGAGCGCCGGCGGCACCTCGCGTGCCTGCCACGTGCAACCGGACAGTGCCAGCAGGGCCAACACAACGCCCAGGCGCAACGACGGAAAGCACACGCTCATGACTGATCTCCAATGATGGGAACGCCACCGGACACGGCGGTGCGTCATCTTGCCTGGCACGCCGTTACCGTTCATGCGCAACACAATCCCGCGTTGCGCCGGCATCCACCTGCGATCGCCGGCCCCGGAAACGACAATGCCGGCACAAGGCCGGCATCGTGACACCGCGGAACGACCACCGCCGCCTGCTCAGTGCTTGAGCGTCTTGCGCAGGCGCTCCAGCGCCTGCAGCTGCACCACCGCCTCGACCAGCTTGGCCTGGGCCTCGGCCACGTCCATCGCCTCGCCACGGTTGGCCAGCATGCGCTCGGCTTCTTCCTTGGCCTGACGCACTGCCGCCTCGTCGATGTCCTCGGCACGGATCGCGGTGTCGGCCAGCACCGTCACCACCTGCGGCTGCACCTCGAGGATGCCGCCGGAGATGGCGAAATCCAGCTGCTCGCCACTGGCGGTGGTGACCACCACCTTGCCCGGCTTCAGGCGCGTGATCAGCGGTGCGTGCTTGGGCGCGATGCCCAGCTCACCCAACTCGCCGGTGGCCACGACCAGGGTCGCTTCGCCGTGGAAGATTTCCTGCTCGGCGCTGACGATGTCGCAACGGATGGTGCTCATGGTGCCTCACTCTGTGAGGCGGGGATTCGGGATTCGGGATTCGGGATTGGTGAAGGCAGCCGCGCCGCCTCTCACCCTTCCGAATCCGTCCAACCTAAATACCCGCCTTTGCGAATCCCTAATCCCGAATGCCGAATCCCGGCGTTTAAGCCTTCTCGGCCATCTTCTTGGCCTTCTCGACCGCTTCTTCGATCGTGCCGACCATGTAGAACGCCTGCTCCGGCAGGTGGTCGTACTCGCCGTCCAGGATGCCCTTGAAGCCGCGGATGGTTTCCTTCAGCGCCACGTACTTGCCCGGCGAACCGGTGAACACTTCGGCCACGTGGAACGGCTGGCTGAAGAAGCGCTCGATCTTGCGCGCGCGCGACACGGCCTGCTTGTCTTCCTGCGACAGCTCGTCCATGCCCAGGATCGCGATGATGTCCTTCAGTTCCTTGTACTTCTGCAAGGTCTGCTGGACGCGACGGGCGGTGTCGTAATGCTCGTGGCCGATCACGTTCGGGTCCATCTGGCGGCTGGTGGAATCCAGCGGATCCACGGCCGGGTAGATGCCGAGCGAGGCGATGTTGCGGCTCAGGGTGACGGTCGAATCCAGGTGCGCGAAGGTGGTCGCCGGCGACGGGTCGGTCAGATCGTCCGCAGGCACGTACACGGCCTGGATCGAGGTGATCGAACCGGACTTGGTCGAGGTGATGCGCTCCTGCAGCACGCCCATTTCCTCGGCCAGGGTCGGCTGGTAGCCCACCGCCGACGGCATGCGGCCCAGCAACGCCGACACTTCGGTACCGGCCAGCGTGTAGCGGTAGATGTTGTCGACGAAGAACAGCACGTCACGGCCCTTGCCGTTCTCGTCCTTCTCGTCGCGGAAGTACTCGGCCATGGTCAGGCCGGTCAACGCGACGCGCAGGCGGTTGCCCGGCGGCTCGTTCATCTGGCCGTACACCATCGCGACCTTGTCCAGGACGTTGGAGTCCTTCATCTCGTGGTAGAAGTCGTTGCCCTCGCGGGTACGCTCGCCCACGCCGGCGAACACGGACAGACCGCTGTGCGCCTTGGCGATGTTGTTGATCAGTTCCATCATGTTGACGGTCTTGCCGACGCCGGCGCCGCCGAACAGGCCGACCTTGCCGCCCTTGGCGAACGGGCACATCAGGTCGATGACCTTGATGCCGGTTTCCAGCAGCTCGGTGGTCGAAGCCTGGTCCTCATAGGACGGGGCCGCGCGATGGATTTCCCAGGTGTCCTTGTGCTCGACCGGACCGGCTTCGTCGATCGGGCGACCCAGCACGTCCATGATCCGGCCCAGGGTGCCGACGCCGACCGGCACGGAGATGCCGCGACCGGTGTTGGTGGCGACCAGGTTGCGCTTCAGGCCATCGGTGGAACCGAGCGCGATGGCGCGCACGATGCCGTCGCCAAGCTGCTGCTGCACTTCCAGCGTGATGGCGGTGCCTTCGACCTTCAGTGCGTCGTACACCCGCGGCACATCGGTACGTGCGAATTCGACGTCGACGACCGCGCCGATGATCTGAACGATCTTGCCCTGACTCATTTTGCTGCTCCGGTTAGCTTTAGGTCTGTCCGGATGGCCTGCGCCATCCCAGTGGATTTCGTGATCGGGGATTGGTGATTCGTGATCGGCAAAAGCGCGCTCCGCTGCCCTTGCCAATCCCCAATCTCCAATCCCGGATCCCGGCTCTTACACAGCGGCCGCGCCGCCAACGATTTCCGAGATTTCCTGGGTGATCGCCGCCTGCCGGGCCTTGTTGTAGACCAGTTGCAGGGTGCCGATCAGCTTGTTGGCGTTGTCGCTGGCGGCCTTCATCGCCACCATGCGCGCGGCATGCTCGGATGCCACGTTCTCCAGCACGGCCTGGTACACCAGCGACTCGATGTAGCGCGTCATCACGTGCTCGAGCACGGCCGCGGCATCAGGTTCGTACAGGTAGTCCCAATCGTGGTGGGCGACCTTCTTGTCCGACGCCGGCAGCGGCAGCAGCTGATCGAAGCTGGCCTTCTGCGTCATCGTGTTCACGAAGTGGTTGTAGACCAGATAGACGCGATCGACCTTGCCCTCGGTGAAGGCGTCGAGCATCACCTTGATCACGCCGACCAGCTGCTCCACGTGCGGGGTGTCGCCCAGGTGGCTGACGCTGCCGACCATGTTGACCTTGATGCGGCGGAAGAAGGTCGAAGCCTTCTGGCCGATCGTCACCACGTCGATCTCGGCACCCTTGTCCTGCCACTGGCGCACTTCGCCCAGCATCTTGCGGAACAGGTTGTTGTTGAGTCCGCCGGCCAGACCGCGATCGGAAGACACCACGATGTAGCCGACCCGCTTGACCTGCTCGCGCTCGAGCAGGAACGGATGCTGGTAGTCGGTGCTGGCCTGCGCCAGATGCCCGATCACCTGCTTCATCGCCTGCGCATAAGGACGCGAGGTCTTCATCCGCTCCTGAGCCTTGCGGATCTTGGAAGCCGAGACCATCTCGAGCGCGCGCGTCACCTTGCGGGTGTTCTGCACGCTCTTGATCTTGGTTTTGATTTCGCGTCCGCCTGCCATTTCTCGCTCGCTTCGCTCGCGGGATTCGGGATTGGGGATTCGGGATTGGCTAAAGCCTTCCGAGTACCCGCTCCTACGAATCCCTAATGCCTAATCCCGAATCCCGGTTCTTTACCAGCTACCGGTCTGCTTGAACTCAACGATGCCCTTCTTGAAAGCGGCCTCGATGTCGTTGTCCCATGCGCCGCTGGCGTTGACCTTCTCGACCAGCGCGCCCTGGGTGTTGGCGAAGTGGGCGTGCAGGCCTTCCTCGAACGACAGCAGCTTGTTGACCGGCACGTCGTCGAGGTAACCCTCGTTGACGGCGTAGATCGACAGCGCCTGGTTGGCGATCGACATCGGCAGGTACTGCTTCTGCTTCATCAGCTCGGTGACGCGCTGACCGCGCTCCAGCTGCTTGCGGGTGGCTTCGTCCAGGTCCGAGGCGAACTGCGCGAACGCCGCCAGCTCACGGTACTGCGCCAGCGAGATACGGATGCCGCCCGACAGCTTCTTGATGATCTTGGTCTGGGCTGCGCCACCGACGCGCGACACCGAGATACCGGCGTTCACGGCCGGGCGGATGCCGGCGTTGAACAGGTCGGTTTCCAGGAAGATCTGGCCGTCGGTGATCGAGATCACGTTGGTCGGCACGAACGCCGAGACGTCGCCGGCCTGGGTTTCGATGATCGGCAGCGCGGTCAGCGAACCGGTCTTGCCCGTAACGGAGCCGTTGGTGAACTTCTCGACGTAGTCGACCGACACGCGCGCAGCACGCTCCAGCAGACGCGAGTGCAGGTAGAACACGTCGCCCGGATAGGCTTCGCGACCCGGCGGGCGCTTCAGCAGCAGCGAGATCTGGCGGTAGGCCACGGCCTGCTTGGACAGGTCGTCATAGACGATCAGCGCATCTTCGCCGCGGTCCATGAAGTACTCGCCCATGGTGCAGCCCGCGTAGGCGCTGATGTACTGCATCGCGGCCGACTCGGAAGCGGTGGCAGCCACCACGATGGTGTGGGCCAGCGCGCCGTTCTCTTCCAGCTTGCGCACGATGTTGGCGACGGTCGAGGCCTTCTGGCCGATCGCCACGTACACGCACTTGATGCCGGTGCCCTTCTGGTTGATCACCGCATCGATCGCCATCGCGGTCTTGCCGGTCTGGCGGTCGCCGATGATCAGCTCGCGCTGGCCACGGCCGATCGGGATCATCGCGTCGACCGACTTGTAACCGGTCTGCACCGGCTGGTCGACCGACTGGCGCCAGATCACGCCCGGTGCAACGCGCTCGACCGGAGCGGTCAGCGAAGCGCCCAGCGGGCCCTTGCCGTCGATCGGCTCGCCCAGCGCGTTGACCACGCGCCCCAGCAGTTCCTTGCCGACCGGCACTTCGAGGATGCGGCCGGTGGTCTTGGCCACGTCGCCTTCGCGCAGGTGCTCGTAGTCACCCAGCACCACGGCGCCGACCGAATCGCGCTCCAGGTTCAGTGCCAGCGCGAAGGTGCTGTTCGGCAGTTCGATCATTTCGCCCTGCATCACGTCGGCCAGGCCGAAGATGCGCACGATGCCGTCGGACACGCTGGTCACGGTGCCTTCGTTGCGGGATTCAGCGGACAGCTTGACCTGCTCGATGCGGGTCTTGATCAGTTCGCTGATTTCGGAGGGGTTGAGCGTGGTTGCCATCGTTCAGTCCTAGGTGCCGGCCACCAGGGCCGTGCGTTAAGTGAATTCAGTTCGCGAGCGAGTTCTGCAGGCGCGCCAGCTTGCCCTTGAGCGAGCCGTCGATCACCACATCGCCCGCGTCGATCACGGCGCCGCCGATCAGCGAGGCATCGACCGCGGTGGTGACTTCCACCTCGCGACCGAAGCGCTTCTTCAGCGCCACGACGATCTTGTCCAGTTCCGCCTGCTGCAGTTCGCCGGCCGAGGTCACGGTGGCCTTGACCACGCGTTCGGCTTCGGCGCGCAGCTGATCGTACAGCCCGGCGATTTCCGGCAGCTGCGCCAGGCGATGAGCCTGCGCCAGCACGTTGAGGAAGCGCACGAACGACGCGCCAGCCGCTTCCGGGGCGAGCAGTGCGACCGCCTGGGCCTGACCGAGCTCCGGGTTTGCCAGCAGTTCGGCCACGCGCGGATCGCCAGCAACCTGCGCCGAGAAGGTCAGCGCCTGCGACCAGGCGGCCAAGCCGCCCTCGTCACGCGCAACCGCGAATGCGGCGCGAGCGTAGGGGCGGGCAAGGGTCAGAGCCTGGGTCATCGATCAGATCTCCGAAGCCAGCTCGTCGAGCAACGCCTTGTGCGCGTTCGCATCGATCTCGCGCTTGAGCAGCTTCTCGGCACCGCTCACCGCCAGCGCGGACACCTGCTTGCGCAGTTCCTCGCGGGCACGGTTGGCGGCCGCATCGATCTCGGCCTGGGCCAGTTCCTTCTGCCGGTTCGCCTCGGCGATGGCATCGGTCTTGGCGGCTTCGACGATCTGGTTGGCGCGTGCATGGGCCTGATCGATGATCTCGTTGGCCTTGCTGCGCGCGTCCTTCAACGCCTCGTTGACCTTTTCCTGCGCCTGCGCAAGGTCTTTCTGGCTGCGATCGGCCGCGGCCAGACCTTCGGCAATCTTCTGCTGACGCTCTTCGATGGCCTTCAGCAGCGGCGGCCATATCTTGGTCGCCACGATCCAGATCAGGCCAGCAAAGGCCAGCGCCTGGGCAATGATGGTAAAGGTGATGTCCATGGGTCGCTCAATCGATAGTTACGGGTGGCCGCGCCGCCGTAGCGGCGCCGACCGAACCTTCATCTGCGACCGGAACGCGCTGTGCGCACTCCGGCCACATCCCGCTATCGCTGGATCAGCCGGCGATCTGCGGCAGGCGCGAAACGAACTCGCCGACCAGCGGGTTGGCGAAGGCGAACAGCAGGCCCACGGCGACCGAGATGATGAACGCGGCGTCGATCAGGCCGGCGGTGATGAACATGCGGACCTGCAGCACCGGGATCAGCTCCGGCTGGCGTGCGGCCGACTCCAGGAACTTACCAGCCATGATGGCCAGACCGAGACCAGCACCCAGCGCGGCCAGGCCGATCATGATGCCGACGGCGAGGACGGTGGAGCTCTGGACTTGGGCGAGGTTGGTCAGGACGGCGAGGTACATGATTTTCTCCGGAAACTAAAGTTGCTTAAGGGTGATGTGATGAAGCGGATGAAGGGTGCAGCGAAACTCAGTGGCTGTCTTCCGACAGGCTCAGGTACACGATCGACAGCATCATGAAGATGAAGGCCTGCAGCGGGATGACCAGCAGGTGGAACAGCATCCAGCCGAAGCCGAACGCACCACCGGCGATCGCGCCGAACACGCCGGCGCCACCGAGTACCCAGATCAGCAGGAAGACGATTTCGCCGCCGAACATGTTGCCGAACAGTCGCATCGCCAGCGAGATCGGCTTGCTCAGCCACTCGACGATGTTGAGGATCAGGTTGAACGGCATCATCCACTTGCCGAACGGCGCGGTCAGGAATTCCTTGACGAAACCGACCAGGCCCTTGGAGCGCAGCGCGAAGAAGATCATCAGGAAGAACACGCTGATCGACATGCCCAGGGTGGCATTGACGTCGGCGGTCGGCACCGGCTTCCAGGAATGGACGCCGACCCAGCCCAGCGGGGCCACGATGAAATCGGCCGGGATCATCTTGATGAGATTCATCATGAGGATCCAGAAGAACAGGGTGATCGCGATCGGCGTCACCAGCTTGCTGGTGCCGTGATAGGTGTCCTTGGCCTGGCGGTCAACGAACTCCAGGCAGATCTCCACGAACGCCTGCCACTTGCCCGGCACGCCCGCGCTGGCCTTGCGGGTGGCGAACCAGAACGCGGTCACCATGACCAGGCCCGACAGCACGGCCATGACTAGCGTATCCACGTGCAATACCCAGAACTTGCTGCCTTCCTTGAGCGGAATGGTCAGGTTGTGCAGGTGATGCTGGATGTAGGAGGTGGGGGTCAGTGCCTCGCCTGCCATGTGTCCGGAGCCCTTTAAGTTCTTAAATTTGGATCAACGTCTGGCCAGGGCCAGAACCTGAAAAATCATTGCGATGGCGATACCCGCCAGCAGGGCCGTTGCAGGCAGCCGCCACAGGCCAAAGCCCAGGGCAAGCGCCACGATCACCAGCACCCACTTCAGCACCATGGCCAGGACCAGCCGGGTCATCGCCGCGCCTGCAGCCTGCACCCCGCCTCCCAGCGCGGTACGCGCCGCGACCCAACCACCCGCAACGGTGGCGATCCCGGTCAGCGCAACGCCGAACGCGTACCTGGCTCCCACCAGCAGGAACAACGAACTGGCTATAGCTACAGCGACCAACGGATATACCGCGGCGCGCAGCATAACCCGCCGACCCGCTTCCACGGGATTCAGCACGGAAGTTCCTTTGACCTGAAGATGGAGGCAAGACGCGTATGCGCCTCGTCGAGCCGCGGAATTATAGCAATTAGGCAATTTGCGAGACAACCGGGACAAGTCACATTCGTGCTGCGCCGCAAAATCGCCAAACCCGCTCCATGTAAGCGTTTTTTCGCGCGGAACTTTTACCTAACCGGTCCAGTCGTACCCATCAGGCCTGCTTGCATCCTCGTCGACAGCTCCTTGGCAGGCCATGAAGCCCCGGGCAACCGGGGCTTCCTTTTCGAGCCCATTACTCGTCGTGACGACGATCCCACCGCCTTGATCCCCAATGAACATGGGGGCTTTGGGGCTGTTTGCCCTCGCAGATGGTCGACGGGCCAACTTTGACCGCCATTGCGGGAAGACGCGCGCTTTCCACGCGCAATATCCGATCCGATCAGGGCGCAGCCACCAATCGACCGCCCTTCACCACCGCCGCTACCTTGGTCAGCACGCTGACGTCCTGCAGCGGATCACCCTCCACTGCGATCAGGTCGGCGTAATGTCCCGGCGCGATCACACCCACATCCTGGCTTCGGCCCAGCGCTTCTGCGGCGCTCAGCGTGGCGGCACGGATCGCCTCGATCGGGGTCATGCCCCACTCCACCATCTTGGCGAACTGGCGCGCGTTGTCGCCGTTGGGATACACGCCGCCATCGGTGCCGAAGATCATCTTCACTCCAGCCGCGTGCGCAGCCCGGAAGGTCTCGCGCTGCTTGCGGCCGATCTGGCGCTCCTTCTCCAGCGATTCGGGGAACAGCCCGTTCTTCGCGCCTTCGGCGAGGATGTAGTCGTCGTTGTAGATGTCCATCGAGAACCAGGTGCCGTGCTGCCTGGCGAGCTTGAACGACTCCTCGTTGGCCAGGCTGCAGTGCTCGATGGTGTCGGCGCCGGCACGGATCGCATCGTTGATACCGCTGGTGCCGTGCGCGTGCACGGCGACCTTCATGCCGAGCATGTGCGCCTCGTCGACCAGTGCCTTCATCTCTTCCAGGCTGTATTGCTGCGCGCCCACCGCATCGGTCTTGGACAGCACACCGCCGGTGCCGCAGAACTTGATCACTTCCGCGCCGTACTTGCGCAGCTTGCGCACCGTGGCGCGGATCGCCTCCGGGCCATCGGCAACGGCGGGACCGGTGATCGGCACCGAGGGCGGGAACTCGGTGCTGTCGCAATGGCCGCCGGTGGCGCCGATCGCGTAGGTGGCCGGCACGATCCGCGGCCCTTCGATGTAGCCGTGCTCGATGCCCTGTTTCAACGCGACGTCGTCATAGTTGGCCGAGCCGACATTGCGCACCGTGGTGAAGCCCGCATGCAGCGTCTTGCGCGCATTGGCGACACCGACCACGGTCCAGAAGTTGTCGGTGTATTCCAGACCCTGATAACCACTCAGTGTCGGATCAGCGGTGAGGTGCACGTGCATGTCGATCAGGCCGGGCAGCAGCGTGCGCTGACCGAGGTCGATGCGTGCGGCACCATCCGGCACCGGATCGCCGGCATGACCAACCTGGCTGATGCGGCCATCGACGGCGATGATCTGCGGTTGCTCGACGTAGCGCCCGCTGCTTACGTCCAGCATGCGCGCGGCAGTGACGACAGTGGTTTCGGCCTGCGCGACCAGCGACGCACACAGGCAGCCGGCGGCGACCAGCAGCGCCGGCAAACGGACATTGGACATCGTGTTTTCCCCAGGAACGGATTGTCGTGAAGCGAAGCTTGCTCCGCCGAAGCTTCGGCGGGAAGGCCCTATCGGGCAAGCTCGACTCCACAAACACCACTTGAGTCGCCCCCCCATGAAAAGCGAACGCCCCGGCAAGCGGGGCGTTCGTATCTCGAAGCGTGGTCGCGAGCGGCTTACTTCTTCTTCGGAATGTACAGATCGGTGATGGTGCCGTCGTAGACCTCGGCGCTCATGCCGACCGATTCGCTCAGGGTCGGGTGGGCGTGGATGGTGTGGCCGATGTCCTCGGCTTCGGCACCCATCTCGATTGCCAGGCCGATCTCGGCGAGCAGGTCGCCGGCGTGGACGCCGACGATCGCGCCGCCGATCACGCGGTGCGTCTCTTCGTCGAAGATCAGCTTGGTGAAGCCTTCGGTGCGACCGATGCCGATCGCACGGCCGCTGGCGGCCCATGGGAACTTGGCGACGCCGACCTTCAGGCCCTTGGCCTTGGCTTCGGTCTCGGTGACGCCGACCCAGGCGATCTCCGGGTTGGTGTAGGCCACCGACGGGATCACCCGCGCGACCCATTCCTTCTTCTCGCCGAACGCCACTTCCGCGGCAAGCTTGCCCTCGTGCGTGGCCTTGTGCGCCAGCATCGGGTTACCGACGATGTCGCCGATCGCGAAGATGTGCGGGACATTGGTGCGCATCTGCCGATCGACCGGGATGAAGCCACGCTCGGTGACCTGCACGCCGGCCTTCTCCGCATCGATCTTCTTGCCGTTCGGCGAGCGGCCGACGGCGACCAGCACACGGTCATACGTGGACGGTTCCAGCGACGGCTTCTCGCCTTCGACGGCGGCCTCGAACGACACCGTGATGCCCTTCTTGTCGGCCTTGACGTCGGTCGCCTTGGTCTTCAGGTAGACCTCGATGCCCTGCTTCTTCAGGCGATCGGCCAGCGGCTTGACCAGGTCCTTGTCGGCGCCCGGCATCAGCTGGTCCATGAACTCGACCACGGTGACCTGGCTGCCCAGCGCGGCGTACACGGTGGCCATTTCCAGGCCGATGATGCCACCGCCGACGACCAGAAGCTTCTTCGGCACTTCGGCCAGTTCCAGCGCGTCGGTGGAATCCATCACGCGCGGGTCGCCCCACGGGAAGTTCGGCAGCTTCACCGCCTGCGAGCCGGCGGCGATGATGCATTGCTCGAAGCGCAGCAGTTGGGTCTTGCCGTCGTCGCCGACGATCTCCAACTCGTTGGCCGAGACGAACTTGGCCAGGCCTTGCACGGTGCGCACCTTGCGCTGCTTGGCCATGCCGGCCAGGCCCTTGGTCAGCGTACCGACCACTTTTTCCTTGTAGCCGCGCAGCTTGTCGAGGGTGATCGTGGGCTTGCCGAACTCGACGCCGAAATCACCGGCATGCGCGACTTCATCGATCACCGCGGCGGCGTGCAATAGCGCCTTGGACGGGATGCAACCGACGTTGAGGCAGACGCCGCCGAGCGAGGCGTAGCGCTCGACCAGCACGGTGTCCACGCCCAGATCGGCAGAACGGAACGCAGCGGTGTAGCCGCCGGGACCGGCGCCGAGCACGACCACGCGGCATTCGATGTCGGCCTTGCGCCCGCTGGACGCCAGCGCCTGCGCGACCACGACCGGATCCGGCGCGCGGTGCGACGGGGTGACCGGCGGCTTGCTGGCCGGCACCTCGACCTTGGCCGCTTCGGGCCTGGCCGGCGCGGCCGCTGCGCCGGCGGCGTCCAGCAGCACCACGACGTCGCCCTGCGAGAGCGTGTCGCCGAGCTTGACCTTCACTTCCTTGACCACACCCGCGGCCGAGGACGGCACTTCCAGCGTGGCCTTGTCCGATTCCAGCGTCACCAGGCCCTGGTCCTTGGCGACGCTGTCGCCGACCGCGACCAGCACTTCAATTACCGGGACGCCGCTGTAGTCGCCGATGTCGGGGACCTTGATTTCAATGACCGCCATTTGCTTCTCCTCTGGCTCAGCCAGCCGTGCCGGTGAGCGTCTGCTGGAGTTCGTCCAGCGACGATTCGATCTGGTTCCAGCGCTTCTCGCGCTTCTTTTCCTTGCCTTCGCCGGCCTCGATCAACAGCGCCGCCTGCTGCATCAGCAGCTCGCCGGCACCACACGAAGGCCGCTTGCCGCTGTAGCGCACACCGTCGACGACGAACGACAGCACTTCGCCATCGAGGACCGGCGCGGTGCGATCCTGCGGCGCCATCCGGCCGAGTGCGCTGTTCCATTCAGTGACCAGGCGATGGGCGAGCGCGGCGGGGATCGGGATCTCGTAGGTCTCCGGCGCGCGCTCGGTGCGCAGGCGCACGCCGCCGCCGTTGGCTTCGTCGACCCAGCTGTAGACCCGCTCGGAAGCGCGGCTGACCCGCAAGGTCCAGTCGCCCTGCGCCGCCGACAGCAGCGACACACCGGTCTCCACACCCCGCACCGGCAGCGTCACCAGCGACAGCGTCGGTGCCGCGCCCTGGCCGAACAACTGCTCGACCGCGCCACCGTAGTTGCCCACGGCCGGCGGCCAGCCGCGCCCCAGCTCGGCCACGCATTCGCGCGCCGACGCCGAGAGCGGCAGCAGCGCCATCAGGGCGCCGCCGAGCAGAGCCAACCTCACAGCAGCACGCGCCGCATGTCGGCGAGCACCTGGCTCAGGTAGGTGGTGAAACGTGCGGCCAGCGCGCCGTCGATGACGCGGTGGTCGTAGCTCAGCGACAGCGGCAGCAGCAGCTTGGGCGCGAACTGCTTGCCGTCCCAGACCGGCTGGATCGAGGACTTGGACACGCCCAGGATCGCCACTTCCGGTGCATTGACGATCGGCGTGAACGCGGTGCCGCCGATGCCGCCCAGCGAGCTGATCGAGAAACAGCCACCGCTCATGTCGGCCGGGCCGAGCTTGCCGTCACGCGCCTTCTTGGCCAGCTCGCCGCTTTCCTGCGCGATCTGCACCACGCCCTTCTTGTCGACGTCGCGGATCACCGGCACGACCAGGCCGTTCGGGGTGTCGGCGGCGAAGCCGATGTTGAAGTACTTCTTGAGCGTGAGGTTCTCGCCGGCCGCATCGAGCGAGGCGTTGAACTCGGGGAACTTCTTCAGCGCCGCGGCGCTGGCCTTGACCAGGAACGCGAGCATGGTCAGCTTGATGCCGGCCTTTTCGTTTTCCTTGTTGAGCTGCACGCGCAGTGCTTCCAGCTCGGTGATGTCGGCCTGCTCGAACTGGGTGACGTGCGGGATCATCGCCCAGTTGCGGGCGAGGTTGGCGCCGGAAATCTTCTTGATGCGCGACAGCGGCTGGGTCTCGACCTCGCCGAACTTGCTGAAGTCCACCTTCGGCCACGGCAGCAGGTTGAGGCCACCGCCGGCTGCGACCGCAGCGCCGCCCGCGGCGGCCGGCACGCCGCCACTCAGTGCGGCCTTGACGAACTTCTGCACGTCCTCGCGGGTGATGCGGCCGTGCTTCTCGGTGCCCTTGATCTGGTTCAGGTCCACGCCCAGCTCGCGTGCGAACACGCGCACCGCCGGGCTGGCGTAGGCGACCTTCGACGGCAGCACGCTGTCGGCGTCGAACGTGACCGGCGGGGTGCTCGGGGTGCCGGCGACCGGCGCGGCCTGCTCGAGCTGGATGTCGCGCGCGGCAAGGCGATCCGGCTGCGCCGCGACGGCCACCGGCTGGACCTGTGCGCCGGTTTCGGCGGCGGCCACTTCGCGCACCGGCGCGGCGGCGCCTTCGGCTTCGATCAATGCCACGACAACGCCCTGCGAGAGCGCATCGCCGACCTTGACCTTGATTTCCTTGACCACGCCGGACACCGACGAGGGCACTTCCATCGTCGCCTTGTCCGATTCCAGCGTGACCAGGCTCTGGTCCTTCTTGACCGTATCGCCCACCGACACCAGCACTTCGATCACCGGCACGTCGGTGTAGTTGCCGATGTCCGGCACGCGGGCTTCGACCACACCGCCGGCGCTGGCGGCAGCCTTGGCGGGCTCGGCCTTCGGCGCGGCGGCGGGAGCCGGCTCGGACTTCGCGGCAGGCGCCGGTGCGGCGGCCTTGGCGGCGGGGGCAGCGCCTTCGGCGGCGACTTCGATCAGCGCCACGACGTTGCCCTGCGACAGCGCATCACCGACCTTGACCTTGATCTCCTTGACCACGCCGGACACCGACGAGGGCACTTCCATCGTGGCCTTGTCGGACTCCAGCGTGACCAGGCCCTGATCCTTCTTGACCGTGTCGCCGACCGACACCAGCACTTCGATCACCGGAATACCGCTGTAGTCACCGATGTCGGGGACAAGTGCTTCCTGGATTTCGGCCATTACGGGACTCCGGCAACTGATGGGAATCCCCTATTGTGGCCGGCCGCGAGCGCAGCGCCAACCATTGCTGAAAAAAGCGCGGGAATGGCATAGCCATCATTCCGATTTGGCATCCCGCGACTTCAGTTCAACCTGCAACAAATCCAGTGCCACCCCCGAGGGAAGACGATACGCCAGCGCATTGTCGAGCGTATCCAGCGCCTGCATGTTCTGGCACAGCTTCAGCGCCAGCGGCTCGAGCCGGCGCGCCTGCGGCTCCACGATCTTCTCGACACGTTCATCCAGGCCGTCGAGCGAGCGCAGCTGCGCCTCGTTGCCGGTCAATGCCGCCTGCACCGCGCCGGAAACCGCATCGCCGATCAATTGCGGCAGCATTTCCTTCACCACCGAACTGATCTCGTCGTCGATATCGATCTCGGCGAACTTGCCGCCGCTGAAGCTCTGGCTCAGGCGCACATCGATCTTGCCGCGTGCTTGATCGAGCTGACGACGGGTCTGCGCCGGATCGCGACTGAAGCTGGCCGCGACCTCGCCAAGCGCGGTCAGCGCGACGTCAGCGGCCTGACGGCCGACATCCTGCGCCAACGGCACGCTCTGCCGCGTCTCGCGCTCGAACTCGGCCACGCGCTCGCTGTCCTGCCTGGACAGCGTCACCCAGGCGTCATCGACGAACATCCGGCCCTGGCGCATCACGATGCGGCGCGGCTCGCCGCTCTGCTTGATCAGGATCAGGCTGCGTTCGTTGAGGGTGAGGTCGTAGTCGCTGTGGACTTCGCAGCGGACGTTGCCGATGCGTGCTTCGGCATGAAGTCCCGTCGCAGCGAGCAGCAGGGTGGACGCAATCAGGGGACGCAACATGGCCATGCTTCCAAGGGTGGGCGTGGCAAGGATGCTGCCGCGACGACGCCTGCGCTACCTGTGCCGAAGGCGGGCATGACTTCCGGCCGATCGGAGCTTCAATCGCCGCGCAGGTGCGGCAGCAGCACGCTCCAGGCCTGCTCCAGCCGCGCCAGCGGGAATGCCGCGTTCGCCGGGCTGGTCGAGGGCAGCGACAGCACCGGCAGCGCATGGGTCGTGGTATCCAATCGCGGCGCGATGTGCCGTTGCCATGCTTGCGCTGCCGCCGCGCCGTTGCAGGCGACCGCCGAAAGCTGCGGCAGTTCTGCCAGCAGTTCCGGCAACGGGTTGGGCACGATGCTGGCGCGATCGATCGCCGCATCCAGGCTGCCGGTGCGGGCGCATTGGCCGATCACGTCCCATACCCCGACACCGCCCTGCTTCAAGGCCGCCAGTCGCGCGGTGTACTCCACGGCTGGATCGAATCCGAGCAGCGACGCCATCAACGGCCAGAACCGGTTGCGCGGATGTGCGTAGTAGCGCGCCTGCGCGAGTGATTGCGCACCCGGCATCGAACCGAGCACGAGCACCCGACAACGCGTGTCGAACTGTGCGGGCAGACCTTGCAGAAGAGTGGCTTCCATCACATCGGCTGTACCTGGATGAACATCGAAATAATCGCGAACCAGGCACGAAAAGGGAATCGCACAAGATTGGCTGAACAACAGCAATCGCATGTTGATGGGGGTCGGGATCGATTCATATCGATAGGACTAGGTTTGGCCCCGCCCACCTCCACGGGCTTACGAAAAACAACGAGGAGAAAACCTCATGCGTTCGATTTCCATCCTGGGTCTGGCCACTCTTTCCGCACTTGCCTTCGCTCCCGCCGCCTTCGCGCAGGACGCGCCGGCACAGCAAGACATCTACGGCCATCCGGTCAGCAACGAAACCGCTTCAGGCAAGCATTGGGCGATCGTCGGCAGCGCCACGATACTGCAGCCCAAGGACAACGCCCTCACCGGCGTCAAGAAGGTCGATGGCGATGTCGCCCCGACGATCAGCGCCAGTTACTTCTTCAACGACAACTGGGCGGTCGAGTTGTGGGGTGCGGCTGACAAGTTCAATCACAGTGTCAAGAGTGACACCGGCAAGATCGGCACGGTCGACCAGCAACCGGTCGCGCTGAGCGCGCAGTACCACTTCGGCCAGGCCGACAACACCTTCCGCCCGTTCCTCGGCGTGGGCTACTACGAGTCGAACTTCAGCAACGAGCGGGTTGATGCGCTGTCGGACAGCGGTGATCACGTCGGCCTGGACAAGGCCAAGGGCGCGATCGGCACGGTCGGTGTCGACATGAACATCAATTCGACCTGGTTCGCACGTGCGGATGCGCGCTACATGCGTGCACGTCCGGAACTGACCGTGGCCAGCCAGGACACCGGCGAGGATCTGAAGCTGGATCCGTGGACCGTGGGCTTCGGTATTGGTGCGCGGTTCTGATCGCTGGAAACTTGGAAACGAAAGAACGGGCCTCGCGGCCCGTTCTTTTCTGTTTCGTAGGAGCGGCGTCAGCCGCGATGGAGCTTTCCATTTGAATCCCGCACATGGAGCTGTGGACTTTTGCAAAGAGATCTGCAGAAAGCTCCATCGCGGCTGACGCCACTCCTACGATGGCGATCAGACGATGGCGATCAGAACGCCGGCAGCACCGCGCCCTTGTACTTCTGCTCGATGAAGGCCTTCACTTCCGGGCTGGTCAGTGCCTTGGCGAGCTTCTGTACGCGCGGGTCGTCCTTGTTGTCGGGACGCGCGACCAGGTAGTTCACGTACGGCGAATCCTTGCTCTCGATCGCCAGCGCGTCCTGGGTCGGATTGAGACCGGCGTCGAGCGCGTAGTTGGTGTTGATCAGCGCCAGATCGACCTGGTTGAGCACGCGCGGCAGCATCGCCGAATCCAGCTCGCGGAACTTCAGGCCCTTGGGGTTCTCGATGATGTCGCGCTGGGTGGACAGCGCGTTGGTCGCATCCTTCAGTTTGATCAGGCCGGACTTGTCGAGCAGGATCAGCGCGCGGCTGTTGTTGCTCGGATCGTTCGGGATCACCACGTCGGCGCCCTGCGGCAGCTCGGCCAACGACTTGTAGCGATGCGAATAGGCGCCGAACGGTTCGATGTGCACGCCGATCACGGTGACCAGATGGCTGCCGCGATCCTTGTTATAGGCATTCAGGTACGGCTCGGTCTGGAAGTAATTGACGTCGATCTGCTTCTGCGCGACCTGGTCGTTGGGCTGCACGTAGTCGTTGAACACACGCACGTCGAGCTTGACGCCTTCCTTCTCCAGGATCGGCTTGACCACCGCCAGGATCTCGGCGTGCGGCACCGCGGTGGCGGCGACGCTGAGCGTGTCGCTGTTCGAGGACGACTTGCCACCGCAGGCGGCGAGCGCCAACGCGGAGGTGGCCAAGAGCGAGCGGAACAGGAGTTTCTTCATGGGGGATCCAGGACAGGAGCGGCAAGACCGCGTGTGGATGGAAACGTAGCAGACGAGCTTGATTTTGCAGGAGCGGCTCCAGCCGCTCCTGCAGGAACGCGGTGAGCTCAGCGCCGGCTGTAATGCGTGACCAGCCGATCGCCGAGCATTTGCAGTACTTGCACCAGCACCAGCAGCAGCACGACCGTGACCAGCGCGACGTCCGAGTGCGAGCGCAGGTAGCCCTCGCGATAGGCGACATCGCCCAAGCCGCCCGAGCCGATCGCACCGCCCATCGCGGTGAAGCCGATCAGCGCGATGGTGGTCACGGTGGCGCCGGCGATCAGGCCCGGCAGCGCTTCCGGCAGCAGCACCTTGAACACCAGTTGCGACGTGGTCGCGCCCATCGCCTGACTGGCCTCGACCACGCCGCGATCGACCTCGCGCAGCGCGGTCTCGACCAGCCGCGCGTAGAACGGCGCGGCGCCGACCACCAGCGACAGGATCGCGCCGCGCACGCCGAGTGAGGTGCCCATCACCAGCAGCGTCAGCGGGATCATCGCGATCATCAGGATGATGAACGGCACCGAGCGCAGCAGGTTGACCACCAGCGCCAGCACGCCATGCAGCAACGGCCGCCGGCGCAGCTGCGGCGAGCTGCTGAGGAACAGCAGCACGCCCAGCGGCATGCCGATCAACAGCGTCAACGGCAGCGAACCGGCCAGCATCGCCAGCGTATCGAGCGTGGCCTGGCCGATTTCGCCCCACTTGCTGGCATCGAGATTGCGGAAGAAGCCGTCGGCGACGGCAACGATCGGGAAAGTGTTCATGGACGCAGTTCCTCCACGTGCACACCCGCCGCGACGAAACCGGCCTGCGCGGCCGCGATGTCGCCACCGACCAGCGCGATGGTCAGCTGGCCGTAGGGGGTGTCCTTGATGCGGTCGATGCGGCCGGACAGGATGTTGTAGTCCACGCCGGTTTCGCGGGCGATGCGGCCCAGCAGCGGCTGGTAGGTATCGCCGCCGAGGAAGGTCAGGCGCACGATGCGCCCGCCCACCGCGTTGAAATCCCGGTGCAGTTCGCGCTCGTCCACATGCTCGGCCTCGGAAACGAAGCGGCGCGTGGTCGGGTGCTGCGGATGCAGGAACACCTGCGTCACCGGCCCGCTCTCGACCAGATGGCCGGCGTCGAGCACCGCGACGCGATCGCAGACGCGGCGGATCACGTCCATCTCGTGGGTGATCAGCACGATGGTCAGGCCCAGCTCGCGGTTGATCTTGGCCAGCAGTGACAACACCGCCGCCGTGGTCTGCGGATCGAGCGCGCTGGTGGCCTCGTCGCACAGCAGGATCTGCGGGCGCGTGGCCAGCGCGCGGGCGATGCCGACGCGCTGCTTCTGCCCACCCGACAGCTGCGCCGGGTACTTGTCAGCATGGATCTCCAGGCCGACGGTCTCCAGCAGCTCGGCCACGCGTGCGTCGATCTCGGCGCGCGGCGTGCCGGCCAGTTCCAGCGGGAAAGCGACGTTGCCGGCGACGGTGCGCGAGGACAGCAGGTTGAAGTGCTGGAAGATCATGCCGATCCGCCGACGCAGCACGCGCAGATCGTCACGATCCAGCGCGGTCGCGTCCTGGCCGTCGATCAGCAGCCGTCCGCCACTGGGTTCCTCAAGCCGGTTGATCAGCCGGATCAGCGTGGATTTGCCGGCGCCGGAGTGGCCGATGATGCCGAACACCTCGCCGGCCTGGATCTCCAGGTCGAGCGGATGCAGCGCGGCGACCTCGCGGCCGGCGACGGAATAGGACTTGTGCAGGCGCTGAAACTGGATCACCGCGCGTGAGACCGGATCGGGGAATGGAGGGGCGTGAAGCCTACCAGCCGGGGATGACGGGCGTTATTCCATCTGATTCTAAAGACCGTCTGATTCCTGTAGGAGCGGCGTCAGCCGCGATGGGGCTTTCATGCAGATCCCTCTGCAAAAGGCCGCGTATCCATGTACTGGGGTTCATATGGGGAAGCCCCATCGCGGCTGACGCCGCTCCTACAACAGCCGGTTTATGGCGGATCCTGCGGCGCCGCCGAGGACACCTTGCGGACGCGCTCGCGTCGCAGCAGGTACAGGCCGCTGGCGACGATGATCGCCGCGCCGATCCAGGTCACCTGGTCCGGCAGCACACGCCACAGCAGCCAGTCCCAGCCGATCACCCAGACCAGCCCGCTGTATTCCAGCGGCGCGACCATCGAGGCCTCGCCGCGCTGGAACGCCCGGGTCAGCGCGATCTGCCCGAGCGCGCCGGCCAGGCCCATGCCGGCGATCAGCCCGGCGTGGGCCAGCTGCAATGGCACCCAGTCCGGGATCGCCAGCACCGCCGCGCCCAGCGCCATGATCAGCAGGAACCACACCACCATCGACTGCGAGGTGTCGGTACGGGTCAGCAGGCTGACCGTGACCGAGGCGATCGCATACGCCACCGCCGCCAGCAGCACCATCAGCCCCGGCAGCGAGATGATCCCGTCCACGCCCGGGCGCAGCACCACGATCACCCCGACCAGGCCGATCGCAATCGCGGTCCAGCGCCGTGGCCCGACCCGCTCGCCCAGCAAGGGCACCGACAGCGCCGCCACCAGCAGCGGCGAGACGAAGTAGATCGTGTAGGCGGTCGACAACGGCATGCGTTTCAGCCCGTACACGAAGCAGCCGATCATCACCATGCCGAGCACGCCGCGCAGCAGGTGCAGACCCCAGCGCACCGGCACGATCGAGCGCGCGCCGGCGGTCGCCAGCACCCAGCCGAGCACGAACGGCAACGAGGCCGCACCGCGCAGCATCGTCACCTGCAACGGCGGGTAGTGAGCGGACAGCAGCTTCATCGCCGCATCCATCAGCGAAAAACTGGCCACGGCGGCCAGCATCCAGCCGACGGCGGCCAGGGGGGAACGGGAATCGGACATGGCGCCATTATCGCCTGCGTTGCCGTGACGGTCAGCATCGCACTGCGTGGGCTGGCCTAGAATGGGCGCCGTTTTCTTTAGCCAGGAGCAACGCCATGCCTTCCTTCGACGTGGTGTCCGAAGTCGACAAGCACGAACTGATCAATGCCGTGGACCAGGCCAACCGCGAGCTGTCCACGCGCTTCGACTTCAAGGGTGTGGACGCCAAGTTCGTGCTCGAGGACGAAAAGCTGATCACCCAGTCCGCACCGAGCGATTTCCAGCTCAAGCAGATGACCGACATCCTGCGTCAGCGCCTGAGCGCACGCAGCATCGATTTCCGCTGCCTGGAGTTCGGCGACGTGGAGACCAACCTGGCCGGTGCGCGCCAGAAGGTCACGGTCAAGCAGGGCATCGAGCAGAAGGTCGCCAAGCAGATCGCGGCCAAGCTCAAGGAAGCCAAGCTCAAGGTCGACAGCCAGATCAACGGCGACAAGCTGCGCGTGAACGGCAAGAAGCGCGACGACCTGCAGGATGCGATCGCGCTGCTGCGCAAGAGCGAGTTCGAGGTGCCGCTGCAGTTCGATAATTTCCGCGACTGAGCTGTCGGCTGTCGCGCGCGACCCTTTTGTACAGAGATCAATCCACGTGGCCCAGGGCCATCAGTTGCGATCAAGCCTTATCGGTGCCTGATCAACACCAACTGTCAGACGCTGCGTAAAAACCTGCCGTCGTCCCCGCGTAGGCGGGGATCCAGCGACTTGAGTCGTGCTGAGGCAAGGCACTGGGTCCCCGCCTGCGCGGGGACGACGATCGGAAAGTTAGCCGTTATTCGACGCTAATTTGGCTTTAGCGACCGATCTGTAGAGTCTCCACAACGGCAGCTATGCCCTATCCGCGCAGCTGCTTGTACAACGTGGTGCGCGAGATACCCAACTGGCGGGCGGTGGCGGCGATGTTGCCGGCGTTGTCGCGCAGGGCTTGTTCGATCGACCGTCGTGCCTGCTCGCGCAGCGCCGTCACCGGGGCGGACGGACAACGGGGTACCACGCCGCGCGCCGGACGCAGCAGATCGACGTATCCCCAGGTGCCGTCCGACAGCGGCAGGCGCCGTGGCGGGCCGGGCTGCAACAGACGGCGGCGCTGGGCCGGGGTCGCTGCTGCGAACAAGGCGTCCATTCCCCGTTGTTCCGGCACGCCGCGTGGCGGAAGACCCAGCAGGCGGCGGGCGACGCGGTTGGCGGCACGCAGCTCACCCTCCGACCCGATCGCCAGCAGCCCCTGGATCGGCGAGTCGCTCCAGCGCGGGTCGTAGCGCAAGCGCAACAGGTGGCAATCGCGCAGTTCGGCGATCAGGCGGTTCTCCGCGGCCAGCGCGGCCTGTCGGAAGTGTGCCAGCAGCAGCTCCGGCTCGCGCTCGCCGATGCCGGTGATGTCGAGCGCGCCGATCAGTTCGCCTTCCAGCCCGTGCAACGGCACCGACAGGCAGAAGATCGATTCGAATTCACTCAGGTAATGCTGGTTGCCGCATACCAGCGCGGCCTGATCCTCGGCCAGTACACAGCCCGGCGCGGTGGTGCCGATGTCGACCTCCTGGATGCGCCGGCCGACCTGGATCGGCCGCAGCAGGCGCGGGTCGGCGTCGCGATGCTGGCATTGGTGCACGATCATGCCCTGCGGATTGACGCAGAACACGGTCCAGTCGCGGCCGCCGAACGCCGACCACAGCGCATCGACCTCGGCCTGCACGCAACGCGCCAGGCGACGGTCGCGCGGATCCTCGCGCGGATTGCCACGCGGCTGCAGGGCGTCGTAGTTGGGCGTGGACCAGGGCATCAGCCCGGCCTCGCGCGAGCGCATCCACGAGCGCGCCAGCGGCTGCGGCAACAGGTGCTCGGGCAACGCATCGCCTTCGGCAAAGCGCGCGCGGGCGCGGTCGAGTTGTTCATGTTGCAGGAACGATGTCGCCATCCGCACAAGCCCCTCCGCCAGATACGTGAAGGCCGCCGGGAACGCGAGGTTCCCGACGGCCCGCAGAGGCTACACCTTCGCCCGCGTGGTGGCAGTTAAACGCCGCGACGCCGCGTTTCAGCCGGCGATCCTGAGGATCGGCTTCAGGGTGATGCCCTTGATGCTGTCCTCGGCGGCCTGGTTGATCTGCTCCAGCGGGTAGAACTTGACCAGCCTGTCGAACGGGAAGCGGCCCTGCTGGTAGAGCTGCACCAGCTGCGGGATGAACACCTGCGGCACGCTGTCGCCCTCGACGATGCCACGGATGCTGCGCCCACCGAGCAGCAGGTTGTTGACGTCGAACTCGGCCTTGGTGCCGAGCTTGGGCGCGCCGACCACGCCCATCGTGCCCAGGCTGCCCAGCGCTTCGATACCGGCCGCCAGCACCTCCGGGCGGCCGGTCGATTCGAGCGCGAAATCGGCACCGCCACCAGTGACCGCGCGCACCGCCTCGATCACGTCCACCTCGCGGCTGTTGACGGTGTGGGTGGCGCCCAGTTCCCTGGCCAGTTCCAGCCGCGAGGGCACCACATCGATCGCGACGATGGTGGTGGCGCCGGCCACGCGCGCGGCCATCACCGCGCTCAATCCCACCGCGCCCGCGCCGTAGGCGGCGAAGCTGCTGCCCGGGCGCACCTTCAGCGAGTTGATCACCGCACCGGCGCCCGTCTGGATGCCGCACCCGAGCGGGCCGAGCAGTTCCAGCGGAGCATCGGCGGGCACCTTGATCGCATTGTTCTCGCGGGCGATCGCGTAGGTCGCAAACGAGGATTGGGCGAAGAAGTGATCGTGCAGCGGTTCGCCCTGCGGGGTCTGCAAGGCGGTGTGGCCGTGCGCGTCGGCGCCGCCGAAGTTCAGGCCGAAGAAATCCTTGCAATAGGCCTCGTGGCCACTGGTACACGGGTTGCAATGACCGCAGGCGCCGTAGGTCAGCACCACGTGGTCGCCAACCTGCAGATCCTTGACGTTGGGGCCGAGCGCCTCGACCACGCCCGCACCCTCGTGGCCGAGCACCGCCGGCAGCGGCACCGGGTAGTACTGGTCGCGCACGATCAGATCGGTGTGGCACAGGCCGGTGGCGACCACGCGCACCCGCACTTCGTCGCCCTGCGGGCCGCGGATGCGCGCCGGCTCGATGGTGAAGGGTTGTTCCGGCGCGCGCGCCACCGCCACGGTGACATCGCGCAGTTGGACCGCTGCATTCATGGTGTTGTCCTCCTCAGATGGGGTAAGCGGGCGCTTCGCCCTTGACGGTGAGCCATTGCCACTGGGTGAACTCCTCCCAGTTGGCCGGGCCGCCGATGCTGGTGCCGTTGCCGGAGGCACCGACGCCACCGAACGGGTTGATCACCTCGTCGTTCACGGTCTGGTCGTTGATGTGCAGCAGGCCGGTGCGCAGGCGCTCGCCGAGGCGCAGCGCGCGACCGACGTTGCTGGAGACGATCGCCGCCGACAGGCCGTACTCGGTGTCGTTGGCGAGCCGGATCGCGTCCTCGTCGCTGTCGAACGGCACCACCACTGCGACTGGCCCGAAGATCTCCTCGTTGAACGCGGGGTTGTCCGGACCGACCTGGCTGAGCACGGTCGGCTGGAAGAACAACCCGTCGTAGCCACCGCCGGTCTCGACCCTGGCACCGGCGGCGGCGGCCCGCTCGACCACCTTGGCGGCGTGGTCGCGCTGGGCGGTGTTGATCAGCGGACCGATCGCGACATCCTGCGTGGCCGGATCGCCAACCTTGAGGCTGCGCGCCTTGGCGGTGAGCTTCTCCAGGAAACGGTCATGGATCGCCCGCTGCACCAGCACGCGGCCGGAGGACATGCAGATCTGGCCCTGGTGCAGGTACACGCCCCAGGCGGTGTTGGCGATCGCCAGATCCAGGTCGGCATCGTCAAGCACGATCAGCGAATTCTTGCCGCCCAGCTCCAGCGAAACCTTCTTCAGATATTTGCCTGCGGCCTCGCCGACCTTGCGCCCGGCGGCGGTGGAGCCGGTGAACTGGATCATCGCGATGTGCGGATCGGCGGTCAGCGCCGCGCCCGCCGCACCATCGCCCGGCAGCACCTGCAGCACGCCGGCCGGCAGCCCGGCCAGTTCGAACAACCGCGCGATCACGAAACCGCCGCAGACCGCGGTGCGCGGATCGGGCTTGAGCACCACCGCATTACCCAGCGCCAACGCCGGGGCGACCGCGCGCATCGCCAGATACAGCGGGAAGTTGAACGGCGAAATCACCCCGACCACGCCGAGCGGGCGTCGTCGCGCCAGACTCAACCGCCCCGGGGTGGACGGCAGCACCTCGCCCTGGCTGCGCGAAGGCAGCGCGGCGGCCTCGTGCAGCGCCTTGATGGTCACTGACGCCTCGAAGCCGGCCTTGAGCTGGGTCGAACCGCTCTCGCGCACGATCCAGCCACTGATCTCGTCGTTGTACTGCTCGGCCAGTTGCGCGGCCTTGCGCAGCACCTGGGCGCGCTGCTCGTAGGGCGCCTCGGCCCAGGCGCGCTGGGCCTGCGCGGCGGCAGCGGCGGCGCTGCCGATCTGCGCGGGGCTGGCCAGGCCGATGCGGCCGAGCACCTGCGCGGTGGCGGGTTCGATCACGTCGGCGGTGTCGGCGCTGGCTTCCCAGCGCCCGGTAAACAGCGCGCCGTGCCAGAAATCGCCTTGCAGGAATGCGTTGTCGCTCATCATCCACCTCACTCACTACTGGGTTCGGAATGTCCGACGGCGGGGCCGATGCGCACGCCCATCGGCCTGCGCGTGACGGCTCCACCGCCCACCGCGCCATTCAATCCCTCCCCATGCCCAGCCGCCATCAACCCTTGGCCTATATCGGCGAAATCCTTGCCTGGCCCGGCTCAGGGCATTCTGCCGGTGTCCAGTTCCTGCACACCTGCCGGTACACGACACCTTCTACAATCGCGTGCCCCACCCCCAGGCAGCGCATGCAACCGATGGATCACGACACCCCCGCCCCCGCCGACACGCCCGATTACCTCGGCGACACCCGCCGCTGGATCGAGCGCGCCGTGATCGGCCTGAACCTGTGCCCGTTCGCCAAGGCGGTCTACGTCAAGGAACAGGTGCGGCTGGTGCTCAGCGACGCCAGCACGCCCGAGGCGCTGCTGGAACAGTTGGCCGAGGAACTGCTGCTGCTGCGCGACACTCCGGCCGAGCAGATCGACACCACGCTGATCGTGCATCCGGACGTGCTGGGCGATTTCCTCGACTACAACGATTTCCTCGACAACGCCGACGCGGCGGTCGAGGCGCTGGACCTGCATGGTGTGCTGCAGGTGGCCAGCTTCCATCCCGATTACCAGTTCGCCGGCGCTGCGCCGGACGATATCGGCAACTACACCAACCGTTCGCCGTGGCCGACCTTGCATCTGCTGCGCGAGGACAGTGTCGAGCGGGCGGTGGCGGCGTTTCCTGATCCGGACGTGATTGTTGAGCGGAATCTGCAGACGTTGGAAAAGCTGGGTCACGAAGGTTGGGAGAAGCTGTTGGCAGGTTGACCGGCTACTGCCGCATGGAGCCGAGTTTGTACCTGCATCCCGTTTCGGGGCTGCGCTGCTTTCACGGGATCCATCCACCGTCGTCCCCGCGAAGGCGGGGACCCAGTGACTTCCGCGCCATCTCTCTACCGTCATCCCCGCGAACGCGGGGGTGAAGCGCCACTGTTTGCGAGCCACTGGCTCGCGTGGTGCTGAGCGCCATCGGGCTATGCCCGATGGCCGGGGATCGAAGATCCATGGACG
>NZ_JBYSVX010000032.1:0-66755 GCF_058986605.1 Pseudomonas sp. GW821-FHT07E12 | reverse complement strand
TTGGGTTACGTTTCTTTGCACGAGCAAAGAAAGGTAACTCGCTCCGAAGGAGCGAAAGCCTTGGCTGTTGCTGTTGCTGTTGCCGTCACTGCAACCTCAAACCTAGAAGCAACGTCCATGGATGATCAGCCTTCGGCTGCTGAAAAGCGCTTCCCGCGTTCGCGGGGATGACGATAGATGGATTACGGGGATCGTAGAGATATAGCGCGGAAGTCACTGGATCCCCGCCTGCACGGGGACGACGGTGGAAGGCTCGCGTGGGAAGCCACCACAAACACAAACTCCACTCCGCAAACCGCAACAAAACACCCGCACCCACCCAACCGCAATCAATGCCCCCCAGCATCCCCCCCTCGCACCTTCTGAAACAACACAACACCCCCCAACACCACCGCCCCCGCCACCACACCCACCACCAGACTCCCCAGATTCGACACCACCACACCCATCGCCCCCACCGGCGTAATCCCCTGCACAAAATGATGCAGCGCCGGAATGTTGTGCACCAAGATGCCGCCACCGACCAGGAACATCGCCACCGTCCCGACCACCGACAACGTCTTCATCAACCACGGCGCAGCGGCAACAATCCCGCGCCCCAGCGTGGCCAGCGCACCGCCCCTGCGCGACAGCCACAATCCCAGATCGTCCAGCTTCACGATGCCGGCGACCAAGCCATAGACACCCACGGTCATCGCCAGCGCGATCAACACCAGCACCAGCACCTGATTCAGGAACGGCGGCGGCGTGCCGGCGGTCATCACTCCGAGCGAGAGCACGATGATCTCCGCCGACAGAATGAGATCGGTGCGGACCGCGCCCTTGATCTTGTCCTTCTCCAGCGCGACCAGATCCACGTTCGCATCGGCCACCGCCTCGCGCTGGCGCGCCTGCGCCTGTGCGTCCTCCTCCTTCGAGTGCAGCAGCTTGTGCGCGAGTTTCTCCACGCCCTCGTAGCAGAGGAACGCGCCGCCGATCATCATCAGCCACGGGATCGCCGCCGGCAGCCAGGCGCTGATCGCCAGCGCTGCCGGCACCAGGATCGCCTTGTTGACCAGCGAGCCCTTGGCCACCGCCCACACCACCGGCAACTCGCGGTCGGCGTTCACGCCGGTGACCTGCTGCGCGTTCAGCGCCAGATCGTCACCGAGTACCCCCGCCGTCTTCTTCGCGGCGACCTTGGCCATCACCGAAACGTCGTCGAGCAACGTGGCGATGTCGTCGAGCAGGGTCAACAGGCTGGCACCGGCCATGTGGGGAGCTTCCATTCGTGGGGATGAGCCGGGATTCTCGCTGATCGGGCGCGCCGGCGATATCCACATCGGAACGGGCCAGTTCACCGCGCCACTACCGCACCCCGGCCACACTCCGATTTCCCCCCTGGTGGAGACGACCTTGAGTGCAACGTCCGACATTTCCCGCAGCGCCAACGGGTCCGGCACCGTCGTCGGCGGCATCAGCCGTCGCACCCAGATCCTGCGCCTGCTGCTGCGCTACCGGAATTCCGGGGTGTTCTCGGGCATGAGCCCCGACCCGGGGATCGAGCACGAAATACCCGCCGACGGCACCCCGGAACAGTTCGTGCGCGACCTGGAAGCGCTGGGGCCGACCTTCGTCAAGCTCGGCCAGATGCTGTCCACGCGCCCGGATATCGTGCCGCCGGAATTCGCCACCGCGCTGGAGCGGATGCAGGAACAGGTCGCATCGATCCCGGCCGAACGCCTGCGCGTGGTCTTCGAGGAAGAACTGGGCGTCTCGGTCAGCCGCGCCTTCATCGACTTCGACGAACGTCCGCTCGGCAGCGCTTCGCTCGCGCAGGTGCACCGCGCGACGCTGCGTGACGGCACCGAAGTGGCGGTGAAGATCCAGCGACCGGAGATCGCCGCACAGGTACGCTCGGACCTGGAAGTGCTGCGCAGCTTCGCCAACGCCGCCGACCGCTTCACCGGTCTCGGCCGTCGCGTGCACTTCGCCGACTGGCTGGGTGAATTCGCCAAGACGCTGATGGTCGAATTGAACTACCAGACCGAAGCGGAAAACCTGGTGCGCTTCGGCCAGCACCTTGAGCCGTTCCCGGAACTGTGGATCCCGCAACCAGTGTGGGACTTCACCAGCCGCCGGGTGCTGACGCTGCAACTGGCGCAGGGCGCGCGGGTGGATGCGATCAGCGGATTGCGCCGCACCGAACAGTCGATGGCACCGCTGGCCGGCGCGCTGATCCGCGGTTACCTCGACCAGATCTTCGTGCATGGCGAGATCCATGCCGATCCGCATCCCGGCAACCTGCGCGTAACCGCCGACAACCGTCTGGCGATCTTCGACCTGGGCATGGTCGCGCACATCCCGCCACGGCTGCGCGAGCGGTTGCTCAAGTTGCTGTTCGCGGCAGTGGACGGACGCGGCGAGGAAGTGGCCGACGAGACCATCGCGCTGAGCACGCGGCTGGAGGACTACGACGAAGAGCGCTATCTGCGCGAGGTCGGGCAGATGATCGCGCGCTACGCCGCGCATTCCAGCAACACCGAAGGCCAGGTGGTGCTGGAGCTGGTACGCATCGCCACCGCCACCGGGCTGCGCACGCCGCCCGAGCTGAGCCTGCTCGGCAAGACCCTGCTCAATCTGGAAGCGGTATGCCGCGCGCTGTCGCCAGAGCTGGACATCCGTTCGGTGGTCGAGCGCCACCTGCAGCACGTGATGCGCGCACGCCTGAAGAAATCGATGTCGGCCGCCAATCTCGCCAGCGAGGCGATGGAACTGCAGGCATTGCTGCGCGAAGGTCCGCGCCGGATGTCCGACATCCTCTCGCTGGTCGCCGAGAACCGGATGCAGGTGCGCGTGGCCGGGTTGGAGGAATCGCGACTGATGGAGAACCTGCAGAAGATCGCCAACCGCGTCGCCGCCGGCATCGTCACCGCCGCGCTGATCCTCGGCTCGACCCAGATGATGCGCATCGAGACCGATCTGCATCTATGGGGCTACCCCGCCTTCGCGCTGATCCTGTTCGTGCTTGCGGTCGCGCTGGGCCTGGGCATCGTGGTCAGCGCGCTGTTGTTCGATCGTCGAGCGCGAGCACGCGAGGAACGCGGCCACCGCTGAGCCGCATGTTCTGCTCTCGTAGAGCCGAGCAAGCTCGGCTCTACGTCCGTGCCAACGCATACGATCGCCAATTCATCGACGTCATCTCACCGCGTCAACAAACATTTCAGTCAGGTTCGGGACCGCATAGTCCGTCACACGGTTGTCACACAATCATGCTTGGCGGCCGTGGAACCTGGCGAGTGTTGCGGATGCGGGCTTGCCACCCTTTACATCGGGAGCAAGCCCCCATGCCGTGGATCCTCGGACTGTCGCTGCTGTTGCTGTTCTGGCTGATGCTGGCCTCGCCCCGGCCGGCGTGGCTGAAGGCGATCCTGCTGACACTGCTGTTGCTCGCCCTCAGCGCCTGGAGCCTGATCGACCGCCTCAGCGGCGACGGTATCAACGCCGCCACGCTCTACCACCTGCGCGCCGACATGGACGGCGCTGGCGTCGGCGATTTCTCCGGCTACATCACCGTGTTCGTGCTGATGGCGCTGCTCTCGCTGCTGCCGCTCGCACTGCTGAAGGTGAAACGGCTGCGCTGGAAGCGCTTCGGCGCGGCTGCCTCGGCCGGTTTCGCCGCAGCGTTCGTGCTCGCGATCGCGGCCAGCCCGCTCTACGCCGACGGCAAGCGCATCTGGTATCAACTGCGCCCGGTTGATTACGCGCGCATCGTCCCCGAATACGAAGTGCCGCAGCGGCCGTTGCAGAAGCGCAAGAACATCGTCTGGATCTACGGCGAAAGCCTGGAACGCACCTACTTCGACGAAAAGACTTTCCCCGGCCTGATGCCGAACCTGCAGCACCTCGCCAGCGAGGGCCTGGACTTCCGCAACATCGCCTCCACCGACGGCAGTGGCTGGACCATCGCCGGGCTGGTCGCCTCGATGTGCGGGGTACCGTTGACCACCGCACCGGGCGATGAGAACAGCATGGACCGCATGGGCCGGTTCCTGCCGGAAGCGCAATGCCTGGGCGATTACCTGCGCATGCAGGGCTATCGCAACGAGTTCATCGGCGGCGCCAACGCGGCTTTCGCCGGCAAAGGCCAGTTCCTGGCCAGCCACGGTTACGACGTAGTCCGCGATGTGTCGTATTTCCAGCAGAAGGGCGTGGCGAGCAAGCACTTCTCCGCCTGGGGCGTACATGACGACGTGATGCTGGACGAAGCCTGGCGCAGCTTCCAACGACTGTCGCGCGCCGGCCAGCCGTTCATGCTGACCGCACTGACGATGGACACCCACCATCCGGCAGGACACCTGCCGTTGTCCTGCCGGGGCCAGCACTACCAGAGCGATCTCGGGCAGATCGGCATGCTCGACGCGCTCAAGTGCAGCGATCGGTTGATCAGCGAACTGGTCGAACGCATCCGTTCCAGCCGCTACGGCAAGGACACGCTGATCGTGATCGCCTCCGACCACCTGGCGATGCCCAACGACCTCAGTGACGTACTGGCCCGCGAGAAGCGCGAGAACCTGCTGCTGTTCCTCGGCAACGGCATCGCCCCACAGCAGGTACTCGTCAAGGCCGGCAGCACGCTCGATTCCGGCGCCACCCTGCTGCAACTGCTGGAACCGAACTTCCGCGCGCTCGGCTTCGGCCGCTCACTGCTGGCCAGCGACGCCACACCCAGCGCCAGCGCTGCGGCGATGCGCGATCACGGCAAGGACTATTCACGCTACCTGGCATTCGCGCGCACGCTCTGGACCGGCGGCAACACCCACATGCTGCGCATCGACGGCGGCGGGCAGGTACTGGTCGGCGTGCAGCAGGTCAAACCGCCGGTGCTGCTGGAATACGACAAACGCTGGAACCTGAAATCGGTGTACCTGGAAAACACCTCGCGCAAGTTCGACAGCACGCCACCGAAGAACACCTATGCCTACGTCGACCGCTGCACCGCCTTCGAAAACGGCTCGGCCGACGGCGAATGGTGCGCCCTGCTGGTCAACCGCGACGGCGGCATCAAGCTCTACCACGATGCCCAGCTCAAGCAGGGCATCGCGATCGATGCCCCGTTGAACGACAAGCTGCAAGGTCCGATGCCACGCGTGCGCCAGCCGATCATGCTGACCCGTGAAAGCCGCAAGGCCAAACCGGGCCAGTACGTGCTCGACATGTATGCCAAACACCTGCCCACGCGCCCGTTCTGGGTCGAAGCCGTCGCCTCCGGACGCAACGTCGTGCTGGCCCAACAATGGGTACAACCCGACGCCAACGGCCGCATCCGCATCCCCCTGGGCGTCGACCACGAAGTCAGCGACCTCGAAATCCGCGCCTGGCTGGACTACACCGAAGCGGTGTCCCCGGACGACGTTCCGCTGGCGCTGGTACGGGCAGTGCCTGGCACCAAGCGCTCGTAACAGTCTGACCAGCTACGACATCCTAGGGAAGTTCTGAACAACTCCCACTGATGCTGCGACAATCGCACTGAGCCCAACGGGATGAGGACGATGCAACTTTCCTTCGGCGACGCAGAGTACAACGGCAAACGCAAGCGGACGCGCCGGGAGGTGTTTCTGGCCGAGATGGATCAGGTGGTGCCGTGGAAGGAGTTGTTGGCGCTGATCGAGCCGTATTACCCAAAGACGGGCCAGCCCGGCCGTCAGCCGTACTCGCTGGAGACGATGCTGCGCAGCTGCGCATCCATTTCTTGCAGCAGTGGTATGCGCTGAGCGATCCAGCGACGGAAGAGGCCCTGTACGGCACGGTGTCGATGCGCCGTTTCGCCAAGATCGGGGGGGGGAACGATGTACCGGACGAGACCACGATTCTCAATTTCCGCCGGTTGCTGGAGCAGCGTGATCTGGCGCGCAAGCTGTTCAACCGGGTCAACGCCCATCTGGCGCGCAAGGGCCAGAGCCTGCGCGGTGGCACCATCGTAGACGCCACGATCATCAGTGCGCCCAGTTCGACCAAGAACCAGGACGGTGGGCGAGACCCGGAAATGCACCAGGCCAAGAAGGGCAACCAGTACTACTTTGGGATGAAGGCGCACATCGGCGTGGACGATGAGTCCGGCCTGGTACACCACGTGGAATGCACGGCGGCCAACGTGGCCGACATCACCCAGGCGCACAAGCTGCTGCACGGCAGGGAGGACACGGTGTGCGGCGACAGTGGTTACACGGGGCTGGCCAAGCGCGATGAGATGGCAGGCAAGCGCAAGTTGCGCTATTTGATCGCAGAGAAGCCCTCGAAGTTGAAGCAGATCAAGAGCAAGTGCGAATTGAAGTGGGCCGAGCGCTGGGAGCACGCCAAGGCCAGGCTGCGGGCGAAGGTGGAGCATCCGTTCCGGGGGGTCAAGCGCCAGTTCGGCTACGTCAAGGTGCGCTATCGAGGCTTGGCGAAGAACACGGCACAGGTGCTGGTGCTGTTTGCGCTGTCGAACCTGTGGCTGAAGCGAAAGCAATTGCTGCCGGCCATGGGCCAGGTGCGTCTGTGATCTGGGCAATACCGCGGAAATGCGCCGGGAACGGTGCAACATCCGATGGCCCGAATGCAACTTGTCGGAATGATGCTGTATCCCGGCCCATCAGGTCGAGTTGTTCAGACCTTCCCTAAGTTAATCTGACCCCGTTACTGCTTTAAGCATGGGACCAGAAGATACCCAAAAAAATATTCCTGATATCAGAAAGTATTCGACATGCATGTTCATGACAAGAATACAAATACCCCCCAGCCATGAAATTAATGGCCGCGATGGTCCAATAGGTCACACAGCTGACCCAAGCCAATATGCAAATTCTTCTCAAAATTTTAATTCACAGACTCCCTACCCCTATTTTCC
Source organism: Pseudomonas sp. GW821-FHT07E12 (assembly GCF_058986605.1). Lineage (NCBI taxonomy): Bacteria > Pseudomonadati > Pseudomonadota > Gammaproteobacteria > Pseudomonadales > Pseudomonadaceae > Pseudomonas > Pseudomonas sp. GW821-FHT07E12. The sequence continues at coordinate 59,887 of NZ_JBYSVX010000032.1, read as the reverse complement.
CGCCTATTCTCCTCATGCTCTAATACAAACCCAATATTCTAAGATCACCTATAAATTCTATCACCTCATCAGAAGGCAGATCATCCAACACAGAAGAGAGTTCAATCTGCTTTAGCAATCCAGAGATAACATCCAGGTGATACTTCTGGACTTTCTCCAAAGATCGGCCAGCCGAAAGGATAAGCGTTATAACCTCCAGCATCAATTTCTCGATAGGCGAATCAAAGGAATTCTCAAGCTCACTATAGGCATAGCCCACTTCACCTTCACTTTCACCTTCAACCCATGGACTTTGGTGGCTGAGCTTGAATTTGCAATAGCTGTAATAACCACCCAAAAACCAAGCGCGGATTTCACTATAGGCCACTCTCTCTTCCATTACTGCGCCCTCCTCGGCGGACGTAGAACAATACCCTGATTATATTCAATATTTCCCCTATCATTTTTCAACTTACACGTCGCGCAACGTCCACCATCGGCAGTTAATTTCGGGCTCAAGTATTACCCTTGCCTCTGAAATCGTTCCACCAATATCAAAGACCACATGAACTCCAGCCCCTGAATTATCTCGCACAAGGTCAATAGACCGAACGTTCTCCGATGAAATAACTACCAAATCCTGCATAGCCAGTCTCAGCACCATCTGAAATGACTCCATAACAGCACTAAAAGAAATATCAACTTCTAATTCACTATTCTGTGACTTCTTTGTATAGCGACATAGAGCCAAACTTGGATCTACCTCGACAGGTTCGATACCAAATTCCTTCATAAAGTCATTTTCGCTTGGAAATCTCATTGCGCCTTCCTCAGTGAAGTGGTACGACTGTGCTGAGTTTGCGAGTTCCATCATCAAGAACCTGGAACGTGCTTTGGAAATTAGTGACCTTACCTGACGGGCCCATGAATAAGGACTCCCTTACCTCAAATTTTCCGTACTGGTTGGAGAAGGTATTAATCACATTTCCCTCGGTTTTTGCAGAAAGAGCCAAGTGCTCGGTCAGCATCTGATGACCAGCAGGATTGTCTGGAACACCAAGCCTCTTCATTTCGAGTGCAAGCTGATTCGAACGAGCAGTATTATGGGAGTTACTATCGACGCGGCCAAACAGATAGTCAAACTTACCAGGCGCAATTTCTATGGCCTTTACACCATCCGCCACCTTCGAGGCACCCGCCACCAAATGGCCTCAGCGCCTATCACCTAATCTGGGCTTGGAATTTTCCTAGCCCATTAACATCTAAGTTAATCTGACCCCATTACTGCCGACCACGGCACCACCCGTTCCATCTGCGACAGGAACACCTCGCGCCGGGTCTGCTTGCGCTTGCCCGCGTACTCGGCATCGGAAAACGTCAGTTGGGTCATCGACGTGTGCTCGGTGGCTCTGCGGCTAGTGTCCTACATCTGACTGGACTTGATCAGACTTTCCCTAGGAATTATAGCCATCAAATTCCCATAAGAAAAAACTCCTCAACTTTACAACAGTAACCTCCCAAGAATCCCCTTCGCAGAATGTGACACGGTCATTAATTAATTCTATAATTTTTGAAAAATCATACTCCCTAACAATCAACATTCCCCTCCCCCAACGAGGCTCCCATAATGTCTCACTCAGCCATTTAGGCGTACAAATAAAAATTTCAAAATCATCCGCTCCATCTTTACAATCATATCCGACTTGAACGCGGAGGCTCAAAGAGAAATTGTCAACCTCCTCAGGGCGATACTCTTTAAAATCGAATAAATCATTAGAAATACCCTTAACAATTACGCGCATAAATCCCCCTAATTTCCAACATTAAGATGCCCATTACTTATTTTTTCTCGCTGACCAGTTATAGAATTAATGTTGTATTTTTCAAAATTTGCCTGCACACCTGTCGTAGCAAAAGGTGAGCTTTTAGCTGCCGGCGGTCTATACACGCGAGTTCCATCTGCGCTGATCAAACCAAGGCCATCGCTAGTCATTTTCGCACCTTCTCCAACCCATATTTTACCCAATCGGTCAGCTTCAGCAGCGGTACCTTGACCTATCGAGAAGTTCAGATTTTTTGTTCCACTACCGCTCACAGCAGCGGCTAATCTAGAGTCTTGAGCTGCAATATTGCTCATATTTTCTTGTATCAGTTGGTTCTTCAACTTTGGATACAGGGCCACATTTTCAGCACCAGCGCTAGATGCTCCACCCTTCGCCACAAGAGCAAGATCCTCCACCTTACTTAACTTACTCGCCTTCGACAGAGCATTAGCCTCTGTCCCGCCGTACAGCAAGGAGACTAAATCAAATCCCACCTTTCCTTCGGTGTTGCCCTGCATGTAGACATCGTAAATGTCCCACTGCGGGCCGCCCAATGCATTGTTCTTGATCGCACTTCCGAGATCTCCCACATAATCCTTGATGCCGTTTCCTAAGCCAGTCCACATTGACTTGGATTTATTTTTCTCTGCGTCAAGGTAGGCCTCCATCCCGTACTCATTGATGTACTCGATGGCCGTCCACGTCTTACCCATCTGACTGATGGGGTTCATCTCCTTAGCCAGCTCAGCCACCCCCGTCACCGTTTCCACGAGACGCCCACCCACACCACCGACCTGCCCTGCGCCTTCCAGCAAGGTGCGCATAGTTTCATGCCTGATGGCGGCTGCCGGATCACCCTGAAGCACCAAGGCGCCAGAACCGAGTTTGCTGCAATCACTACCTGCCTTGGCACAGTCGATCTTCCATACCAGATCGGCCAAGGTCGTTTGCGTGACGACGTTCTCCATCAATGTTTCGTTGCCGCGCTGCTTGCTCACATTCGCAAGGGTCGAACCATTACTGGCCATCCATTGCCAGTACTCCTTCTCGTTCGCCGTTTGGCTATTGGCGGCAGTGAGCGCGTCCTGCAACGCGCTTTTGCACGCACTGCTTCCCCGGTCTGTACAAGCATTCTTAAGCGCTGTATTTCGGCTTTCCGACAACGATTCAAGCTCTGCTGCGCGGCCGCATTGGTCGCCGGACTTTGCGCAGGCTAGCGCTGTTTCCAGGTACTCCATGCGCTCGGCATGGCTCAGATAGTTGTTCTGCGTGGCCGACAGGGCTACCGCAGCGCCTGTCCCGCCGCCGGCTGCGGCACCAATTGCCAAGCTTCCCAGCTGCATCAAGTTATCGTACTCAGGCGTGCCGGGGGTATAGCCCTCGCCCAGCAGGTAATCCCCCATGGCCTTGGAGGCCAACTGATTGGCCGTCGCGGCTGCCAACCCTTCCAGAGCATTACCACCGCCCAAGGCGGCCATCGCCGCGCCCGTCAGTCCGTGCAAAATCACCTTGTTGGCGCCGCCCTCGCTCCAACTGTCTACGCCGGCTTGGGCTTTATCGATCGCGGCCTGATCGCCACTAGCCTGTGCTGCTGCTAGCTCGGCTTTGGCTTGCTCGCGCATGCTGCCGGCCAGATCCCCCACCGCCCGGAACCCGACTTCACCGGCCAGCTTGCCCAGCTCCATCTGCTCATTGACCTTCTTCTCATCGAAGATCTGTTTCAGGCCGTCCTGTTGCAGTTCGGTCGCGCTGCGATCCAAGCTCGCCAAGGCACTTTCATCACCATTGCGCACGATCACCGTGCCTGCGGCGATGTCGGCCTTCGTCGTGCTGCTGGCGTTGCCGTTCTGTGCGCCCAGCAAGCTACCCGCTGCCGCCAACGCATTGCCGGCCAGGTTGCCGCCGCTGGTGCCGCCGCTGATCCCGAAGCTGCTGGCCTTGTACTCGGCCTCGTTCTGCAAATCCTCCACCGTCAGGCTGCCAGTGGACAGGCGGTTGAGGGCCGCATCGGCGCTACTGGCGATCGCGCCACCTACCAGGTGCGTATTACCCCCGACATTGATGTCAAAACCACCAGCGCCAGCTTGGATACCGCTCTGCTCGTTGACACTGGTGTAGCTGCTGCTGACCTTCTGCTGACTGTAGCTGGCGCTATTACCCGAGCCCGTCGTCAGCGTCATGCTCGCTTGCTGCTGCTTGCTCTTGTACTCGCTGGTGTCCTGTTCGCTCTTGATCAGCAGGTCACCGCCGATGTTGGCGATGACCTGATGGCCGATCGCCTGCGCGCCCTGGATCGTCGTGTTGCTGCCGCTCACCAGCGTCAACGTGTCACCAGCCGTCACCACGCTCTCGCTGTGCTGGGTGCTATTGCCCTTGGCCTCCCCCTTGCCGGCGCTGACCGACAAGTAGTAGCCCGTGGTGGCGCCTACGCTGAAGCCGATCTCGCCACCGGCATTCTTGTTGTCCGACTTGCTGGTATTGGTCTCCTGGTTGCTCAGCAGGTTCAGGTTGTTGGCCGCCGCCAGGGCCACGTTCTGGCCGCTGATCTGGCTGCCGATCACGTTCAGATCCCCGCCGGTCGCCGCGATGGTGACATCGCCCCCACTGAGGATCCGACTCCCTCCGCTCGTTTCTTCGTGCGCGACCGTCTTGCTTGACGCACTGCTGGCGCCGATGCCGATGCGCAGGCTGACGCCGCCGGCCTTGGCCGCACCCTGGGCACCATCAGCCGCCGCTACCGGGTTGCCATTGCCGTCCTTGAGGATCTCGCCGGAAGCATCGCGGGCCACATTGCCGCCCACGGCTTGGCCTGCGTACCCATCCATCATGTTGCCCACACCGCCGGACAGGTCCGACACCGCATAACCGGCCTTGGCGGCATACAGCGCTTTGAGCCGGTCGTCCTCGACCTCGGTGCCGCGCTTGACCGCACCGTAGACGGCTTGCGCGGCATCCACCACACCCCCCGTCAACCCCAAGGTGATGCCCGCACTGCTCTGCTTGGACGTCTGCGTGGTATCCACGCGTTCAGTCACAGCGGCGATCGTCACCTCCTTGCCCACGATCGTCGTGCCGGTGGCGCTGAGCACGTCGCTGCCGGTGATCGAGACCGCGTTGCCGGCGCTCAACGTCACCGTGCCGTCGGTGCTACCCACCACACTGCCGATCTCGGTGATCTTGTCCACGTCCAGCGTGTCCTTGCGCTTGCTCGTGCCCAGCGACACGCTCAAGCCACCGCCACCGTACAACCCCGACTTCTTGACCGTCTTCTCGTGTTCCTCGCTGCTGGTGTTCTGTGCCGTCTCCAGCGTCAGATCGTTACCCGCCGCCAGCACCACATCGCCTGTGCCGACGATCTGCGCGCCCTGCGAGAGCAGGTTGTGGCCGGCCGCGATGCTCACCGTCTCGCCGCTCAGCGTGCTCGTCACCGCCACGCTGTCGCTCCATGCGTCGTGCGTGGTCGTGGTCTTGCTGCTGAACGTGCCCTTCTTCTTTTTCTGCATGTCCTGCACGGCGTCGTGCTGTTCCTGCGCCGACAGCAGGTTCACGTCGTTGCCCGCCGCCAGCACGATGCCACCGGCTTCGCTCAGTGCGCTGATCGCCGTCAGGTTTGCATCGTTGCCCGCCTGCAGCGCGATATCGCCACCCGCTGTGAACTCGCTGCCATGCACCGTCTCATCCGAGGTCTGCGTCACCTGCTTGAAGCGCTTGCGCGTCTCCAGCGTGTTACTGGTGTCGGTGGTGGTCAGCGTGGTGCTGGTGAGGTTGTTGCCCGCTGCTACCGCCAACCCCTGGCCGGCGTCCAGCTTGGCTGCGACCAGGTTCACGTCGTTACCGGCGCTGAGCACCAGGTTGCCGCCGGCGGTCAGCGTCTGCTGATCCAGCGTCTGCGTGGTCGTGGTGGTCGTGATCCGGGTCTTGCCCTGGCGCGTGCTGTCGGTCTGGGTCGTGTTCGGGCCCAGTACCGACTCGACCGTGAGATCGTGACCCGCAGCAGCGAGCAGGTCGCCGCCTGCCTGGACCTGGGCCTGGCGGATCGTCAGGTCGTTACCCGCCACCAGCTGCAGGCTGCCGCCAGTAGTCAGGCTGGTACGTGCACCCGCCTGGCCGTTCGTGCCCGTGGCCGGGGTCAACGACAGGTCGTTGCCGGCCGTCAGTGCGGCGTTGCCGCCGGCAGTGATCGTGACGCCATGCAACTGCGCGTCGTTGCCGGCACTGAGCTGCAGGTTGCCGCCGCTGCTGATCGTGGTGGCATCACCACCGCGCAGCAGGCCATCCTCGCGATGCAGTGCGGTCGGCTGTGCAAGCAGATTGCCTCCAGCGGCGAGCAGCGCCGTATTACCCGCACTCACCGTGGTGCCCGACAGCGTCATGTCGGTGCCGGATACCATCGCCAGATTGTTGCTGGCGCTGATCGTGCCCTGTGTACTCTGCGACCCGAACCCCGCAACCGACAGGCTGCTCAGCTCGTTGCCCGCGCTTATTGCCACATCGCGTCCCTGGATCTGGCCGCCGAGGTTGAGCAGGTCCTCGCGCGCTTCCAGTGTCACTGTCCCGGTTCCGGCGATCCGGCCCTGGTTGAGCAGGCTACCGGCCGTCATCGACACGTCGGTGCCGGTGACCGTGCCCTGGTTGACCAGCCCGTTGGTGGCCTCCAGCTGCACGCTTCCGCCGGCGATCAGCGCGCCGCTCGTACGTAACTCCAGCGAGGTGCGGGCCAGGTACACCACCGGCACCAGGACCTTCTGGCCTTCGTACTCCTGCTCCACCAGCCACACGATGTCTTCGGTGAGCGCGGCCAGCTGCGCGGCGCTCAAGGCCACGCCAGGACTGAGTTGCAGATCGGAGGCGACGCTGATACCGGCGTCCATCAAGGCGCGGTACTGCGCTACACCGTCCTCGTAGTTGCCCAGGTAGCGACGGCCGGTGAGTTCGGTGATCTGGTCCAGCACCAGGCGCTGTTCGTAGAAACCATCACCCAGGCGGGTTTGGGTCCACTCCGGGTCCAGGCCGAGTTTTTCCAGCAGGTAATCGCTGCTGATGAAGTTGTTGTAGTCGATGAAGCGCGAGTCGGTCTCGATCAGGTAACGGTGACCGGGTGCAGAACCCTGACGTGCGTTGACACCACCCAGCCCGCCAGCGGCCTGACCATTGGCGTTGACGCCGATGCCATTGGCGCCCACCAGCCGATACAAACCGCCGATGGGCAGGTTGATGGTGGACAGCGGCGCGCCTACGCCGCCGGCGACTTGCGGGGTCTGGCCGGTGGCCGGGTCCACTTGCATGCGCTCGGTGGCGTTGCCGCTGCTGCTCAGGCCTTGATTGGCGGCATTGCCACCCACGTTGGAGGCGTTGCCACCTTGGGCGCCGCCGCCCAACTGCGCTTGACCGGTGACCGGATCAATCTGCGCGTACTGCGCGCCGTTACTGCCGCTTACCGATTGGCCGGTGGCATTGCCGCCCACGTTGGCCCATGCAGCACCTTGACCGCCACCGCCCAGTTGGGCTTGACCGGTGGCCGGATCAATCTGCGCGTACTGCACGCCGTTGCCACCGCTTACCGATTGGCCGGAGGCATTGCCACCCACGTTGGACCGTGCAGCACCTTGGCCGGCGCCGCCCAGTTGGGCTTGGCCGGTGGCCGGATCAATCTGCGCGTACTGCGCGCCGTTACTGCCGCTTACCGATTGGCTAGAGGCATTGCCACCCACGTTGGACCGTGCAGCACCCTGGCCGCCGCCGCCCAGTTGGGCTTGGCCGGTGGCCGGATCAATCTGCGCGTACTGCACGCCGTTACTGCCGCTTACCGATTGGCTAGAGGCATTACCACCCACGTTGGACCGTGCAGCACCTTGGCCGCCGCCGCCCAGTTGGGCTTGGCCGGTGGCCGGATCAATCTGCGCGTACTGCGCACCGTTACTGCCACTTACCGATTGGCCGGAGGCATTGCCACCCACGTTGGACCGTGCAGCACCTTGGCCGCCGCCGCCCAGTTGGGCTTGGCCGGTGGCCGGATCAATCTGTGCGTACTGCGCGCCATTGCCGCCTGCCACTTGGCCGTATTCCGCGTGCGACTGCACGTCGGCGCTCCGCGCGCCGCCATCGTTGGCGACCACACGCAAGCCATTCTTGCCACCGAACTTGAGAGCGGAGCCGGATGTGGCCTGATTATTGACGCGCACCGCGCTGCTACTGCCACCGGCCTGGGCTTGTACCGCACTGCCACTGGTACTGCCACCGGCCTGCGCGCTGCGACGGTCCAATGCCAGTGCCTGTGCATTGGGGTTGAAACCGGTGCCGTTGACCGCGCGACCATCGGGGGTGACCGCACCATTACGGATATCGGCGCCGTTGATGTAGACGCCTTGGCCACCGGTCATGTTGGCGGCGAGAGCGATGTAGCTGCTGTCGGTGGTCGTGCTTGCGATGACCTGCCAATCTTCTTCGTAGTAGCAGATGACCCGCTGACCAACCGGTTGCATGCAATCGTTGGTGATGGCCGTGACCGTGTACTCCGTATCGGTCTGCTGGACCACTTGGCGCAACGCCAGCGCCTGGTTCAGCACGTTCTCGCCGCCGGTGATCATGCTGTCGGAGAGCCCGCCTACGCCCCGCTGGTTGACCAGCAAGGCGCCTGCGGCGGCGATCGTCGAAGCATTGTTGGTCACGCTGCCGGACAAGCCGATGCTGCCGCCTGCCGCGATGCGGCCCTCGGCGCTGGCGGCGATCAGCCGGTCGCGCTCAATGGCGGAGTAGCTGCGCCAGGTGCCCGGCGCGTGACCGGTGTAGGGGCGCTGCGCGCTCGCACCGTTCGCGCCCCGGATCGTGCCGGCCTTGATCAGTTCTTCACCCGGAAGCGACGCGTTGGCATCCCTCTGCTCGGCCGGGGTCAGCGGCCCGGTCTGTGTCTGGATCGTGCGGCGCCGGTTGTTGATGTCGGTGGCGGCGATCAGGATGTTTCCGTCCGCCTCGATGCTGCCGGAGATATTGTCCAGTGCGCCGGTACGCGAGGTCACCGTGCCTTGCGCGTCGCGCGCGCCACCGATGACGATATTGCCCAGACTGAACAAGCGCGCATCGCGGTTGACCACGCGCTCTCCGGCCAACAAGGTCAGCGAATTGGTGGCGCCGATCAAGGCCGAACCATAGGCTGGCTGGTCGACGGATTGGCCGTAATCCACCCCGTTGATGATGGTGCCGGCTTGCAGCAGCACGTCGCCGCCGATGATGCTGCCCACGTTTTCGATACGGCCGGCTTGCAGGCTGAGCTGGTTGTTGCCGGAGATATCACCGGCGTTGTACAGGTTGCCGCCGGTGCTCAGGCGGGTGTTGTTGGACTGGATGACCGCACCACCCTGGTTGGTGATGTTGGCGGCCTGCACTTCCAGATTGCGTGCGGCGCTGAGCCGCCCGGCGTTAACGAAGTTACCGTCCACCCGCAGGGCGAAGGTGCCGTTGCTGACGAAATCGGTGCCGCTTTGGTGGGTGTAGTCGCTGCGCAGGCGCAGGTCCAGCAGATTCTGCGCCAGGATGCTGCCGGTGCCGCCCAGGCTGCCGATATCCAGCACCACATCGCCGGCGCCACCCACGGTAGTGCCCGCCATGATCTGACCGCCGTCGTTTTCCAGTCGGCCCAGGGTCATGCGCACGGCCTGGTCGGCGCTGATCTTGCCTTGGCGGTTATCCAGCGTGGCATCGGCGCGTTGCAGGCTGAAGCTGTTGCCGGCATAGATACTGCCGCGCTGGTTGTCCAGCCAGCCGGTATCGGCGGTGAGGTTGCCGCTGGCCACCAATTGGCCATCGGTATTGATGATGCTGCCAGCGGTGAGCGCCACATCGCCACGTCCACCCAGGGTGCCACCGGCGTTGAGCAATTGACCGCCGCCCACATTGACGTTGACACGCCCGGTACCGGCGCTGGCGATATAGCCTTGGCTGTTGTCCAGACGGTTGCCGCTGAGGGTGAGCGCGTTGCCGCTTTCGATACGGCCGCTGTTGTTGAGCACGGCGCCGGCGGCGTTCAAGTTCGCATCCCGCGCTGCATACAGCTGGCCGCTGCGGTTATCCAGTTCACCGCGTGCGGTCAGGTTGAGATCGCGCCCAGCCTGGATACGACCGCTCTGGTTGGACAGGTTGTGTGCGCTCAAGGTGACGTCACCCTGCGCGCCGATCAGGCCGTTGTTGTTGTCCAGGGTCTGATTGATATCCAGACGCAGATTGCCGCCCACGCCAGACTGAGCCACCGACTGCACAGTGCCGCCCTGGTTGTCTAAGCTGTTGGCGCGCACGGCGAGATCGCCGCCCACTGCCTGCAGCACACCGCCACGGTTGTTGAGCGCGCCGCCCAGGGTGACATCCAACCCGCGCCCGGAAACGGTGCCCTGTGCGTTGTTCAATGCAGCGGCGGTGAGCGCGATATCGTTCATCGCCACGATCGCGCCGTTCTGGTTTTCTACGCTGCCTGCGGCATTGATCTGCAACCGGCCCTGGCTGGTGAGCGTGCCCTGGCGATTGTCCAGTTGCGCACGGCTGGTGATGTTGGCCGTGCCCTGGCCGGCATGCTGAAGCGTGCCACCGACGTTGCTGATGGAAGCGGCCGAAAGGGTGAGATCAAGGCCATTGCTGGCCAAGGTGCCGCCGTTGTTTTCGAATGCACCGCTCAGTGCGATGTTGGTCTGGCCCGCACCGGTCTGCAACAGGCTGCCATTGTTGTTGTTCAACGCGGCTGCGGTGATGTCGAGCTGGTTGGCCTGGATCTGGCCGCCCTTGCCGTTGAGGGCGCTGTTATCCACACCACCGCCGGCCTGCACGGTCAACTTGCCGCCAGCCAAGAGGTCGGCGCCGCGGTGATCGATAGCGCCACTGGACACCAAGGTGGCATTGCCACCGATACGGCTGGTGCTGCCAGCCAGATTGAGTGCGGCGCCTTCAAGACGGGCATCGGCGCCGGCAATCAGCCGACCGCTCACGTCCAGATTCTGATCGGCACGCAGATTGAGCTGACCGCTGCTGCCGAGGCTGCCATCGGCACGCAAGCCAGCGGCGACGGTGCCCGCTACGGTGATATTGGCTGCGCGCAGGGTGACATCACCCGTGGACAAGGTTTGCCCGGCGTTGTCGATACGCTGCGCCTGCAGGTTGATGCGCTCACCGTTGAGCACGCCATGCTGTTCGAGCAGCGCATTGCTGGTCAGCTGCACATCGCGGCCACTGACCTGACCGGCCAGGGACAGATTGCCCTGCGCATTGACGTTCAAATTGCCCACGGCCGCCAAGGTGCCGGCCTGGCTGAAGTTGCCGGCCGCCTGTGCGGTCAGCGCCGCTGCCGAGGCTACGGTGCCAGCCAGTTGCAGATCGCCACGGCTGGTCAACGTCAGGTCGCCGGCTTCGGTACCCAATTGACCATTGCTGACAATACGGCCCGCCTGGATGTTCAGGCCATTGCCGGAAATCAGGCTGCCACGGTTATCCACTGCACCGCTGGCATTGACCGTGACGCCACCACCGCCATAGAGCTGGCCGGTCTGTTGCAACGAACCTACGTTCAACGCCGCGTTGTTCTGTGCGTGCACGATGCCGGCGTTGTTAAGCTCACCTGCGATGTTGGCGGTGAGATTCTGTTTGGCCGACAACACACCGGTGGCGTTATTGTTCAAGCTCGCTGCCGTCAGCGACAAATCGCGAGCGGCCACCACTTGGGTGTTGTTGTTCAACACTCCGCCGACATTCAAAGCCACATCACGCGTGGCCTGGACCACACCGCCCAGGGTCAGATCGCCAGCGCTATCCAACAGCAGATCGGTGCCGGCATCCAGGGCGCCCTGACTATCGACGCTGCGGCCCGACAGGCTGATCGCGCCGACGCTTTGCACGACGGCATCCGCGCCCACGCTGGAGGCATTGCCCGCGGTCAGTTGGGCATTCGTGCCCGCATACACCTCGTTGTTGATGACAAGGTTGCGATCGGCCCGTGCTTGCAGCGTCTGAGCGCTGTAGAGCGTGCCAGACAAGGTGCTATCGCGGCCGGCCTTCAGCTCAACGGAACGTGCGCTCAGTGCGCCGGACTGGGTCAGATCGTTGGCCGCATTGGCCACCAAGGCACCGGCCGAGACCACCGCGCCGCCGAGCTGGATATCGCTGCGGCTGGTGAGGGTCAGATCGCCAACCTCTGTGCCCAATTGGCCGCTACTGGCGATATGGCCGGCTTCCATACTCAAGCCGTTACCGGAAATCAGACTGCCGGTGTTGTTCACGTTGCCCACTGAGGCAACCGTGACGCCGGTGGCGCCGTAGGCTTGGCCGTTGTTCTGCAACGAGCCCACATTCGACACAAGGCTCTTCTGCGCATGCAGGGTGCCGGCGTTATTCAGTTCACCGGCGATGTTGGCCGTCAGGTTTTCCTTGGCCGACAGGATGCCTGTGGCGCTGTTGCTTGCGCTTGCGGCACTCAGCGAGATACTGCGACCTGCCACGACTTGAGCAGCGTTGCTCAGCGCCGCGCCGGACTTCAGTTCAATGTCATTGACGGCCTGGGCAATACCGCCCAGGTTCAAAGCACCTGCACTGTCCAGCGTGAGGTTGCTGCCCGCATCCAAGATGCCTTGGGCATCGATGCTGCGACCAGACAGCTTGACCGCACCTGCGCCCTGCACGATGCCATCCACCCCCACGGTCAAGGCATTGCCTGCACTCAGCTGGGCAGCGCCGCCGGCATAGACTTCATCATTGATGGCCAGGTTGCGCTCAGCCTGAACCTTCAACGCTTGTGCGCTGTAGACAGTACCGGCCAACACCGCATCCTGGCCGGCTTCCAAATCCACCGAGCGCGCGCTCAGCGCACCGGACTGGGTCAGATCGTTGGCCGCGGTGGCCACCAGTGAATCGGCGGAAACTACCGTGCCGCCGAGCTGGATATCACTGCGACTGATGAGGAACAGATCACCCGCCTCGGTACCCAATTGGCCGCTGTTGGCAATACGGCCAGCTTCAATGTTCAGGCCGTTACCGGAAATCAGGCTGCCGGTGTTGTTCACGTTGCCTGCTGAGGCAACCGTGACGCCGGTGGCGCCGTAGGCTTGGCTGCTGTTCTGCAATGCCCCCACGTTCAGCACAAGGTTCTTCTGTGCGTGCAGGGTACCGGCGTTGTTCAACTCGCCCGCAATATTGGCAGACAGCTTTTCCTTGGCTGACAGGATGCCTGCGGCGCCGTTGCTTACGCTTGCAGCACTCAGCGAAAGATCGCGACCCGCCACGACTTGCGCGGTATTGCTCAACGCCGCGCCGGACTTCAGTTCGATGTCATTGGCGGCCTGGGCGATACCACCCAGGTTCAAGGCACCTGCACTGTCCAGCGTGAGGTTGCTGCCCGCATCCAAGATGCCTTGGGCATCGATGCTGCGACCAGACAGCGTGACCGCACCTGCGCCCTGCACGATGCCATCCACCCCCACGGCCAAGGCATTGCCTGCACTCAGCTGGGCATCACCGCCGGCATAAACCTCGTCGTTGATGGCGAGGTTTCGGTTGGCATCGACCCTCAAGTTCTGCGCGCTGTAGACGGTACCGCCCAGCGTAACGTCCTGGCCGGCTTTCACGTCCACCGAACGCGCACTCAGCGCACCGGACTGGGTCAGATCCTTGGTCGCATTGGCCACCAGTGCGCCGGCCGAAACCACCGTGCCGCCGAGCTGGATATCGCTGCGGCTGGTGAGGGACAGATCACTCGCTTCGGTGCCCAACTGGCCGCTGTTGGCTATAAGACCGGCTTCGATGTTCAGGCCGTTACCGGAAATCAGGCTGCCTGTGTTGTTCATCGTGCCGGCGGCGGTAACTGTAACGCCGGTAGCCCCGTAGGCTTGGCCATTGTTCTGCAACGAGCCCACATTCAACACAAGGCTCTTCTGCGCGTGCAGGGTGCCGGCGTTGTTCAATTCACCCGCGATATTGGCGGTCAGGTTTTCTTTGGCTGACAGAATGCCTGCGGTGCTGTTGCTTACACTTGCAGCGCTCAGCGAAAGATCGCGGCCTGCCACTACCTGCGCGGTACTGCTTAATGCACCGGTGGATTGAAGCCCAATATCGCGCGCGGCCTGAGCGATACCGCTCAGGCTCAGATCACCCGCGCTGTTCAGTACCAGATCGGTACCCGCGCCCAAGGCACCCTGGCTGTCGATATTTTTGCCCGACAGGGTAATGGCACCCGCGCTTTGTACGACGCCGGCGGCGCCTACATTCAACGTATTGCCTGCACTCAGCTGAGCATTTCCACCGGCATAGACTTCATCATTGATGGCCAGGTTGCGCTCAGCCTGAACCTTCAACGCTTGTGCGCTGTAGACAGTACCGGCCAACACCGCATCCTGGCCAGCTTTCACGTCCACCGAGCGCGCACTCAACGCACCGGACTGGGTCAGATCCTTGGTCGCATTGGCCACCATGGCACCGGCTGAAACCACCGTGCCGCCGAGCTGGATATCGCTGCGGCTGGTGAGGGACAGATCACCCGCTTCGGTGCCCAACTGGCCGCTGTTGGCGATATGAGCGGCTTCGATGTTCAAGCCGTTACCGGAAATCAGACTGCCGGTGTTGTTCACCGCGCCTGCGGCGGTAACCGCAACGCCGGTGGCGCCGTAGGCTTGGCCGTTGTTCTGCAACGAGCCCACATTCGACACAAGGCTCTTCTGCGCATGCAGGGTGCCGGCGTTATTCAGTTCACCGGCGATGTTGGCCGTCAGGTTTTCCTTGGCCGACAGGATGCCTGTGGCGCTGTTGCTTGCGCTTGCGGCACTCAGCGAAAGATTGCGGCCCGCCACGACTTGCGCGGTGTTGCTAAGCGCTGCGCCGGACTTCAGTTCGATGTCATTGGCGGCCTGGGCGATACCACCCAGGTTCAAAGCACCTGTACTGTCCAGCGTGAGATTGCTGCCCGCATCCAAGATGCCTTGGGCATCGATGCTGCGACCAGACAGCGTGACCGCACCTGCGCCCTGCACGATGCCATCCACCCCCACGGCCAAGACATTGCCCGCACTCAGCTGGGCATCACCACCGGCATAAGCCTCGTCGTTGATGGCGAGGTTTCGATTGGCATCGACCCTCAAGTTCTGCGCGCTGTAGACGGTACCGCCCAGCGTAACGTCCTGGCCGGCTTTCACGTCCGCCGAGCGCGCACTCAACGTACCGGACTGAGTCAGATCGTTGGCCGCGGTGGCCACCAGTGAACCGGCGGAAACTACCGTGCCGCCGAGCTGGATATCACTGCGACTGATGAGGGACAGATCACCCGCTTCGGTACCCAATTGGCCGCTGTTGGCAATACGGCCAGCTTCAATGCTCAGGCCGTTACCGGAAATCAGGCTGCCTGTGTTGTTTACCGCATTGGTGGCAGTCACGGTTACGCCCGTTCCGCCATAAACTTGATCCGTTTGCTGCAACGATCCCACGTTCAGCGCAAGGCTCTTCTGCGCGTGCAGGGTACCAGCGTTGTTCAATTCACCCGTGATGTTGGTGGATAGATTTTCCTCGGCCGACAGGATGCCTGCGGCACTGTTGCTTGCACTTGCGGCACTCAGCGAGATATTGCGACCCGCCACAACCTGCGCGGCATTGCTTAATACGCCGGTGGATTGAAGTTCGATATCGCGTGCGGCCTGGGCGATGCCACTCAGGCTCAAATCGCCCGCGCTGTTCAGTACCAGATCGCTACCCGCATCCAAGGCACCCTGGCTGTGGATATTTTTGCCCGACAGGGTGATTGAGCCGGCGCCTTGAATGACGCCATCAGCGCTTATGGTCAAGGTACTTCCCGTACTCAGCTGGGCATCGCCGCCGGCATAGACCTCGTCGTTGATGGCCAGATTGCGCTCAGCCCGAACCTTCAACGCTTGTGCGCTGTAGACAGTGCCATCCAGCACAACATCCTGGCCGGCTTTCAAATCCGCCGAACGCGCACTGACTGCACCGGACTGGATCAGATCGTTGGCCGCGTTGACCACCAGTGAATCGGCGGAAACTACCGTGCCGCCGAGTCGGATATCACTGCGGCTGGTGAGGGACAGATCACCCGCTTCGGTGCCCAACTGGCCGCTGTTGGCGATATGAGTGGCTTCGATGTTCAAGCCGTTACCGGAAATCAGACTGCCGATGTTGTTCACGTTGCCTGCTGAGGCAACCGCAACGCCGGTGGCGCCATAGGCTTGGCCGCTGTTCTGCAACGAGCCTACATTCAGCGCAAGGCTCTTCTGCGCGTGCAGGGTGCCGGCGTTGTTCAACTCGCCCGCAATATCGGCCGACAGCTTTTCCTTGGCCGACAGGATGCCGGCAGTGCTGTTGCTTGCACTTGCGGCACTCAGCGAAAGATTGCGACCCGCCACAACCTGTGCGGTATTGCTCAAGGCACCGGTGGATTTCAGTTCGATGTCATTGGCGGCCTGGGCTATGCCACCCAGATTCAAAGCACCTGTACTGTCCAGCATCAGATTGCTGCCGGCATCCAAGACGCCTTGAGCATCAATGCTACGGCCAGACAAGGTGACCGCACCCGTGCCCTGCACGATGCCGTCCGCGCCTACGGTCAACGCGTTGGCCGCGCTCAGTTGAGCGCTCCCCCCTGCATAGACCTCGTCATTGATAGCAAGGTCGCGGTTGGCTTGAATACTCAGTGCTTGTGCAGTGTAGACAGTGCCGTTCAGCGCGGCATCCTGGCCCGCCTTCAACTCCGCCGAACGCGCACTCAGCGCACCGGATTGGGTCAGATCCTTGGCCGCATTGGCCACCATGGCACCGGCCGAAACCACCGTGCCGCCGAGCTGGATATCGCTGCGGCTGGTGAGGGTCAGATCACCGGCCTCGGTACCCAATTGGCCACTGTTGGCGATATGAGCGGCTTCGATGTTCAGGCCGTTACCGGAAATCAGACCACCGGTGTTGTTCACGCTGCCGGCGGCGGTAACCGTAACGCTGGTCGCCCCGTAAGCTTGGCCGCTGTTCTGCAACGAGCCCACGTTCAGCTCAAGGCTCTTCTGCGCGTGCAGGTTGCCCGCGTTGTTCAGTTCACCGGCGATGTTGGCCGTCAGGTTTTCCTTGGCCGATAGAATGCCTGCGGCGCCGTTGGCTGCGCTTGCTGCACTCAGCGAAAGATTGCGGCCTGCCACTACCTGCGCGTTGTTGCTCAATGCAGCGGTAGATTGAAGTTCGACGTCATTGACCGCCTGGGCAATGCCGCCCAGGCGTAGATCACCCGCACTGTTCAGCACCAGATCGGTACCCGCGTCCAAGGCACCTTGGCTGTCGATATTCTTGCCCGACAGGGTAATGGCACCCGCGCTTTGTACGACGCCGTCGGCACCTACATTCAGCGTATTGCCTGCGCTCAACTGGGCATTGTCGCCAGCATAGACTTCATCGTTGATGGCGAGGCTGCGGGTGGCATCACCCCGCAAATTCTGCGCACTGTAAATGGTGCCACCCAGCACTGCATCCTGGCCCGCCTTGAACTCCACCGAGCGTGCGCTCAGTGCGCCGGACTGAATCAGATCGTTGGCGGCATTGGCCACCAGTGAATCGGCGGAAACTACCGTGCCGCCGAGCTGGATATCACCACGGCTGATGAGGGACAGATCACCCGCTTCAGTGCCCAGCTGGCCGCTGTTGGCGATATGAGCGGCTTCAATGCTCAAGCCGCTACCGGAAATCAGGCCGCCAGCATTGTTCACCGTATCGATGGCACTCACGGTTACGCCCGTACCGCCATAGATTTGACCCGTCTGTTGCAACGAGCCCACATTCAACGCAAGGCTCTTCTGCGCGTGCAGGGTGCCGGCGTTGTTCAACTCACCCGCGATGTTGGCGGACAGCTTTTCCTTGGCCGACAGAATGCCTGCGGCACCGTTGCTTACGCTTGCAGCGCTCAGCGAAAGATTGCGACCTGCCACCACTCGTGCGGTGTTGCTCAGAGCCGCACCAGATCTCAGCTCGATATCGTTGGCGGCCTGGGCGATACCACCCAGGTTCAAAGCACCTGTACTGTCCAGCGTGAGGTTGCTGCCCGCATCCAAGATGCCTTGGGCATCGATGCTGCGACCAGACAGCGTGACCGCACCTGCGCCCTGCACGATGCCGTCCACACCCACGGTCAAGGCACTGCCCGCGCTCAGCTGAGCAGCGTTGCCGGCATAAACCTTATCGTTGGTCGCAAGGTTTCGATTGGCATCGACACGAAGATCCTGCGCGCTGTAGACGATTCCATTCAAAGTGACATCGTGGCCAGCATTCAACTCGACGGAACGTGCGCTCAGCGCGCCGGACTGGGTCATATCGTTGGCAGCATCGGCTACCAGCGCACCAGCGGAAACCACGGTACCGCCGAGCTGGATATCGCTGTGGCTGGTGAGGGTCAGATCACCTGCCTCGGTTCCCAGTTGGCCGCTATTGGCGACGTGAGCCGCTTCAATGTTCAGACCATTGCCGGAAATCAGGACGCCGGTGTTGTCCGCCGCGCCTACTGCGGTGACCATAACGCCGGTGGCGCCGTAGGCCTGACCGTTGTTCTGCAACGAGCCCACATTCAGCTCAAGGCTCTTCTGCGCGTGCAGGGTGCCGGCGTTGTTCAACTCGCCCGCGATATTGGCGGTCAGGTCTTCCTTGGCCGACAGGGTGCCTGCGTCACTGTTGCTTACACTTGCGGCACTCAGCGAAATATTGCGACCTGCCACCACTTGTGCGGTGTTGTCCAGAATACCAATGGACTTCAACTCGACATCACGTGCGGCCTGAGCGATACCACCCAGGGTCAGATCGCCCGCGCTGTTAAGTGCCAGATCGGTACCCGCATCCAAGGCACCCTGACTGTCGATATTCTTGCTCGACAAGGTGATCTCACCCGCACTTTGTACGACGCCGCCGGCGCCCAAGCTCAACGCATTGCCTGCACTCAGATGGGCTGCACCACCGGCATAGACTTCATCGTTGATGGCGAGGTTTCGGCTGGCGTCAACGCGCAGGTTCTGCGCGCTGTAGACAGTACCGGACAGCACCGCATCCTGACTGGCTTTCACGTCCACCGAGCGCGCACTCAACGCACCGGACTGGGTCAGATCCTTGGTCGCATTGGCCACCAAGGCACCGGCTGAGACCACCATGCCGTCGAGCTGGATATCGCTGCGGCTGGTGATGATCAGATCACCTGCCGCGGTCCCCAGTTGGCCGCTATTGGCGACGTGGGCCGCTTCAATGTTCAGACCATTGCCGGAAATCAGGCCGCCGGTGTTTTTCACGCTGCCAGCTGCGTTAACTGTAACTCCGGTTGCACCGTAGGCTTGACCGCTGTTCTGCAACGAACCCACGTTCAGCGCAAGGCTGTTCTGTGCGTGCAGATTGCCGGCGTTGTTTATTTCGCCAACGATATTGGCGGCCAGGTTTCCCTTGGTCGACAGGATGCCCGTAGCACTATTGCTCAACTCAGCCGCCGTCAGTGAAAGATTGCGGCCCGCGACTACTTGTGCGGAGTTGCTGATCGTAGCCGCGGCATTCAATGCCACATCATTGGCCGCTTGTGCGATGCCACTCAGCGTCAGATCTCCCGCACTAGTGAGTGCCAGATCCGTGCCGGCGTTCAAGATGCCCTGACTATCGATGCTGCGACCAGACAAGGTGATTGCACCTGCACCCTGCACGATGCCGTCCACGCCTACGGTCAACGCATTGCCCGCACTCAGCTGGGCATCGCCACCGGCATAGACTTCATCGTTGATGGCGAGGTTGCGACTGGCATCAGCGCGCAGGTTCTGCGTGCTGTACACGGTGCCATTCAAGGTGACATCGCGGCCAGCGTTCAACTCGATGGAGCGTGCGCTCAGTGCGCCGGACTGAATCAGATCGTTGGCAGCATTGGCCACCAGGGTTCCGGCCGAAACCACGGTGCCGCCGAGTTGGATGTCGCTGCGGCTGGCAAGGGCAAGATCACCGGCTTCCGTGCCCAGCTGGCCGCTGTTGGCGATGCGGGCCGCTTCAATGTTCAGGCCATTACCTGAGATCAGACTGCCGCTGTTATTCACGGCACCCGCGGCATTTACTGCAACACCGGTCGCGCCATGCACCTGTCCGCTCTGCTGCAACGAGCCCACGTCCAACGCAAGGCTCTTCTGCGCATGCAGAACACCGGCATTGTCCAGTTCACCAGCGACATTGGCAGCCAAGTTTTCCTTGGCCGACAGAATGCCTGCGACGCTGTTGCTTGCGCTTGCGGCACTCAGCGAAAGGTTGCGACCCGCCACAACCTGCGCGGTATTGCTCAAGGTGCCGGTGGATTGAAACTCGATATCGCGCGCAGCCTGGGCAATGCCGCCTAGAGTCAGATCACCCGCGCTGTTCAGCACCAGATCGGCACCTGCATCCAGTGCGCCCTGGCTGCCGATACTCTTACCCGACAGGGCGATCGCACCCGCGCTTTGTACAACACCTTCAGCGCCTACGCTCAACGCATTGCCTGCGCTCAGCTGGGCATTGCCGCCGGCATAGACTTCATCGTTGATAGCAAGATTCCGCTCAGCCTGGATCTTCAACGCCTGTGTGCTGTAGACGGTGCCGGACAACAATGCATCCTGGCCGGCCTTCAAATCCACCGAACGTGCGCTCAGCCCACCAGACTGGGTCAGATCGTTGGTGGCATTGGCCACCAGTGCGCCGGCGGAAACCACCGTGCCGCCGAGCTGGATATCGCTGCGGCTGGTGAGAGCAAGATCACCGGCTTCCGTGCCCAATTGACCACTGCTGGTGATGCGAGCGGCGGTAATACTCAGACTATTACCTGCCACCACATTGCCGGTGTTGTCTACCGCACCTGCAATATCCAGATTGATGTCTCTGCCACCGTAGATCTGACCATGCTGCTGCAATGAATCAGCTGTCAGTGCCAACTCCTGTTGCGCATGTAGAACGCCCGCGTTGCTCAGCTCATTCGCCACCGAAGCCAGATTCCGGCCGGCCGACAGAATACCGTCGGCGGTGTTACTTGCGCTGACTGCGGTCACCGATAGATCACGACCCGCCACCACTTGCGCGCTACTGCTCAGTGCCGCACCGGACTTCAGTTCGATGTCATTGGCGGCCTGGGCGATGCCGCCCAGATTCAGGGCGCCTGCACTGTCCAGCGTCAGATCGCTGCCAGCATCCAAGATGCCTTGGGCGTCGATGCTGCGGCCAGACAAGGTGACCGCACCTGCGCCCTGCACGATGCCGTCCGCGCCTACGGTCAACGCATTGCCCGCGCTCAGTTGGGCGCTACCCCCTGCATAGACCTCGTCATTGATGGCAAGGTGGCGAGTGGCTTGAATATTCAGTGCTTGTGCGCTGTAGACGGTACCGTTCAGCGTGGCGTCCTCGCCGGCCTTCAACGCCACCGTGCGTGCGCTCAGCGCGCCGGATTGGGTCAGGTCATTGCCGGCATTGGCTGCCAGTGCGCCGGCCGAAACCACCGTACCGCCGAGTTGGATGTCGCTGCGGCTGGTGAGGGCAAGATCACCGGCTTCTGTGCCCAGCTGGCCGCTGTTGGTGATACGGGCCGCTTCAATGTTCAAGTCGCTGCCTGAGATCAGGCTACCGCTGTTGTTCACCGCACCTTCTACGGCCACCGTGACGCCGGTAGCGCCGTAGGCCTGGCCGCCGTTCTGCAAGGAATCCGCATCCAATGCAAGGTTCTTCTGCGCATGCAGAACTCCTGCATTGTTCAACTCGGCAGCAATGTTGGCGGCCAGATTCTGTTTGGCCGACAAGATACCTGCGGCGCTGTTGCTCAGGCTTGCAGCGGTCACAGACAGGTCGCGACCTGCCACCACTTGCGCATTGTTGCTCAACGCATCCACCGCATTGAGTTGGATGTCATTGGCGGCCTGCGCGATACCACTCAGAGTCAGGTCACTCGCGCTGTCCAGAACCAGATCAGTTCCAGCGTCCAAAGCGCCTTGGCTTTCTATTTTTCCGCCAGATAGGCTGATCGTCCGTGCGCTTTGTACGACGCCGTCGGCGCCTACGCTCAAGGCATCGCCAGCACTCAGCTGAGCAACACCGCCGGCATAGACTTCATCGTTGATGGCCAGATTGTGCTCAGCCTGAACCTTCAACGCCTGTGCGCTATAGACAGTGCCATCCAGCGTAACGTCCCGGCCGGCTTTCAACTCCACCGAGCGCGCGCTCAGCGCACCAGGTTGAATCAGGTCATTAGCGGCATTGGCCACTAGGCCACCCGCCGAAACCACGGTGCCGCCAAGTTGGATATCGCTGCGGCTGGTGAGGGCAAGACCACCGGCTTCCGTGCCCAGCTGGCCGCCGTTGGCGATGCGGGCTGCCTCAATGTTCAGGCCGCTGCCTGAGATCAGACTGCCGCTGTTGCTCGCCCCACCCTCCACGGCTACCGCGATGCCGGTGGCACCGTACGCCTGGCCGCTGTTCTGTAATGAGCCCGCGTTCAACGCAAGATTCTTCTGCGCGTGCAGGGTACCGGCGTTGTTTAACTCGCCCGTGATACTGGCGGTCAGGTTTTCCTTCGCCGACAAAACACCTGCGACGCCATTACTCAGACTTGCCGCGGTCAGCGAAAGGTCACGCCCGGCCACTACCTGCGCGGTACTGCTCAAAGCTGCGCCGGATTTCAGCTCAATGTCATTGGCCGCCTGGGCGATACCGTCCAGGTTCAAAGCACCCGCACTATCCAGCACCAGATCGGTGCCTGCATCCAGCACACCGTGGCTGTCGATGCTGCGGCCGGACAAGGTGATCCCGCCGGCACTTTGCGCGACCGCATCATTGCCCAGGGTGATGTCCTGGCCACTGCGCAGATCGAGATTGCCACCCGTATAGGCGCGCGCATCGAACGCCAGCGACCGCTGCGTTTGCAGGTTCAAGTCCTGGGCGCTATGCAAAGAGCCGCTCAATGCCGTATCACGACCAGCCTGCAAGGCCACCGATTGCGCTTTCAAAACGCCGGCCTGCACCAGATCGTCGGCCGCGGTTACGGTGAGCGCACGTTGCGAAATCGTCACGCCCGTTATCGCCGCATTACCACGACTGTCAACGACGAGATCGCCGGATTCAGTGCCCAACTCTCCACTGCTGATCAGATTGCCGGCCTGGATGTCCAAGCCGTTGCCTGATACCAGACTGCCACGGTTTTCGGCCGTACCTGCCGCCGCAAGAGTCACGCCCTGGCGACCGTAGGCCTGTCCACTTTGCACAAACTCTTCGGCCTGCATCGACAAAGTTCCGCCTGCGTAGACCACGCCGTCGTTGCGCAGCGTTTTCTGTGCATGCAGATCGACGGCCGCAGCCGCCGACAACAAGCCGGTTCCGGCATTTTCCATGCCATCGCCGGACACACGGATCTCGCCCGCGGACACTACTTGAGCGCGATTGATGATGGCGCCATTGGCGTCCAGCGCGATGTCCTGACCTGCCTGCACCACACCGGCCAATGCAACCGCACCGGCACTATGCACATCCAAGCGGTCACCGGCATCGAGCACGCCCGTGCTGGCGATGTTGCCGGCCTGCAATTGCAATTTCCCGGCGGCCTGCACCTGGCCCTGCTGATTCAAATCACCGGTCGCCGTCAGGCTGGCATCGCCAGCCGCATACATGGCGCCCGCAGTGCGCAGATTGCCGCTGGCATCCAGTACCAGATTGCCGTCGGATACCACGGTGCCGGATAACACGCCATCGCCACCTGCTCTCAGGTTTATCGATGCAGCACCCAAGGTACCGGATTGGCGCAAGGTATTTGCGGCGCGCGCCACCAGAGCACCTTCGGCGATATTGACACCAGCCAAGGTGATATCGCCGCGGCTGTCGAGCGCCACATCGCCACGCTGCGTGCCCAGTTCACCGGTGCTGTCAATGCTGCCGGCGTTGATGCTCAAGGTATTGCCGGCTACCAGGCTGCCCTGGTTGGTTACACCTTCGGCGGCGCGCACGCTGGCGTTACTGCCGGCATAGCTCTGCCCGCTTTGGGTCAAACGCGCAGCATCCACATCGAGATTGCGTCCGGCGAATACGACACCGGCATTGCTGATTTCGCCAGTGGTCTTCATCACTACACCCGCATTGGCGGAAATCACGCCGCGAGAGGTGTTGGTGATAGAGGCCGCATCCAGGGCGATACCATCGCCAGCGACCAGTTGCGCGCTGTTGCGTAGCTGGCCGCCGATCTGCACCTCCACTCTGTCCAATGCCTGCACGACGCCCGCCAAGGACGCATCGCCACCGCTGCGCAAGCCCAGCGCTGTGCCGGCATCCAGAGTCCCGGTGCTGTCCAGCTGCGCCGCTTGCAGATTCAAAGCCCGTGCCGCTTGCACCGTGCCGCTCTGCTGCAACGACTGGCCTGCATTCAAGGTGGCATTGCCACCGGCATAGGCAGTACCACTGGCGCTCAATACACCACTGGCACTCAGTTGCAGATCATTGGCGCTGTAAAGCGTGCCGGCCGTGCTCAGCTCGTGAGCCGCAAAGCCAATGGCTATGGCGCTGCTGCGGCCATCGTGTGTCAACGTACCGCCTGCAGAGGCAGTCAGACTTCCCGCGGAAATCGTGTCCCCGCGCAACTGCATATCGGTGTTGCTGCGCAGATCGACGCTGGCCAGTTCCGAACCCAGCACGCCGTTCTGCACCAGCGTATCGCCCGCGTTGACTTTGACATCACCCAACGCCACCGAGGTACCGGAAAGCGTGACTTTACCGGCACTGTCCACTTCCAGATTGCCACTTTGCGCAGCCAGGGTGCCGCGGCTGACCACGCCCACGCCGGCTTCGGTGGCGACCAAACGGATACGGTCGGCGTACATGCCGCCCAGGTAGGCTACGTCGATGCCCACCCCACTGGTGCCCGTCGTACCGGGCAACATGTCCAGCACCATGCCGTCATAGCCGACCCGGTTGCTGCCGGCAATAGCCAGCAGATCCTTGGTCCACAGCGTGCCTTCTACGCTCATTTCGCGCGAAAGCAGATCCAGGCGATCGATGTTGTAGGCGTTCAATCCACCGCCACCGATCCGCAGCATGCCACGGGTGACATCAAACCCACTCAAGCCACCATCGGCGCCGAACACCGGCACACCGGTGGTCAGGGTGGCGTGCGAGGTATTGAGGAAGCCGCAGCCATCGCAAACGATGCCATTGGGGTTGGCGATCACCAGTTGCGCGGCATTGCCGGCAATTTCGGTATAGCCCTGCAAGCGACTGGTGGTGGAGGTGACCTCGTTGAGAATCAGCCGCGCTGCGCCACTGCTTTTCAGATTGTCATTACCGGAAACATAGCCACCCAGCTGGGTGTTGGAAATCTGAGCGCTGTTGTTGAGGATCAGTCCGTTCTGACCCACGTTGAACTGTGAATAACGGTTGTGGGAAACGCCGGCCGCATTGGGCGCCACGAT
The DNA here is from genome assembly GCF_058986605.1 of Pseudomonas sp. GW821-FHT07E12. Taxonomy (NCBI): domain Bacteria; kingdom Pseudomonadati; phylum Pseudomonadota; class Gammaproteobacteria; order Pseudomonadales; family Pseudomonadaceae; genus Pseudomonas; species Pseudomonas sp. GW821-FHT07E12. Next base: position 34,668 of record NZ_JBYSVX010000032.1, on the reverse strand, counting down.
ATTCACCACCGGCACACCGTTGTTGGCCGCTTCCAGGCCGGCCTTTTGGCCACCGGGGTTATCGACAGGCGCCACCTGCGCGTAAACCGGAATCGAGGTAAAGGTCACTGTCACGCTCAACAGCAACGCCAGGGCGCGCTTCAAGTTGTCTGCGACCGAGTACGAAGGACTATGGGAAAGTTCCACTTTCATCGTTCCTTGTCACCGCCCATCCGGACGGATCAATGACCTTCCGCCATGTGGCGGCGGAGTGATTCAAAACTGATAGATCAAACGGATTCCGTACGCCGGCTGCGCGGTTTCAATCCCTTCGGGCTTGTGCAACTCCCAACCGGCAAAGGCATCCCAGTTCAAACGGCCGCGCGCGCCGCGCAGGCCGATGAAGGTACCGGCCATGTCTCTGCCAGACAGGCCACGCGCACTGGGACCACCAATGCGGCCGGCATCCACGCCCAGATACGGCGTGATACCCCAGGCTTGCACCGGAATGCTGAGCGTGTTGCGCCAATAAGCACCGCGTTCGGCGCCGATCGTGCGCTCGCCATCAAAGCCACGCACGCTGTAGCGGCCGCCGATAGAAATGAATTCCGAACCGAGCAGCAGATCCGAGGACGTCTGCGCACGCAAGCTGCTCTCCCAGCTGAGCGGCCTACCCGCCACCTGGAACGGCACGCCAATGCTGGCGTCCAGGGTGGTGACACCGTAACGGAAGGTGGGATAACCCACATTCGGGTCATAGCCGGTCCATTGAGCGTTGAACCAGGGTGTTCCGCGGCGATGGGCCAGACGCACGTCCAACTGCACGCTCCCCAAATAGCGCCGGTGCGAAAAGTACAGTTCGGCACTGGTGGTCTTACGGCGCTGGATGCCGATCTCCACGCCATCCATATAGCTATGTGCTTCACGTCTGGCGACGACCACGCCGGCCGAAGTCTTGCTTACTGCGTTGCGATGCAAGGTGCGCTGCATATCCAACTGCGCGCTTCGTGATTCGCCCGTGGATTGGAACGATTGCAGGTAACCATCTACCCGCTGTGCATAGCGGTATGAGGACAACGACATCGAAAACGTCCACCACCCCCAAGGCAAGCTGTAACTCAAGCTGTTGCCGCGCGTGCCGCGCTCGTCGCCATGGTCGGCCAGATCGTGGTTGTAGCCGATCGACAACAGATCATTGAGGCCCAACGGCGAATCCAACGCGAAGTCGATGCCGCCCTGGGCGCGACCGGTAGCTTCCATCCCTGAGTCGTCGGCATTCATCACCACACGCCAGCGCCGCGCATGTTGCAACGTGATCACCAGATCCGATTCACCCGGCTGCTCGCCCGGCACGATGTCGATCCTGGCGTCTTGCGAAGGCAAACGTTTGAACTGCTCTACGCCCTGTTCGATGGCGCGCAGGTTGAGCACATCACCGGGGCGTAGTGGCAAAGCGCCGCGCCAGAAACCCGGGCGCCCGGATGCCGATTCCACCCGCACCTGCCGCACCTTGCCGGGCAGTAGTTCAAAGCGCAACACGCCAGAGGAAATATCCTGCTCGGGCACTCCAATCCGGGTGGTGACATAGCCGCGCGCGATCAATTGATCCAACGCACGCCGACGGATCAGATCAATGCCTTGCTGGCCGACGCAACTGCCGGTGTAACGCTTCAAATAGATCCACAGCCAGCTGAACTCCGCACCGCCGCCGGTCAGCCGTACACGCTGCAAAGGGAAACAGACACTTTCCGCAGGCACATCTATCCGCTTCATATCGGCGCCCAACGCCGCCTCGCGCGAGCCGGCAAACGGCGCCTCGCGCTCCTGCGCCTGACGGCGCTCCACTTCCTCGGCTTGGCGCAATTGCTCCTGGCGATCCAGCGTGTTCTGTGGCGACGAGGGTGATGACACCTCCTGCGCCATCAACGGCCACGCTGACATCGCGAGAAAACCCGCGGCGGCCACGCTGTTTACACAGCGAGAAGATCCCTTTCCCCGAATCACCTGTTCACTTCCTTATCCTACTAATCCTGCGTGCACATCCGTTGCCGCTTGCATCCCTGTGCCGCCCCCCAGCGCACATCAGGGATAGCATTCCATCGCGTATTCTTCAGTTTGACGGCTCATGACAAATTACGTCAATCGATGCAACACCTACACACTGTAGGGAAAATACCTACACAACAAACCAACACATCAACAATCCACGAAGGCACTCACAAGACAGCGACGAAGCAGTTCGCGACGACAACTCACCCCTCCCCAGGACTCCCCCCATCAACCTCCCGCAAAATCCGCACATCCTGCGGTGACTGCAACGCAATCCCCTCCTGATCCATCCGCTTCAACAACGCAAAGAACAACTGACTGCGCACCGAATAGACCTCGCGCGGACTGCCCACGAACACGAAGCTGTTGAAGTTCGCCATGCCATTGGCCAGCGAATCGATGTACACCGATGGCGCCGGCTCCTTCAACGTGCGCTCGTGCGCCGCATAGATCTCCAGCAGCAGCGCGCGTACCCGCTCCATGTCCTCGCCCAGCGGCACCGAGAACTGCAACTGCGCCCGCCCCATCGGGTTGGACAGCGTCATGTTGCGCACGCTCTTGGTGATCAACTCCGAGTTGGGCACGATCAGTGTCGAACGGTCGCCGACCTGGATCTCGGTAGCGCGCACGTTGATCTTGCGGACGTCGCCCTCCTGATCGCCGATCCGCACCCAGTCGCCGATCTTCACCGGTCGCTCGGCCAACAGAATCAGTCCGGAAATGAAGTTCTGGGTGATCGCCTGCAAACCAAAACCGATACCGACCGACAACGCGCTCACCACCAGCGCCAGCTGGCCCACGCCGATGCCGAGCGCAGTCAAGGTCCACAGACCGACCGCCACCCAGCCCACATAACGCGCCACCGTGCTCACCGAGTTGCGCGCGCCCGGCTCCAACTCGGTCTTCGGCAGATAGGTCTGCACCAGCCAGTGCTGCACCATGTGCACCACCCAAAGACCGATCGCCAACACCAGCAACGCACGCCCCAGCACCATCGGCGTCAGCTTGAAATCACCGATCGTCAGGCCGTTGGTCAGCGTGTCGAGCCAGCCGGTGAACACCGAAATATTGGTGCCGTAAGGCGCCACCAGCGCCATCAACCCTGCGATCACCAGCAGCACGCGCAGCGCCGCCGATACCAGCACGCCCACCTGTTCCAGGCGTCCGCTACCAACGCCCAACGCATGCGACAGCGCGCGGCTCAACCGGGCTTCCGGCCTGAACAACCAGGCCATCAGGTCATCGACAAACGCCATCAGCAGGCCGATGAACGCGACGACCACCACGATCCACACCAGTTGGCTGGCCAGCAGCAGCGCCAGATTGAGGTAACCAAACAACGCGGCCACCAGGGCCGCGATCACGATCAGATGACCTAGCAGGCGTACCAGCACGATCACTCCGCCACCACGGCTGGTGACCGGCGCGGGTGCGTCCTTGTTCGCGGCCTGCGTCTTCGGTGCCGCCGAGGAACGCGCCAGGCTCGACAGCATCGACAGGATCAGGCCGACGTACAACAGTGCAAACACGCCTTCGGCGGCCACGGTCAACGCGGTACCGGTGCGGGCCGATCGGTTCAGCTCGAGTGCCAGCGTGCTGCCCCACGCCACCAGCGCGGTGGCATGGCAGTACCAGCGCAGCCGGCGGGCGATGTCGTCATCGAGCGGGAACAGCCGCCATGAGGGGGTTTCCGGCATCAGCAGGCTGGTGCTGAGCGAACTGATGAAGGCCGCGATGAAGCTGGCCACCACGAAGGTCTCGGCCACATGCGCCAGCGACTTGGGCAGCGCGCCGATGCCGTCCAGGCATTGCACCAGCACCAGCGCCGCCAACCCCAGCGTGGTGGTGCCTACCGTCAGGAACCACAGCGCAAGCCCGGAACGACGCAGGCGTCCGCCCGGCGCGCGCGAGGCCGCATAACGACGCCCGAGATGACGCAGGAACAACCTGAGCGGCAACACCAGCACCAGCGCGATCGCCAGCCCAGTCAGCAGCAGCGCATAGCCGCGCGCGGCCACCGCGTCCTGCACGCTCGCGACGACCTGCTGATACAGCGCGAGCAGCTTGTCCCAGTCGTCCGGAAAGGTTTGCGCCAGCTGGCTCCACAACGCCGGCGACAACGGCGAAGCCACGCGCGTGGACAGTTGTTCGCTGAACAGCTGCGCGTGCGCGCTCTCGATGCTGTCCAGGACCTGCTGTGCATCGGTGGCCAGCAGGTTGGCTCGCTTGATGGAGGAATCCAGCGCGCTCAGCTGGCTGGTCAGGTCCTTGCGCTCCCGAGCGATGTCGGACGATTCCTTGACGCCATCCTGCACAGGCCCCAACTGCGTCAGCTGCGCCTGCACCTGATCGAACTGCGGCGTGATCGCCTGTACGGCGGTCCGCGCATCGCGCTGCGCCCCCAGTGCGCTCTCGGACAGTGCGTTGAAATCTTCTGCCTTGGCCTCGTCCAGCTTGGCCTTGACCTCGTCCAGCGTCTTCCCGGCGCCGTCGATCAGTGCCTGCGGATCATTATCCTGTGGTGTCTGCGCAAGCGCGGCCGCGGCCACCCACATGCTCAGCATCAGGCCGGCCAGCAGCCGCAGGAACAGGGATTGAGGCGGGATACGGGACACAGGCTGCACTTGGGAATGCGCGGACCACCACGCGTGGTCCGCACTATAAGTCAGCCCCCGGCAACGGCACGCTAACGCGCACCCCTCAATAGTGCAGCGCGAACTCCGGCACCCGCGTGCGTGCGGCCTCATACAGGGCCTGGAACTCTTCCTCGCTCAACTCGTCCGGCGCGTAGACCGCCACCGGATCCCAGACATGGTCGGTCGGCAACGGCGTGCGCGGGCCGGCCCGCAGCGAATACGTCACGCCCTCGTGGTCGAACAGCTCCGGCGCATCCTCACGCTGTTCGCGGCTGACATGCGTGTCTCCATGCAACAGGATCAGTTGGATCATGCCCGGTGCTCCTCCTACCTGAGATCCGGCGAGGTTACCGCGGACTGCGCATGCACACCCAGCCAAGGCACCAAAACATACTGTCCTGCGCGAATTGGCGCACATCATCGCCGGCTACGGAAACGGCCTGGCCGATGCAGGCCAGGCCGTCGCGCTACGCCGTACTGGCAGTACGGGCGGGAAAAGCGAACACCGTCGCTGACTTGCGGTAATCGAAAGACCTTCCATCCGGCTGGAACTCGGGAACGGCAAGCCGCAACAGATGATCCAGTGCAACCAGGTCATAGCGCAGTACTGCCTCGCGCAGATGCGTGATGATGCCCTCGATGTTCGCGGCCGAGACATCACGCGGCTCGGCCAGCAGGATCTTCGGATGCACCGTCGGGCAGTAGCGCTCGTCGGCATGGAACAGGGTTTCGTGCAGCTTTTCCCCGGGACGCAGGCCGGTGTAGACGATCGCGATGTCGCGCCCCACCTGTTTGCCGGCCAGGCGGATCATCTGTTCGGCCAGCAGGCGGATCGGCACCGGCTCGCCCATGTCGAGGGTGTAGACCGCCTCGTGCGTTCCGATCGCCGAGGCCTGCAGGATCAGCTGGCAGGCTTCGGGAATGGTCATGAAGAAGCGCGTGACCTCCGGATCGGTCACCGTGACCGGGCCGCCCTTGCGGATCTGTTCGCGGAACAACGGCACCACACTGCCCGCAGAATCGAGCACGTTGCCGAAGCGCACCGTGACGAAGCGGGTTGGATATTGCCGGGTCAGCGCCTGCCCGACCATTTCCGCCAGGCGCTTGCTGGCACCGAGCACGTTGGCCGGATCGACCGCCTTGTCGGTCGAGATCAGCACGAAGGTGCCGATGCCCGCCTCGCTGCAGGCGCGGGCCACGGTTTCGGTCGCCAGCACGTTGTTGCGCACCGCCTCGCGCAGCTGCAGCTCCAGCATCGGCACCTGCTTGTAGGCCGCGGCATGGAAGACCGCATCGGGCCGGGCCCGGGCAAGCGCATACGCGATCACCGCCGGATCGCCGCAATCGCCCAGGATCGGCACGATCTCGATCTGCGGAAAATGACGACGCAGCGAGGTTTCGATGGTCGCCAGTGCCAGCTCGCTCATCTCGATCAACGCGATACGACGGGCACCGTAACGGGCGCACTGCCGGCACAGTTCCGAGCCGATCGAACCGCCGGCGCCGGTGACCAGCACCGAGCGCCCGCCCAGCCAGGTCTGGACCGCCTTCCAGTCCGGCAGCACCGGCTTGCGTCCGAGCAGATCCTCGATCGCGATCTCCTTCAGTTCGCCCGGCAGCAGGCGCCCTTCCAGCACATCCTGCAGGCGCGGCGCGACACGGAACGGCAGGCCGCTGCCTTCGCAGGCGGCGACCACCTGCCGCATCGCCTGCGCATCGGCCGAGGGCATCGCGATCACCAGCAGCCCGGCAGCGGTCTCGCGGGCGATCTGGGCCACGTCCTGCACGCGCCCGAGCACCGGCACGCCCTGCATCTTGCAACCCTGCAGATCCGCGGCGTCATCGAGGAAGCCGACCGGATGATAGGCACTGACACGGCGCAGATCGCGCACCAGCGCCTCGCCAGCCGCGCCGGCGCCCAGCACCAGAATGCGCGTCGCGCCATGGCGATCCTGATCGAGGTCGCGGTCCTTCCAGGCGCGGTAGAGCAGACGCGGCGCGCCCAGCAGGCACACCAGCACCAGCGGATACAGCACCAGCACCGAGCGCGGCAGCGTGCCGAGCCGGTTGTACAGGAACAGCCCCAGCGCGATCCCGAACAGGCCCAGCACCGACGCCTTGAGGATGTTCCACAGATCCGGAACGCTGGCGAAGCGCCACAGCCCGCGATAGAGGCCCATCACCCAGAACGACACCGCCTGCACGCCCAGGACGAAGCCGATCTCCACCGACCACATCGGCAGCAACGGCGGCGAAGGTTCCATGCCCCAGCGCAGCCTGCACAGTACCTGCCAGACCAGCCAGACCATCACGAGGTCATGCGCGACCACCACCGCACGCGGCAGCTGGCCCATCCATCGATCTCGCCACGAATCCACGCCTACCTCCTCTGCTCAGTGCCGCGCACACGCCCGCGTCATGCGGCGATGTGGCAGCGGCTCACGGATACCGGCCTGCGCCGACAGGTGCGACATCACGCCTGTATCGAATCGATGCGACGTGTGTGCGCCGCCCCGCCGGAAAAGGTTGCATGCCGGATCGCCCGTTTTATGCCAGCGCTGTTTCAGAAGCTCCCAGGTGCAAGCAGTGATCGGCGATCGCGGACAGGCGTGGTCGATGCGATACGACCACCAGGGCGGTCTGCGGCAGGCATCGTTTCAATGCCAGCAGCACGGCCTCCTCCGATGCCGCATCCAGCGCGCTGGTGGCTTCGTCCAGCAACGCCAGCGTGGGGCGGTGCAGGATCACCTGGGCCAACAGCAGGCGCTGCAGTTCTCCTCCGGAGAAGCGGTTCGACGTACTGTCCAACGGCGTATCCAGGCGCTGCGACGACCCCAGACGATCGGCCAGCCCGACCGCTTGCAGCGCCGCCCACATCCGCGCCTCGTCGGCGCCGTGATCGGCCCAGGCCAGGCACTCGCGCACCGTGCGCTGCCACGGGCGCACGCCCTGGGCAACGTAGGCGCCGTGTTGAACCCGTGCGCGATACGCGGCGAAACCGAACTGCGCTCCGTGGCGCCGAGCGACGAACGATCGGGGTTCCACCATGCCCGCCAGCACGTCCAGCAGGCTGCTCTTGCCGACACCGGAGGGCCCGAGCACCAGGGTCATTCGGCCGGGTGCCAACACCAGCCCGCCGATATCGAGCGCCTGCAGCGGTGGCGCCAACCTGATCGCCTCGATGCACAGCTCATCGGCCACGGCCTCATCCGACGCCACCTCGGGCGATGGTGGCGAATCCGCGCGCACGTGCCGCTGCCAGAGTTCGAGGGCGGGCGCGGCCGATCGCAACTGCTGCAGGCTCTGTCGTGTCGAGACCAGATACGGCAGCAGCCGGCCGAGCAGCAGGCTCACGGTGATGAGCGCGGCGCGGTCCTCGCCCTGCCGGAGCCCGGCCAGCACCAGCACGCACGCGATCACCGCCACCGCTGCCAGCTCCAGCGCCAGCCGTCCTGCCGCGACCAGATCCTGCTGGCGCCGGTAACCCTCGCCCAGCCGGCCGGAAATCGTCTCGTAGCCCGCTTTCTCGGCTTCTTCGCGGCCAAAGGAGCGGATGTGGCGCAGGCGCCGCGGGAAATCCTCGCTGAGCCAGAACAGGCGCGTCATATCGGCAACATAGCGACGGCTCACCTGCGCCTGCTCCTGCCCGCTGGCGCGGAACGCCAGCACGCCGAATCCCAGCACGAACGGCATCGCCAGCATCAGCGCCGGCGACACCAGGAACGCCAGCACCAGACTCACCACCGCGGTGATCGCCGCGACCAGCAACTGCAGCATCGCGCTGTAGCCCTGGGTGACGATCTCGATGTTGTAGGTGAGCACGTTGGCGATTTCCGCCGAACTCGCATCGGCCAGCGCCGGCAGCGGTGCGTGGATCAGGCTCGCATGCACCTGGCGGCGCAGCGCCATCGCGTAGCCGCTGGCCAGGCGCGCGGCTACGCGCGCGATCAGCCAACGCGACAGCGCAAAGGCCGCGCTGGCCACGACGAACAACACCACCTGCATGGCGATACCGTCGGGCGCGGCGATCGTGTAGCCGCCGAACCGCGGCGCATGCCCCGGCTGCACCAGCGGCACCAATGTCACTGCCGCCAGACTGCCGGCCAGCGCCCCGGCCAGGGACAGCAGCACATACGCGCCGATGCGCCTGCGTTCGGCACGCGGCAACGTGTCGGCGAATGCGCGCAGCAGATGGCGCACGCGATCGAGAAGAGGCTCGCCGGACATCGTCACGAGGCGCTGTGAGCGCGGCGCATGCCATGGCACGCGGTGCGCATGGACGACGGTGATCGCAGCTTCACGATGCGATCATCCGAGCAGCTGCAACAAGGCATCCACCGCGGCCTCAGGATCCGGCCCGCGACGCAGCCGATACACACCTGTTTGCTGCAGCGTCTGCACGAACGCCGCCCAGCCGGGCTGCCCAACCGCATAAGGCTGGTCGTCTGCCAGCCACTGCGCGATCTGCTCACCCGGCATCGGCTCCAGCAAAGGCTCGCCGGGTGGGGCCAGTATCGCGGACACGAAGACCGCACCCGCCAGCTGCAACGGCGCGCTCGCCAGGCGGCCACGGCCCTGGCGAATGTCGAGCTCGAATTTCTCCACGCCACTGCGTCGGCGGATCTGTGGCGATGCCGCGATCCAGTTGCGGGTTTCTGCATCGACCCGTTCCAACACGTCGGGACGCAGATGCAGAAAGTTGGCGATGCCGGTGACCTGCCGGCTTTCCGGCTCGACGAACACGCCATCTTCGGCGAGGAAATCCAGGCCGCGCAGCAGGCTGCACAACGCCAGCGTGGATTTGCCCGCGCCACTGTGGCCCAGCAGCAACACCCCGCGTCCCTGCCAGCCGACGCAGGCGCCATGCAGCGGCACCAGTCCCATCGCGCGCGCCGCCAGCACGAATACCGCGAATTCGATCAGCTCGTAACGCACGTGATAGGGATGCGCGAGCATGTCCTCCGATACCACCACCAGCGCTTTGCGCTCAGCAGGCGAGATCAGCACGTAGTTGCGGTCGTCGATCACGCCGCACAGCACACCCGCACCGGAGTGCGTCCGCAGCGGGGGCGGTTCCGGGGAATAGGGCTTGGCGCGCGGCGGCAACAGATCCAGTTCGATACGGAATTCCGGCATCCCGGGCAACCGATGCGCCGGCACGCCCGCATACGCTGCTTCGACCAGACCCAGCAACGCCTCGCTGTCGCTGGCGAAATGAAAACGCCCACCCAGCAGGTCCTGGCGCGCCTCGCAACGGCGTGGCTGGCGCTCGTGGAAAGGATCGAGGCCGGGGGCAGCGGCGTGGTCCATCAGCCTGCCTGGATCGTTCAACAACATCCGTCATCCCCACTCAGGCGCGGAAATTACAGCGCCGTCGGCGGCAGGAATCGCTCGCATCGTCGAAGAAAGCATCCGCGCTGAATCCATCGGTGGGGTGACGGTGAGTGCGGCGCCCGCGCCGAAAGGTTGCCTGCCCGATCACCACAACCAAACGGCACGCACACGGCACCTACGCTCGCACCGCATGCACGCGGCGCACCGGGCCTGCGCCGACATGGCCGGCCTGGCACGAACGAGGCGCCTTCCCTGATGCTGAAGATCCAGATCGGCCACTCCTATTTCCTGCGCTACGACCCCAAGCAATGGGAGCGCGGCAAACCCTACCCGCCGCTGGCCACGCTGCAGGTGGCCGCACTGCTGCAGCGGATGGGCCATGCCGTCACGCTGTTCGACGCGATGCTCGCCGAAGGCGTGGAGGACTACCCGGCCTCCGTGCAGGCCGCACAGCCCGAGCTGGTGGTGTTCTACGAGGACAACTTCAATTTCCTCACCAAGATGTGCCTGAGCCGCATGCGCGAAGCCGCCTGCCGGATGATCGGCGAGGCCCGCGCCACCGGCGCCCGGGTGATCGTGGCCGGCTCCGACGCATCCGACCATCCGGAAGTGTTCCTCGCCGCAGGCGCGCACGCGGTGCTGATCGGCGAAGGCATTTCGGCACTGATCGAACTGGTATCCAGGCTCGAACACGCGCCCGACATCACGACCGAAGCGTGGCTGTCGGATGTCGCCAGCGTCGCCACCGCCGCGCGCCCCTCGCTCAAGCGCGCGCAGATCGGCACGCAACCGCCAGACCCGCGACTGGCCGGCCGCCCCGCCTGGGAGCTGGTGGACATCGAACGCTACCGGCGCCTGTGGCAGGAACGCCACGGCTATTTCGGCCTCAACATGGCGGCCTCGCGCGGCTGCCCGTTCCGCTGCAACTGGTGCGCCAAACCGATCTGGGGCAACCACTACCAGCGTCACGAAGCCGATGACATGGCCGCCGAGATGATCCATCTCAAGCGCACCTTCGCACCGGACCACGTGTGGATGGCCGACGACATCTTCGGCTTCCATGTCGATTGGGTGGAAGCCTTCGCCGCACACCTCACCGAAGCCAACGGCTCGATCCCCTTCACCATCCAGACCCGCGCCGATCTCACCAGCGAGCGCATGGCCGCCGCGCTCGCCCGCGCCGGCTGCGCCGAAGCCTGGATCGGCGCGGAGAGCGGCAGCCAGCGCGTGCTCGATCGCATGACCAAGGGCACCAAGGTCGAAGGCGTGATCGCCGCGCGCGAGCGCCTCGGCCGGCACGGCATCCGCGTGGGCTTCTTCATCCAGCTCGGTTACCTGGGCGAAGAACTGGAAGACATCCTCGCCACACGCGCACTGGTCACACGCACGCAACCCGACGACATCGGCGTGAGCGTGGCCTATCCGCTGCCGGGCACACCGTTCTACGAACAGGTCCGCAGCCAGCTCGGCCGCAAGACGCATTGGCAGGACAGCGACGACCTGGCGATGATGTTCAGCGGCGCCTACGACTCGCCGTTCTACCGCAGCGTGCGCGACCTGCTGCACCGGCAAGTGGATCTGCAACGCGCACGCGCCACGCTCTCCAGCGAAGACTTCGCCGCCGCTCATGCGAGCCTCGATGCGGAGTGGGACGCGCTGATCGCCCGCGAACATCTGCACCGGACCGAGCCCCTGGTCAGCACCGGCCGCCGCATCGCCGCGGTCCTGAAAGGTTGATGCGCTCGATGCAACCCTCATTCGATGTCCTGCGCACCGGCCTGCACGCCGCCACCGAGGCGCTCGCGCACGAGCTGGCACGTCCCAGCGACAGCACGCCCGCATGGAACGCCTTGCAATGGCAACTGGCGGCCGCCGCCGCGGCCGCGCATGGCATATCGCCGTTGCTGCAACGGCGCTCGCGCTGGCGCGACCCGACCTGGGACGGTTTCCTGGCCGCCCAGCGCGAACATGTCGAAGACCGCCATCGACGCATAGCCGCGCTGCTCGACCGCATCGACGAGCAAGCATGGTCCACAGACCTGCCACTGGTCGCACTGAAGGGCGCCGCCCTGCACGCGCTGGGCCTGTACATACCCGGCGACCGGCCGATGGCCGACATCGACCTGCTGGTCAGCGAGGCTGACGAGGAACGCGCCTGCACGCTGCTGCGCGAGATCGGCTACGTGGAGTCCTACACGCAGTGGAAACACCGCGTGTTCAAACCCGCCACCGGCGAGCCGCCACGCGGACTCGGCGAGCATCGCGACACGCCCATCAACATCGAACTGCACACCCGCATCCACGAACGCCTGCCGGTCGCCGTGGTGGATATCACTCACCGGATCATGCCCACGCGCGCGCAGCCCGGCCTGAACCCGTATCCATCCAAGGGCGCACTGATGAGCCACCTGCTGCTGCACGCAGCCGGCAACCTCTGCAGCCGCAGCCTGCGCCTGATCCATCTCAACGACATCGCGCTGCTGGCCATGCGCATGACCGCCAACGACTGGCGCTCCCTGTGGGACGAACATGCCGGCGACGCGCCCTGGTGGGCACTGCCGCCACTGCTGCTGGTGCGCCGCTACTACCACGACCCGTTCCCCGGCCCCATGCTCGAACGCCTGCGCGCCGACTGCCCACCGCTGCTGCGCTGGTTCTGGCATCGACAGAGCCTGACCACCGCCTCGTGTTCCAACCTGTGGCTGCCGGCCCTGCCCGGCATCGAATGGTCACGCTCGCCCGGCGAAGTGATGACCTACCTGCGCAATCGCCTGAGACCCACCCAGGAAAGCCGCCAGGAACGTGCCGACATGGTGCGCACGCAAACCTGGCTGCAAGACCAGGACTGGGTCACCCAACCGCATCGCCGCCGCCTGCTGACCCGCCTCATCCGCCCGGTTCCGCGCATGGACACGCTCTACGTCGTGCGCGCGGCACTGGATGGCTACGCACCCAGCCACGCATGACCGTCGCCGCCACATCGACCGGATTGCTGGGCGATACCCCCGCCCGCGACTACACCGCGAAACTGCAGCGCTTCAACGCCTTCGCCCAACCCGAACTGCGCCAGGCCATCACAAGCCTTCGACTCGAACCCGGCATGCGCGTACTCGACGCAGGCTGCGGCACCGGCGAAGCACTGAGCTGGCTGGCTGAAGAAGTCGGGCCCCACGGGCAAGTCATCGGCATGGACCTCTCCACCGCCCATGTAGCCGCAGCCCGCGCCATCGCGCCGCCCAACGCCCTGGTCGTGCAAGCAGACGTGCTGAGCGTACCCCTGGCCCCGGCCAGCCTGGACCTGATCTGGTCGGTCAACACCTTCAACCATCTGCACGATCCGGCAGCCGCGTTGAAGCACCTCATCGCCCTGCTCCGCCCCGGCGGACGCATCGCCCTCGGCCAAAGCTCGCTGCTGCCGGACATGTACTTCGCCTGGGACTCGCGCCTGGAGCGACAGGTCAACGAAGCCGTCCGCCACTACTACCGCGACCGATACCACCTCGACGAACGCGACCTGACTGCAATCCGCTCGCTCGTCGGCCCGCTACGTGCAGCGGGATTGTGCGATGTCACCGTGCAGACCTTGATGATTGAATGCACAGCGCCAGTGGGAGCGGGGACCGAGCGCTATCTCGTCGAAACCCTCTTCCGTGATACCTGGGGCGCGCGATTGCGGCCGTATCTGGCTGATGAAGACTACGAAGAGCTGATACGCCTGTGCGACCCGGCGCATGCAGACTTCGTGCTGCGCCGGCCGGATTTTCATTTCTTGCAGAGTTTTACTGTGGCGGTTGGACGGGTTGGGTCGCACTGAGGTTCTGTACGTCGTACGACTGCACCATCGCACGTCGCCAACTCCGCCGATCTGACCACCGGATAGATGTGAAGCCTTATTCCCACGTTAATGATGTCTGCTCCAGACCTACCGCTGGCATCGATACTTTAATGATTGGAGTACCCTCGTCACGGCTAGCCGGATCCGGTATGCACCGGCTTGTTAGCTGGACCTGAGCGACATAAGATCACTAAGGTACCTTGCTAGTAACTGCTGTTATGCGCACCAATATTTATAGCGCACACTCAAACCGATGCCATTTCGAGGACGCCTATTTCATAGTGTTATAAATCAGGGAAATATGCATAAATCCGTCAGATTTTTGGTCAAAATTTGAAGTTGAGATCAAAGACTTCGATGCTCTTGTAGGTGCGGTTAACCAGGTCATGGAGAAATCGGTAAAAAAAGAGATAAAATTCGCCTGGCGTGGGCAAGTCGACTCAAGCTGGGCATTGCATAGTTCACTCTATCGTCGCTTGCGTCTAACAAAGAAGCGTAATCCTATTGAGGCCGAACTAGCTGATGTAGAGTCAGGAATCCTGATAGATCTACATCGCTGGGGCCTACATTCACACCCGGAGCGCGGCAGACTTTCAATACTCAATCAGCTTGCGATTCTGCAGCACTACGGTGCTCCAACACGATTGATAGACATCACCTTTAATGCTTGGGTTGGAATCTTCTTTGCAGTCGAACAGAAATGGAGCAACGGGGAAGAATCGTACAGCGAAACGGACGCCCGTCTATTTGCATTTGATGTCACCAACAAGATCATCAATGAGGACGCAGATAAGCGCCCATGGGAAGATTCTCTTGTCCGCCCCTGGACACCTTCACGCCTAGACAAAGAACTTTGGACCACATCGACCTATGCATGGAAGCCTCCCAGCATTGATCCGCGCATATTTGCGCAAAATGGAGCGTTCCTGGTTGGGGGAGTTCCAGCCTCAAACAAGCCAGGCGGTGCGAAGCTCCAATTCCCAAAGGAGCCCGGGGTTAATACCCGTTGGAAGATTGATGAGGTGCGCACCGCTACAAGCGTCGCTCTTCGCCCCCATGTATTTGACCCGAAAAGTGGCGGTGTCGTTGATGGAGCTCTCTACACATTCCGCATAAGAGCGGCGGCCAAATCCGATATCAGAGCGCGTCTCAAACAGATGTTTGGATATGACCACTCCACAATCTATCCTGACTATAGCGGCTTCTCTTTGTTTGGGACACCGACCCTCAAGAGTTGCCCCTAGTTGTCCGCCCCAAGCCGAAAGCGGCCCGAAAAATCCCTCCCAACCAAGGAACAGAACAGGGGTCAGATTATATTTTCCTAGTCAAATGAAGAAATTAGTACTCTGACCCTGTTTCGCACAACTTCCGCGTCCTGCCTGATTCATATCGCGTCGGGAGTTCGGGTACCGGACCGCTCACTGTTCGGCCTCCTCTGACCTCAGAAGCTTGATAAGGGATACAGAATGCGAGAGTCGGGGTGAGATGTGGCGAGCATGCTGCAGTCTGAGTGATGAACAAACGGCGGCAGCGCGGCGGCAGCTGATCCGTAGTCCGAGTCGTAACATAAGTAGCAGCTGGGTCACCGCTTGCTTGCCGATTTTTGGACATTGCCATCAATGATCACAAATTCTGAAGGTTCAAGGCCCGCCTTGATGATGTCAGATCGGGCATCGCTCAATCCCTTTATCTTGGCGGGCGTAAGTCCGCCTACATCAATTACGATGTAATGTGCGCGGGTTGTCCCCTCAGAAGCTCGGTAAGCATCCAATTGCTTGGTGTACCCATCCACTAGTTTTGGATTCGTAGATCGCTTTAGCTCTAGAAGCACCTTGGATTTCGCACCTTCAGAGACTTTGAAATCAACCGGACCGGCACCACCATCGGATTCAGGCGAGATGTCGAGATCATTTGCTTCGCAATAGGACAATGCGACGGCATAAAAGAGGCGCTGCATGGCCTTCTCTAGGCGGGAATGTTCTTGCCCATCACCCCCATCATTCCAAAGATCTTTCCAGAGCCCGCGATTCTCTATGAGATTCTTGAATTGCGCGATTATCGCCACTACAACTTCGTCAACTTCTTCCAGACCTAACTTTCTTCCTGAATATATATTTAGATTAAGCGGCTGATCCTTGGAGATGCTTCTGCGAATATTCGCTGGGTATATTTCTCCACGATGATCGCCAGCCACGTCGTAAGACTCACCGGAAGCATTTTGAATTACTTCTAACAAGGTCTCGAAAGATTCCTTGCTTCGCATGGCATTCCTGCGAATTTCCTCTTTATCTTTGCGGGTCTTTGCTTTCCATATTTCACCGATATGGGCGTTGACTCGTTCCCGCAAGTCCGCGGTTTCTCTAGCCGCTGCGCCGACAGAACTCCAGTCCGAAGCGATAGGCAGGTCCCTTACAACGTCTTTAGGAACGAGGAGGATCGGCTCAGTAGGTTTAAGCGGATTGGGCGGAAGTTCATAAACGTCACTTCCTATCTGAAACTTTCTAGTTTCTATCCCGATACTACCACATGCTGAGGTAGTGAATCGTGCGAGGCACCCAACTATTATATTGGTAGTCATGTCGCTGATTCGATCCGCGCCAACACCTTCTTCGAACAATGCAAGAGCGACAAAAAGATTTGGATTATCGACGCCCAAACTAATAACTTCTTTCGCGGTAGCAATTAAGTTTCCTGCAAGCTTCTCGCCAAATCCAGAACCGCCCGTACCTGATGAGTAGCCAAGATGGGTGTAGCCAACTTCGTGAAATGATATTTTCTTTTTTGCAGAACGCCATGCAACGTCATTCACGTCCTTCGATGCTGCCAAAAGCTCAATCAGTTGATTGAATAGGCCTTCGTATGCTGCGCTTGCGCATTCGCAGAAGTCCTTGTTAGACGATTCCGCTAGAAGTAGTGGGTCGATAAATAGATTGGTATCGCAGTTCAGTGTTACATCTATTGCCCCGATCTTGGCGATCGCATCCTGATCAACCTCCCATATCATCGAAAGTGTAATCGGTTCATCCTTAGCCATGCACTTTCTCCCACTGTGATTTATGCGATTAACGTGCCGATGATTACACATCCTCGTTGTAACGGCGCGGTGCTTGTTCTTAGCCAGAAACAGGGATCAGATTATCTTTATCCCGGGTCAAATGAAGAAACTAGTACTCTGACCCTGTTTCTCTGTGGCCGCGCGTTCCCGCGCGAAAAGCAATCAGACCTGACGAGGCTTGGCTTTGCGCCCGCGCGAGACTGGCTTCGCCGGCACGCTTCTTCCATATTCGTTCCACCAGACCGTGAGCGCTTCCAATGCCGGTCCGAGTCCACGCGCCTTCTGAGTGATTTCGTATTCGACGCGAGGGGGAACTTCTGCAAATACCTTGCGCGAAACCAGACCGTCCGTCTCAAGTTCGCGGAGCTGTGCCGTCAGCATGTGCTGGGTGATACCGGGGATTGCCTTGCGCAACTCACCAAAGCGATAGATCCGGTGATTGAGCAACCACATGATTTCCAGCTTCCATTTCCCCGACAGAAGCCCGAATGCCCGGCGCATCTCCTCGTGCATGTTGGGCTCGCCATCTTCATTGGTCTGCTTTTCCATACTAGGCACCACTAATTCATCCTACTTGTTGCTTTTCATATTGGACGACATCCTTGGTGAAGTCGATGCAACAGGACTCACCCAGGAAAATCCTCATGACTTCAATCTATGCGTACTGGATCAGTACAACGCTTCTATCGCTGCTCTATCTGGCCTCTGCCTATCTGTACATGACCAAAGGAGACTGGGTTCGAAATGCCCTCGCCGATCTCGGCTATCCGGCTTACCTCGTGCCCGTGATGATCGTCGTGAAGGTTCTGGGCCCTGTGGCAATCCTGACGCGGTTCAGTGTGCCGCTCAGCGATCTTGCCTATGCCGGCATCCTCTATCACCTGCTTCTGTCCGGGCTGGCGCATTTCGGTGTACGCAAGCCCAAGGGGGCTGTTCCCGCGCTCCTCGGCCTTGTTCTGTTGGCCACCTCTTTCCTGACGCAGAATGCCGCCCGACAGTCACCGTCTCCCTACGTTCAAGCAGCAGCGGAGCATCGCGATATCCCGGACAGCGATACGCAATCGGCGATGGCATAGGCGTGCTTATTTCTGTGACTCCCCGGAGGCCCTATGAAAGTCACGCTCTTCGGTGCCACCGGAAAGACGGGGCGGTATCTGATTGCGGAAGGTTTGAAGCGCGTACGCGCCTGGCATCAGTTCGGGTTGACACGTCACCATCCGATTGAAGCTCGAAGACGGCGGCCTTAATCGATCCTTTCCGTAGATTCCGCAGATCCGAACAAGCCGGAATGGCGCTCAGCCACTCCTTCCACCCGCTCCACCCACACTCAACCACCCATACAGGCGCTCGAACGAACGCGCGGTGTGATCGGCATCCTCGCGCACGGCGCGGCATTGGGCGTCCCAGGCCATGCGCAGGCGTAGATCTTCGTCGGTGAGTACCTGGCGCAGTGCTTCGGCCAGGGCGACGGCGTCACCTGGCGGTACCGCCAGGGCGGCCGAAGGCGCCCATTCGATCAGGTGGCCTACGGCGGTGCCTACAGTCGGCACGCCGGCGATGGCGGCTTCCAGCAAGACCAACGGGCCGGCTTCGTGCAGGGAGGACATCACCAGCAGGTCTGCGGCTTCCATGATCGGGCGCAGTTCGCGCTGGGTCTTGAAGCCGAGGAAGTGCACGCGGTGTTGCAGACCCAAACGTTGCGCGAGCGCCTGCATTTCGCCATGCAGGGTGTCCACGCCGACGATGTCGATGCGGAACGGCACGCCTGCCCTTTGCAGGACGGCCAGTGCGTGCAACAGGGTGGGCTGGTCCTTGACTCGATTGAGGCTGGCGACGTGAAGCAATCTGGCCGGGCCTTCACCACGCCGACGCGGCGCAAGCGGTGGCCAGGTGCGCAAGTCCACGCCGAGGGGAATGCGCTGGGCCAGCACGCCGAGGGCGTGCAGCGAATCGAGGATGGGTACGCTGGCGGCGGTGACGGCGTCGGCAGCGCGCAGCACGGTTGCTTCGCGCAGGCGCGCGCGCCAGGTGCGGCGTCCGCCGTAGCCGATGGCGTGCAGGGCGATGAGTTCGCCGCCGGCGATATGGACGAGGCTGGGACGGCGCAGCAGCTTGGCCGCAGCCACCGCGATCAGGCTGCAGTAGCCGGAGAAGATCGCCTGGATCAGGTCGAACGGCGCGCGTTGATGTTCGGCGCGGATGGCGGCGATCGCGCGCAGGCGGGTCCAGCGCTCGCCGACGTTGTGGATGGTGGCGCCGGCCAACGTCCAGCATGCGGGCTTGGGCTCTTGATGCAGGACGAAGACATGCACTTCGTGTTTCTTCGCGAGCCGTCCGATCAGAGTCAGCAGGACCGGGATCACGCGGAACTCGCCGCTGCGATCGACACCGCCGGGCACCACCAGCGCCAGTTTCATCGGCGCTTCTCCGCTGCGTTGACGGCGATGTCTGCATAAGCACTGGCCCAGCGCCGGCCCACCGCCGCGAATGAGAGGTGCTCGTCGAAATGGGCACGTACCTGCTCGCGCGCAGGTCGTTGCGTCGCGGCCTGAAGCAGCGCGCTGGCCAGCGCATCCGGATCGCCGCAGGGCCAGAGCATCCCGACACGGCCTTCGTCAGTGAGCGTGCGGAACGCGGGGATGTCGGTGAGCAACGGCAGCGTGCCGCAGGCGAACGCTTCCAGCGCTGCGTAGCCGCAGCTTTCGCGTCGGCTGCCGGCAACGAACAGATCGGCTGCGCGCATCAATCTCTGCACTTGTGCGTGTTCGACCTCGCCGAGTAATCCGACCCGTCCGGCCAGTCGCGAATCGTGTTCGATGCGTTGCTGCACCTGCTCGCGCAACGGTGCATCGCCAAACACGCACCACAGGCGCAGACCGGGCAACCGCGCGGCGGCACGGGCGATGCCTTCCAGCACGCACATCGGATCCTTGTCGGGGTTCAGGTGGCCGACCCAGAGCACGCAGGGATCGCCATACAGGCCGGTGTCGTTGCGCGCCTGGACGTGATCGCCCGGCGTGAAGCGGCTGCTGGACTCGGGAATGGCGAACAGCCGGGTCGAAGGCGCGAACAGCCCGGCGCGCACAAACGGCTGCGCCAGTTCGAGCGAGGTGAAGGCGATGCCCGAGGCAGCCGCATACCGGCGCCGCCACGGCAGGCGCCGCCACCAGCGCGGCGACCGGTTGGCGTGGTCCTGCAGCATGATCGGCAAGCGCGGCAAACGGCGCGCGATGGCGTGCGCCGCTGCTGCGAATTCGAGCCCGTGTACGTGCAGTACGTCCACATCGAGATCGGCGAGGCGGGCGACGATGGGGGCGACGCTGTCCTCCGGTTCGATGAAGTGGTAATCGATGCCATCGCGGACGAAGCGAGCCGGTGTCGTCGAAACCTGGATCACCGACACACGCAGGCCCGCGCTGGACACCGCCTCGGCGATGTCCGCCAGCGACGGCCAGTGCGCGAATACTTCGTCCGGCGTCAGACCGGGCGGCGTGGGCACGAAGTTGAGCTGCGCTACGTGCATCGACGGGCCTTCTTGCAACGGGCCATGCGTCAAAGCCCGGATACTTGCGGGCGGCGCAGGCGCACCAGCCGGTCGGCCAGATCGAGTTCCCACGGCCGGTCGTAGCGACGAAAGCGATAACGCCACGCCGCCATGGTGCTCAATCCGTGTTTGACCCAGCGCGGCGAGCGCAGGTCCTGCACGGTCGGATAACGGCAGCGCAGCACGGTGACGAAATCGCGGATGCGCCGGCGCAGGTCGTCGCTGACCCAGGGCGCATCGGCGTGGCAGGCGTAATCCACCCAGCGCTGCTCGGTCCACTCCTCCGGCGTGTGCGGGAACGCCACCGGCTGTCCATGCAGGTCCAGCATCGGGCGGGCGGGACGCTTGCCGCGATCCTTCTCGTGACGACTGCTTTCCGGCAGCGGCGTGTAGACGTAGACGATGATCTCCGACTGCGGATTGATGCGCTTGATCTCGCGGATGAAGTCGAAGGTCCGCTCGGTTTCCTCCTCGGTGTTCTCCGGCGGGGCGACCATGAACGACAGCTCCGGGATCACGCCGTTGCGCCGGCACAGTTCGGCCACTTCCAGGGTCTGGTCGGGCCGGGTGCCCTTGCGGATCTCCTTGAGCATGGCGCCGCTGGGCGACTCGGCGCCGATATAGGCCATGCGCAGCCGGCTCTTGCGCACCAGCTTCCAGGTGCTCTCGGACAGGTTCAGCAGCGCGTCGGCGCGGGCGTAGCACCACCACGGCAGTTCCAGCCGCGCCATCACTTCCAGCAGCGGGATCATCTCCACTTCGCGGTCGAAGAAGTTGTGATCGAAGAACTGGATCGAATCGGCACCCAGGCCGTGCTTGAGATAGCCCAGCTCGCGTTCGAGGCGCTGTGCGGTGGGCAACGCGGTAGCACCTCCGAACATCGCCGCGACGCCGCAGAAGGTGCAGCGGAAGCGGCAACCCAGCGCGGCCTGGTGCGCGGCGGTTCGGCGACCAAGGAAGGTGCGCGCCAGATAGTCGCGCGGGTCACCGAGTTTGTCGTACGGCAATACCAGCGCCGGATCGCCGCGCGAGAACCGCCGATCGGGGTTGTGCACGTGCGTGCCGTCGTGCTTCCACGACAGGCCGTCGATGGAGGCCAGCGCCGATCCACCGTTTCGCAATGCGGCCACCAGTGCGGACAGCGTTTCCTCGCCCTGGCTGCGGATCGCGTAGTCGACATAGGGCGCGGCCAATGCGGTATCGGTGTAGAGCGTCGGGAAATAGCCGCCCCAGACGATCGGCATGGCCGGGAAGCGCTCGCGGATCGCCTCGGACAGCGCGATCGACGGCGCCAGCTGCGGCCCGCCCATGACGCTGATGCCGACTGCGTCGTAATGGCTTTCCGCGAGTGCCTGCAGGCTGGTTTCGATGAAGTCGTGATCGACGTTGCCGTCGACGATCCGGCTCGCGCCGTCGCGATCCAGCGCCGCTGCCAGATTGAGCAGCGCCAACGGGAAACGCGCACTGCTGCGCGAGGTGATGGTCGGATTGACCAGCAACGTGTTGGCCATCGGCGTCATGGGTGGAAACATCGTGGCGGTACTCACGGTAGGCGACGCAGCCGGAACACCAGTGCGACCGGAACCTGCAGGGCGGCGTGATCGAAGTGCGCGCCGGTAGGAATGTCGACTGGGTCGAGCATCGGCTCGGTCACTGCCTCGATGGCGAATCCCAGCGATGCACAGGCGGCGTGCCAGTGACTGTAGAGATGCGGCGTGTGGCGTACGGCGTAGCGATGCCCGTCGATCTTGAAATCGCGCAACCAGCCGAGCGCGTGTCCGGTGGGATGGAAATCGCTGCACACCACCAGACCACCGGGGCGAGTGACGCGATGCAGTTCGGCGAGCGCGGGGGCGAGGTGTTCGACATGGCCGATCGCCATTGCGCTGATGGTGAGGTCGGCCTGCGCATCGCCTACCGGCATTGCCGCCAGATCACCGCGCAACAGCGAAAGCTCGGCGTGCATGCGCAACGCGGCCAGTTCGGACTCGGCGCGCGCCAGCATCGGCGCGGACAGGTCCACGCCGGTCAGCTGGCGTGCGCCGCGTGTTGCGGCATGCCGCAGATAGCGCCCGCTGCCGCATCCGGCGTCGAGCACTGCGTACCCGCGCAGATCGTCCGGGATCAGCGCGAGCATCGCGCGCTCCTCGGCCTGCATCACCGGATTGTGCGCATGTGCCGGATAGCTCGCGGCCCACAGCGCATAAGCGGGTTCCGGATCGAGCACCGGCGTGTGGTTCATGCCGCGACTCCGGCCGACTCGATGCCGATGTGTGCGTTGTCGAATTCCAGACCGGGCTCCATCGCGAGCAGCGCGGGATCGGCCAAGGCCTTGGCGAGCAGCTTGGGGCGTCCGTCGAGCGTGACGCGCACCGTCTCGATACCGGCGACTTCGAACCAGCCGGCGAAGTCCGGATCGGCGATGCGCGGAGATCCATCGCGCACCACCGCACGCAGCTCGGCGCGGCTCAATCCGATCAAACTGTCAGCCGGGGCGCCACCACGATCGGCGACGATCACCAGATCGGCTGGGGCGCCGGAGACGAGGCTTCCGTGCTGGGGCAGGCGCAACACGGCGGCGGCGCGAGAGGTGACCAGTTGCAGCAACGCGGTACTGTCGAGCCCGCCACACGCGGCGGCCACGCGCACTTCTTCCAGCAGGTCTCGCGCGCCACTCAGGCGCGAGTCGCTGCCCAGTGTCAATCGACCGGCCGCGTGCAACCGGCGTGGATCGAGCGTGCGGCCCAGCAATGCGAGGTTGCTGGAAGGACACCACACCACCGCGGCGCCGCATTCGATGATGCGATCCATATCGCGCTCATCCAGGCCGACGCCGTGGACCAGCACGCTGTTCGATGCGAGGCAGCCCAATCGATCCAGCGCCGCCAGCTCGGCGCGCGCAACCGCGTCGGTGCCCTCGGCCAGATGGATCACCCAGGGTCGTTCGGATGGGGTGCCGACAAAGCTCTCGCGCACCGGCGGACCGTAATCCGGCCAGCCCGGCGCGTAGCTCCAGCCGAAGTCGCGCAGCAGCGCGACAGGGAAATCGGCCGCGTCGAGCGCCGGATGCCAAGGGTCGTGGTGGACCACACAGGTGACACCGGCGAGCAGGTTCTTCAGCCCGCCATGGCGCAGGCGCAGTGCCTTGGGCACACGCAAGGCGGCGGCGACTTGCGGATCGCTGAAGTGAGCCTGGAAGGCCTCGATCCACGCATAGCTGTTGGGGAATGGCGCGCCCTGCGCCAGCGGCGGCACGGCATTCACATGCAGGTGCTCATGCGCGTTGATCAATCCCGGCAGGACCAGATGTCCGCTCAGGTCGATAGGTGCATCCGCCCTGCCCGATGCGATATCAAGGCGACCGTCGCGCACCGTCAGCGATGCATGCGCAGCACCACCCGGCATCAGCACGCGTGCGCCCTCCAGGCAGACGGCATTGGCGGCATGCACGGTCACGTTTTCAGCGCCGGCGCATCACGATCAGGAAGTGGTCGCCCATCGCGCGCAGCAGCGGCAGTGCACCCAGGCGATCATCTAGCCGACCCAACCGCTCGCCCCATGCACGATGGCGCTCGTACAGATCCACCAGATACGGCGGCGGCAGGAACAGGCTCAGTGCGCGATGGCTTTCCAGCACGAAATGCTCTGAAAACGCGCGATGGAACTCGCGCGGCAGGTAGTAACGCGTCCAGATCGTATGACCGTTCATGCCCACCGCCGTCATGCCCCGCGCGGCCCGCACCGCCGCACGCCGCAAGCGCCCACGTGCAAAGTAATAGCCCAGCTCCCAGGGGCAGATCCGGCCGATCACCGAGAACACCAGGTGACCGTCGCGCCGTACCAGACGCGCGCACTGCCCGGCCACCGCCGACAGGTCCGGAGCGCAGTTCAACGGACCGAAGTTGGAATAGATGCCGTCGAACTCGCCCTCGATCTGATCCAGTTGCTGGATACCGACATGCGCCGCCATCAGTCGCAATTCCAGCTGCGCAGCCTGTGCACGCTGACGTGTGCGCTCGACCATGTTCGGCGACCAATCGGTCGCCAACACGTGATAACCGCGCTGGGCGAGTTCATGTGCGTCCAACCCGGTACCGCAACCGAGATCGATCAAGCGCGACCCGACCGGCAGCTTGGCGGCGACGGTATCCCACAGCGTGGTACGCATACGCTGGATCAACGCGTTGTTGCCGCGCGGACCATCGTAGTCCACCGCCACACTGTCGAAAGCGCGCTGAGTTTCCAGCAACTGCGACCCGTCCAGCGCATCGTGGCGCACATCTGGCGAGGCCATCAGCGTGCCTCGGCCATCGAATTCATTTCATACTGTGACATGCGCTCTCCACGGGCGGCAATGCCGCACCGGGCGGCGGCATTCTTCTACAGGTGAGTGCCGATGAAGCGCGATTTGGTTGAGTCTGGTGCTCTGGGTATTTGGGATGCCAGATCGCCCAACGTGAACAGGCAGGTGAAGGGCTGTGCTTTGGCTTTGGCTTTGGCTTTGGCTTCGGCTTTGGCCCTAGCTTTTGCCGTGGCCGTGGCTTTTGACCTTCCCGGGGCCCCCATCCGCAGCGACGGAGCCAGCGGGAAAAACCCGAAGGGCGACGTGCATGGATGCACGTCGTTTTCTGCCGCGGCATGGATGCCGCGTCAGAAAATCCCGCTGGCGCAGTGCACCCGTAGCGCAGCGAAGGGCGCGAGGACTGGGGCGTGTTTCTTTGGGTTACGTTTCTTTGCACGAGCAAAGAAAGGTGACTCGCTCCGAAGGAGCGAAAGCTGTTGCTGTTGCTGTTGCCGTCACTGCAACCTCAAACCTAGAAGCAACGTCCATGGATCCCCGCGTTCGCGGGGATGACGGTAGAGAGATAGCGAGAACGGTAGAGAACTGGTGCGGAAGTCGCTGGGTCCCCGCCTACGCGGGGACGACGACAGACAGAGCGACTCCCTCCCCAAAAAACCTCAGACCACCCGCAAAACCCGCCGACGCCGCCAAGCATCAGCCCCCACCGCAACCCCCACCCCCAAAGCCCCCCCCAACAACACCCCCACCCCCCAAGCCAACACAGGATTAGGCGACACCGGCCGATCCGGCAGATGGATCGGCCAAGGCAGCGAAGTCTCGTAGGTGTAGCGCGGCGTCAGACGCACGGTCAGATCATCGATCTCCGCCTTCAACCCGCGAATCACCCCCTCCTTCTCCGACAACAACATCCCCGCCACCATCCGGCCCTCGCCATCGGCACGTCCCGCCGGCGCACCCTCACCGTTCACCTGACGCAACCAGCGCTCACGCTCGGCCATCGTCGAAGCCAGCTCACTCCTGATCGTCTGCAGGCGCGCCTGGGTCAGCGCCACCGCTTGCGCACCAAGACCGCGATGGATCTCGCGCAGGCGATCAGCGGTACCCATCACCAGTTTGCGGGCCATCTGCGGTGAATCCGCACGCACCTTCAGCTCGATCAGATTGGCGTAAGGATCCGGCGACAATTTCAGGCTCTTGCGATAGAGCGCGGCACTGCGCCCATTCAACGGCAAGCCCAGCCCGGCAAGCACATCGTCCTGGAATCCACGCGTCTGGATGCGCTCGATGGTGCGCTGGAACGGCTCGATCTTCGGGTCGCGACCGGCCGGGGTGGGGCCGAACTCGCCCACCTGGATCCAGGCGGTCGCCTCCCACTGCGGTTTGGAGAGGGATACGAACGCGAACGTCAGCACCAGCACTGCCGCCAGCACCGCAACGAACCAGCGCCATTGACGGATCAGCGTCCGCGCCATGTCGATCAGGTAGATGTCGTCTTGTTGTTCTTTCATCGCGATTCGGTCGTGGCGGGAGTGGGTGGGAATGCGGAGCGCAGGCCGGCATTGCGATCCGGCAGCAGGACGGTGACGGCGTGCAGCAGCAGGCAGATGCCGATGAAGCCGGCGTTGGTCCAGGTAAACGCCTGCGGCGCGAACGGCGACATCAGGCCGGCATAGGCGATGCGCAGGAAGATCAGCAGCGGGAACAGCGACAGCGCGATGCCGAGCCGGCGCACGCTCCACAGCAGTGCGGCGTACAGCGCCAGCAATGCGGCCAACGCACCGGGCGCGCCCCAGGCCATCAGGAACGGGAAGAACTCGGTGCCGACATTGATGTTCGCCGCGTCGAGCGGGATGTCGGTGCCGGCGGTGGCGATCGAGCCGCTCATCGGCACCAGCTGGTTCACCAGGAAACTGGCGTTCTCGTAACCCTTGGCCAGGATCGCGGCGAAGTTGTACGGGCCGGCGCTGATATAGAGCAGCAGCCACTTGATGCCCTGCGGCGCGGCGCGGTACGCGTCGCTGAACGGCAGCGTCACCGAATCGAGCGAGCCCGAACGCAGCATGCCCAACCCCGAGAACACGCCCGCCCCGGCCAGCAGCAACAGCGCCATGGTCTTCCACGGCAGCGGACGCGCCTCGTCCCGGCGCAGCACGATCAGCAGGGCGAAGGAGAACAGCGAGGCGAAGATCCGGTTGCGGTCGATCACCAGCACCGGAAACAGGAAGCCAACCGCGATCAGCAGGTTGCGCAGCGTGCGGTTGCGCGCGCACAGCAGGCCGATCGGCGGCAGCACCCAGCACATGTTGGACACGTGCCGCACATGCGAACGCAGCGGATCGAGCGTGGCGTAGGACGACGGATCGGTGAGGATCGGGATCGGAAACAACGCCACGTCCAGTACGCAGAACAGCACCACCACTGCGGCGAAGGCCAGCGCGATGAAGGATTCGCGGGTGCCCGCGTAACGGCGCGCGCGGAACCGCGACAGCGTCGGCAAGCGGATGCCCAGCATCAGGTCCAGCACCACGATTGCGACGGCCGCTGCCGCCAGCAGCGCGACACCGGCCAGATAGTCCGGCGGCAGGTCGTAGCTGAGCAGGGTCAGGCCACAACTGAGCAGCATCGGCAGACCCAGGTAGCTCGATGGCAGGCGCAGCAGCTGTTTCATGCCGGCCTCGCGGCGCGTGCGCCCGTCGCCGGCCACCACCGTACCTGCAGCGCCAGCCAGGCATGGATCGCCAGATGCAGGACCGTTTCGAAAGGACGGCGCCGCAGGAACGCCACCTTGGCGGCGATCCGATGCGCCTGCGACCTGAGCAGCGTGCGGTACGGCTCCTCGAACAGCTCGGCGCGCCGCAGCGCCACCTGTCGCGATTCGGCGAGATTGGCGATGCGGGTGGCGACGTTCGCGCTCTTGCTGACGTTGCCGCCGTGCAGGCGATACGCGCAGACCGGAACGTCGATGAAGCCGAGTGCATCGCACGCGGCCAGGCGCAGGAAGAAATCCCAGTCCTCGATGCGCAGTTCCTCGCTCCATCCCGCGCGCGGATCGAGCGCCGCACGCCGCAGCAAGGTGACCGCCCCGCTTACCGCCCAGTGGCTGATCACCGCGCGGCGGATGCCTTCTTCTGACAGGTAGAGCCGTTTGTCCACGCCATACAGGTCGCGCATGCTGCTGGCGTGCAGCAGGTCGCCGTCGCGATCGACGACGATGGCGTCGCCGAATACCGCCGCCTTGCCCGGGTGCGCGCGCAGGTAACGCACCTGCGCATCGAGACCGCCGGGGAGCAGATAGTCGTCGCTGGCGCCCAGACGCAGGAACTCGCCGCTCGCCAGCGACATCATTTCGTTGAGCGTGGCGGCAATGCCGCGGTTGTCGCGCCGCCGGTAGCGCACTGGCACCGCATGACCATGCAGCGCGATCCAGTCTTCGATTCGTCGGGCGGTCGCATCGGTCGAGCCGTCGTCGATGACGACGATCTCCTTGTGCGGATACGGGTCCTCCAGCACGCTGTCCAGGCAGCGCAGGATGAAGTGCTCGTGGTTGTAGGCGGGGATCAGCACCGACACCAGCGGCACCCGTGCTTCCCCGCCTGCCGACGTGCGGAGACTCATGCCGTCGCCCCCAGATAGCGCCGCGCCACCACCACGTTGAATGCCAGGTACAGCACGTAATTGACGACGAAGGCGTACATCGCGCCGACCAACCCGAAGCGGTCGGTGAAGACATACACCAGCCCCAGATAGCTGGCGGCGAACACGCACTCGGATACCACGAACAGCCGCGTCATCGCCTTGGCCAGCATCAGGTACGAGAGCAGGAACGAGGCGATCTTGATCACGTCGCCGATCAGCTGCGGGCCATACAGCGGGTCGGCCGCGGCGAAATCGGCATTGAACAGCAGCCGGGTCACCACATCGCGGAACAGGTAGACCGTGGCAGCCAGCACGATCACCAACGGCATCAAATAGCGATAGGCGGTCTTCAGTTCCTGCACGAGTGCGGCGTGGTCGCGCAGCGATGCCAGTTTCGGCAGGTAGTACACGTTGATGACGGAGGTCAGGAACAGCAGGTAGGCATCGGAGACCTTGCTCACCGCCTGCCAGTAACCGACCTGCTCCCAGCCGAAGCGAGCCGCGAGATGGTCGCGTACCGCGATGCCGACCAGATGCGGCAGCAGCGCCGACACCAACGTCATCACCGAGAACGCTGCGAGCCTGCCGGTCATCTCGCGATCAAAGCGCATGCGCAGCATGCCGCGCTGGAAATAAGGGCTGCGCCACAGCGCGGGCAACCCGACCAGCAGCCACAGCACCTGGCCTGCGACCAGCGCGAACAGCGCGCCCTCCAGTCCATAACGCCACGCCGCGATCGCGGCCACGACCGCGCCGATGGCAGATCCGGCCACCTGGATCAACGCCAGCCGGCGCACGTCCATGAAACCGTTGACCACGGCCAGGATGTAGTTGAGCAGCGCGATGCCGATCTGGGCCAGCGCGAGCAGTACGATCAGGCGCTGGTAATGCGAGTCGCCGAGCAGACGCTGCGCGATCTCGCCGCTGAACAGCAGCGTCGCCACGCCCATCAGCACGGCGGCGCAGATTGCATAAGCCAGTGCCGCGCCGAGCAGGCGCAGCAGCCGGGGCGTATCGTCGCGATATTCGGCCACGTATTTGACGATGCCTGGACCGATGCCACCACCGGCGAGCACTGCCAGCAGCGACATCAGGCTCATGAACTGCCCGAGTCGGCCAACGCCTTCCGGCCCGGCAAACCAGGCCACCAGCTTGACCACCGCCAGTGCCGCGAACAGGCGCGCCGCCGTGCCGATGCCGGTATAGACGCCGCTGCGCAGCACGTTCATGCCGCGTCTCCGAACGTCTGGCAGGCATCGATCACCCGCTGCACCGCAGCCGCGTCCATCGCCGGCCCC
This sequence comes from Pseudomonas sp. GW821-FHT07E12, assembly GCF_058986605.1. Taxonomy (NCBI): domain Bacteria; kingdom Pseudomonadati; phylum Pseudomonadota; class Gammaproteobacteria; order Pseudomonadales; family Pseudomonadaceae; genus Pseudomonas; species Pseudomonas sp. GW821-FHT07E12. The sequence continues at coordinate 4,999 of NZ_JBYSVX010000032.1, read as the reverse complement.
ATCGGCAGGCTCAGCACCTGCCGATGCAGGCGCTCGGTGATCGGCAGCCGCAGGCCGCCCAACGATGCGGCATAGGCCGGCTGTCGATGCGGCGGCACCGGATAGTGCACCTGGCTGTGGATGCCGAGCGCTTGCAGATGCTGTTGCAGGTCGTCACGGCGCTCGCTGTGCACGACGAACAGGTGCCACACGTGCGCGTCCTCGGCGGTCACCGAGGGCAAGCCGATCTGTGCGTTGCCGATGCCATCGCGATAGCGGCGCGCCACGTCACGCCGCTGCGCGATCTCCGCATCGAGGTGTGCCAGCTTCACCCGCAGCAGCGCGGCCTGCAGTTCGTCCAGGCGCGAGTTGACGCCCGGGAAAAGATGCCGGTACTTGATGTCCGAGCCGTAGTTGCGCAGCGCCCGGATCCGCTCGGCCAGGCGTGCATCGCCGGTCGTCACCGCACCGCCATCGCCGAGTGCACCCAGGTTCTTGGTCGGGAAGAAACTGAAACCGGCGGCATCGCCGAACGCGCCCGCACGACGACCCGCCACCGATGCGCCGTGCGCCTGGGCGGCATCCTCGATCAGCAGCAATCCGTGCCGGTCCGCCAGCGCGCGCAACGCGGCCATGTCGGCCAGTTGCCCGTACAGGTGCACCGCCATGATCGCGCGGGTGCGCGGCCTGATCGCGGCCTCCACCCGTGCGGGATCCAGATTGAACGTGACCGGATCGGGCTCGACCGGTACCGGCACCAGACGGTTCTCGGTAACGGCCAGGAAGCTGGCGATGAAGGTGTTGGCGGGTACGATCACCTCATCGCCATCCGCCAACTGGCCCAGTTCACGATACCCGCGCAGGATCAGCGACAGCGCATCCAGGCCATTGCCGACGCCGATCGCATGCGCGGCGCCGCAATAGCGGGCGAACTCATGCTCGAACGCCTCCAGCTCCTGGCCCAGCACATACCAGCCCGAGTCGATCACCCGCGCCGCCGCCGCTTTCAGCTCGTCGGCGTAGCGCGCATGCGCGGCGCGCAGGTCGAGAAACGGCACTTCGGCGACGGCGACGTCCATCAGAACGTCCACTCGTAGAAATCGTGCACGATCGCGCGTGCGCCGAAGCGCTCTTTCTGCTCGACCAGCCCTTGATTGAGCACGCGCCCTTCGTCCTCGGTCGAGATGCCGAGGCTGAAGTACTCGCGCTGCGCGTAGACCTGTTCGATCAGCTCGGCCAGCAACAGACTGAGTGCATCCACGCGCCGCCCTTCATCCGACGCTGCGAGGTATTGGGTATGCACGACACGGCCAAAGTCGTAGACCAGCGTCCCGGCCAGCAGCTCGCCATCAGCACGCGCCTCGTGCAGCACGATCTGCGAGGGAAAGCGGCTTTGCAGCAATCGCAGTTCCGCCAGGCTGTGGGTCGGGGTGGCGCCATGCCGCTCCAGCACCTGCGTCAGCAACGCGTGGAACTGCGCCAGATCCTGTCCGACCTGCACCTTCAGGCCGGCTTTCCTGGCCTTGGCGATCGAGCGCCTGCGCTCCGGCGTGAACCGCACCGGCTCACGTAACGCGATCGCTGAGGACAGGTCGCGGCGCCACAGGCGCGCGCCGAGGCGATGCAGCGCGTACAGATCCTCGTCGGCCGGACTGGCGTGGAAGACGTGCGGAATGGCCTTGTATAACAGGCGCGCGAATCCCTGCGAGCGATAGTGCCCGGCGATCTGCTCGAACACCGCCAGCGTCGCGCCGACACGCAGCGCAGGCGAGGAAATCAGCCCGGCGTAGCTCAGTCCGGCATGGCTGACGACGCTATCGCCACGGACGCTGGCCGGCAGCACCGCCAGTATTTCGCCGTCGCGTTCCACCATCAGCGAGGCATCGACGAAACGCTCGGCGTGGTAGTCCATGTAGCCGCGCCGATGCAGCAGGTTGCCATTCCTCGACGCTGCGACCAGCGCATCCCAGGCCGTCGCATCGGCAGGCGTATACGGCCTAACCGAAAACATCGTCGCCTCGCGCGTGCAACGGCAGCTCGGCCGTCGCCACACCGAATCCGTCCACGCCCATGTCGTTGCCGTTGTAGAACATCAACAGCCGGTCGCGGTGCCGGATCAATGCCGGATAGCACAGCGTGCGTGCATCCCATCCCTGTCCGGACAGCGTCAGCCCCAGCGCCTCGTCGCGACGCTGCCAGTGCACGCCGTCCTCGCTCTCGGCCAGGCCGGGGAAGTACTCGCCGGTGGTGTTGCCACGCGTGAAATACATCAGATAGCGATCACCGAGGCGATACACGCGTGGCCGACCGATGCGGTACTCGCTGCCCTGCGGCAGCAGGCAGGGATGGTCCTCGCGCGGTATCGCACCAGGATCGGCGGTCTCCACGCAGCGGATGTGGTAACGCGGAAATGGCGTGCCGCCGATCTGCTCCCAGTCGTCGCCGATCGCGTACCACAGCCGCCAGCGGCCATGCTCGTAGCGCGCCGAATGCACCGCGGCGATGGTGCTGCGTCCGGGCGCGCGATCGAGGATCGGCGTTTCCTGCCGGCGCTGAAACGACTCGCCACCGTCGTGCGACACCGCCAGCCCGGTGAAGGCCAGGAACTTGGCCCGTGCCACGCGCTGGAAGCCGACGTAGAACAGGTACAGGCCATCCGGCCCCTGCACCACATCGCCCAGGATCATGCCGTTGTCGTCGAAACAGCCACCACGGCCGACATCGAGTACCGGTTGGGCGCTGACCCGCACGATCGCGGCAGGATCGTCGGCGCGCACGTCGACGTAGCCGATGCGGCTGACACCTTCGTCATCGCGGAAACCGGCATAGATGCGCAAGGTGTCCGCGTCCAGCCGCCAGGGCGTGGGCGTCAGCGCCGAATGGCGCATCCAGCCGCCCACGCCGTGCCGTGCGACATCGAACACCAATCCCTGCTTGACCCAATCGAACACGCGCGCCTCAGAGCTTCACGTCGAGACTGGAACGACCCGGCACCGCGCGCGCCGGCGAGCCGACGTAGACGCGTCCGGGCTCGGTATCGCGCGTGACCAGTGCGCCGGCACCGATCACGTTGTCGGCAGCGACCTTGACCCCATCGTTGAAGGCGGCGTTCACGCCGACAAAGCTGCCGGCGCCGATCTCGCAGTAGCCGGACACGACCGCATGCGAGGCGATGAACGTGTTCTCGTGCACCACGGTGCGGTGGCCGATGTGGTTGCCGCTCCACAGGATGCAGTTGTCGCCGATGCGGGTGAACGGCTGGATGACGTTGCCTTCGAAGATGAAGCTGTTCTCGCCGATCTCGGCATTGCGCCAGACGAAGGCGCGCGAACTGATGTAGCGCGCGCAGCGATAACCACGTTGTCTGGCGTCCCGATACAGACGGGTGCGCAGCCGGTTGAGCCCGGTGGCCGGGATGGCGACGAACACCTCCACCTCGTCCGGTGCATGCACGCGCTCCAGATCCTCGTAGGCGAGCACGGGCAGGCCTGCCAGGGTCGGCGCGGCGATGTATTCGCGTTCCACGCTGAAGGCCACGACCTCGTAATCGCTGTCGTGGGTGAAGTATTCGTGGGCGATCTGGGCCAATTCTCCTGCGCCGACCAACACCAGGGGCCTGCCCACCTCAGGCCTCCTGGCGCTGGACGCCGTGGACTTCGCGCAGGAACTCGTCGTAGTCGAAGATGTAGTCGTCCGGGTCGTAGACCTGATCGGCCAGCACCATCAGCACGCAGTCCTCGCTGAAGTCGTACAGATCACGCCAGACCATGCCGCCGAGCAGCAGGCCGCGCGTGGGATCGTCCAGCACCACCTCCATCGGGCCGTGGCCGTCGTCGGCCAGGAACGTGACCGAGCCATGCAGCGCCACCACCAGCTGGTTGAGGTGGCGGTGCGCGTGCTGGCCACGGTGCACGTTCTGCCGGGTGGCGAACAGGTAGTACACGCGCCGGATCTGGAAGGGCACGTTGCGCTCCTGCTCCAGGGCGACGAGCTGGCCCCGATCGTCGCCGTGCATGCTCAGCTGGATGAGTTCGATTGCCATGACCTGACCTGCCTGCGGCCCTCCGGGAGGAAGCCTCTGTCCGTCTGAGTGCCGGCAGCCGGATCGAAGGTTGCCTTCGATGCGTCATCGCAATGCGGTGAGCCGTCGATGCAACCTTTCGCCGGCCACGCGGCACCCAGGGATACGCAGGGCTCCTGCGTGCGGAGATTGCATCCGCCGCAACGCCCCTCATCGCGACAGCACCGGACCGGACATCCCCTGCCCATGACGCCATCGAACCCTGCTCCCGACGACCTCCCCCGCAGCGCAAAACCGCGCTCGCTGGTCGCATTGCACTGGCTCACCGCATTCGCGCTGGTCGCGGCCGCGACCTTGATCCTGATCCGCGGCGAGGTCGGTGGCCGCGCCCTGCGGCAATGGCTGCTGGAAGGCCATCGTCATTTCGGCCTGCTGGTGCTTGCGCTGTTCTGCCTGCGCATCGCGGTGCGGCTGCGCATGCGCCGGCTGCCAGGTGTGGAAGGTGCGGGCTGGATGATCCGCGCCGCAGCGGCACTGACCCACATCGCCCTGTACGCGCTGCTGCTGTCGCTGCCGCTGCTCGGCTGGGCGCTGAGCGATGCGCTGGGCAAACCGGTGCACCTGTTCGGCCTGGTGCTGCCTTCGCTGGTGGAACCCGATCCGGATCTTGCCGACACGCTGCAGGCCTGGCACCTCGATGCCGCCTGGGTGCTGCTGGCGCTGGTCGCGCTGCATGTCGGCGCCGCGCTGTGGCACCACTTCGTCCGCCGCGACCGCGTGCTGCGCGACATGTTGCCGACGCGCAGGCGCAGCTGATGTCGCGCTCTTTTTGGCTCTGTTCGCATTCGGGATGGGCGATGACCTCTGACGTCGTCCCGCTGCCGGTGCGATCTGCTTTTTGTGGGCCGGTGCGATCGGCCTTTTGTGGGAGGGACTCTGGGTGGCCTCGGGCCATCAGTCCCGACGCTTTGCCGATAAAGCCCGTCGGGACTGATGGCC